>CAZWCS010000022.1:0-32721 GCA_964632805.1 uncultured Desulfobacterales bacterium
TTTTTTCCACCAGATAGCGACCGGCGATCAGGTCTCCGGGAGCAAAGGAATCCGGAGGCGGAGGATCATCCGGCTTAAGCCTGGTGGGATCGTCTCTATACAGCAAGTCAAAAGGCGTGGCGCAGCCTTCGCAAACCGTGGCATCGGCCGGGTTTTCATGCCCGCAGGCCGGGCAGATTTTACTGTTGTCGGCGTCGGTCATACATGGTACCGGATTGATTAATAATGATTGGCTCTCAATATGGCATATCGGGTCTGTCTTTTCAAGGCCTTTCCAGCCACCACCCACGGGCAAGGCCTGGCGGCCTTGGCCCGTGCCACCCGTTAAAGCTTATTCTCTATTGGCCTGAAAAGGGTGCCACGGTCAAAGCGAGAAGCTTGGCCGTGCGAAGGCGGCTATCTCTCAGAAGTCCCCACAGCACCCACGGGCAAGGCCTGGCGGCCTTGGCCCGTGCCACCCGTTAAAGCTTATTCTCTATTGGCCTGAAAAGGGTGCCACGGTCAAAGCGACCGCTTGGCCGTGCGGAAGGCGGCTCTCACAATCTCACCCACGGGCAACCTTCGGTTCGCCCGTGCCACCCATTAAAGTTTATTTCCTCAAAGTTCCCTATTCCGGGCGTCTCACCCACGGGCACCCGGGCCACCCGTCGGAATGACGAATGGCTTGTTTTCCGTTTTATTCCGGATTCCGGCGCACGTTCCGCTTGGCTCCACTGGCCGGAATGACGATCTTTTTGTTTTTTTCGAGTTGGGACACAGTCTTCTTCGGCCGCAATGACGGGTGGCTGGTTGTCCTTGTTTATTAATGATTTTTTGAATGCGTTGAAATAGCGACCGGTCTTTCCCTGTTTTACGTAGATATTTGGTGAAATGTTTTTTGCATTCGTATCGTATATCGGGATAAAGATGTCAAAAAAATTCACAGAGAAAAAAAGCGGCTCGCAGCGGATTATGGAAAAACAACGGTTTAACGCTTTACAAATTTTGATGTCCGCGTAAAAAGGCAAGACCCCCTGAACAGCAGTGCCTTTTTCCGGGAGGTTGGCATTAAAGCGATGCGGCGTGATCTTTTTTTTCCAGCCAGATAAATTGCAAGGGCGCCAGCTGGATGGCGCCGGCCGCGAACTGGTCACCGCTGATCAAATCGGTCAGCGTGGCGTTGTCCGGCCCCGGCAAGGCGACCGTAATCGGTTGACTGGAGACGTTGGTCAGGGCAAAAATGGTCTGTTCGGGCGAGAACCGTTTAATGATAAAAATTTTCGGAGAAGCCTCCGTCGTTATAATTTCAAACCCGGCCCGGGGATGAAAAGCCGGCTGTTGGCGCCGTATGGCCAGCATTTTCCCGTAGGTGGAAAAAATCCGCTGGCGCAGTGTGCCGGTGGTATTGATTTCCTGTAACACTTCTTTCAGCGTCAACGGCTGCCGGTTAATCGTGCGGGCCCGGCCGGTCTGCTTGACTCCTTCGGTCCAGTTGCGGGTTCCCAGCAGGCTGTGAATATAGATGCCGGGCACACCGGGCAGCGCCAGTGGAACGGACTGGGAAGCCAGAAAGCGGTCCGCCCGGATCGCGTCGTCATCATCCGGACTGCTGAGCGCGTCAATATAGGTGATATTCAGTTCATACGGAGATTCCGAGCCGTCGGGATTGCGCTTGCAGGAGACCCGGCCGCCGCTTTTTCGGACATGCTCGGCCAGAAACTGAATTTCCGCCTCCGGCAGAATGCCCTCCAGCGGACGCACGCCAATGCCGTCATGGGAAGCGGTAAAGTTGAAAAAGGTGGTGTGTTCGGAGGGCAGACGCAACGTTTGTGCCCACTGACAGAAAACCGTGGGGTCTTCTTTCAAGAAAGTGTACAGCAGGAGGGGCGGCAGCGTAAAATTATAGACCATCTGGGCCTCATCCCGGCCGTTTCCCAGATAGCTGATGTTTTCCACATGGGGTACGTTGGTTTCCGTGATGATCATCACTTCCGGGGCAACCTGGTCAAGAACGGCGCGGAACAGTTTGACCATGTCGTGGGTCTGCTCCAGATGAATGCAGCAGGTGCCGGGTTCCTTCCATAAATAGGCGATGGCGTCCAGCCGGATCAGCCTTGCCCCCTGCTGCACGTAAAACAAAAGGACCTCAATCATTTTTTCCAGCACATCCAGGCTTTTAAAGTTCAAATCAACCTGGTCCGCGGAAAACGTCGTACAGACATGGACATCTTTTCCGTCCGCTTTACAGAATTTTGTCAGCAGCGGGGTGGTGCGCGGCCGGACGACGCAGCTCATGTCATCATCATCGCAGACTTCAATCGCCAGGCATTCAAAGCCTTCTTCCTGATTGAGATAGCGCTGAAACCAGTCACTTTTTGCGGAGATGTGATTTAATACCAGATCCACCATCAGATCAAAAGCGCCGGCGATCTGCCGGATATCGTCCCAGCTTCCCAGGCGGGGATTGACTTTTTTGAAATCCATTACGGAAAACCCGTCATCCGAGGAATACGGGAAAAACGGCAGGATATGAATCCCGGAAAAGGCGTTCTGCAGCCGTTTTCGGGCAAACTCCTGCAGTGTTTCCAGCGGTGGGCAATCCGATTGGTGGAGACTGTCGCCGTAGGTGATCAAAATGGCGTCATTTTGGGAAAAAAAAGATTCCCGGGTGGCCGGCTGAACGGGAAAATGCTTCAGCAGGGGTTGTATTCGATCATACGCGGCCTGCCCGCTTTCCCGGCCGTAAATGCCTTCCAGAATTTCCCGGATGATGGTGTGATCCGGCATCTTATTCTTCCGCCAACTCCGGGAGATCGGCAAAATAATCCAGGCATTCGGGATTTTTCAGGGCGTCCCGGTTGGTGGCCTCGCCGCCTTCAATAATACGCTTTACCGCCAGTTCCACCTTTTTCATATTCAGGGTATAGGGGACATCCGGGGTTTCCAGAATTTTGGCCGGTACATGACGCGGTGAAGCGTTGTTACGGATGGCGGTAACAATCTTTTTTTTCAGCGCGTCATCCAGCTTATAACCGGCGGCCGGTTTGACAAACAGCACCACCCGGGTATCGTCCCGCCATTTCTGCCCGATCACCAGGCTGTCTTCCACCTCTTCCAGCGCTTCCACCTGCCGGTAGATTTCCGCCGTACCGATGCGTACGCCGCCGGGATTGAGGGTGGCGTCGGACCGGCCGTAGATGACAATGCCGCCGCGGTCGTTGATTTCGATAAAATCGCCGTGGGTCCAGATACCGGGAAACCGTTCGAAATAGGCGTTTTGGTATTTGGTGCCATCCGGATCGTTCCAGAAATAGATGGGCATGGAAGGGATGGCCGCCTCGCAGACCAGTTCACCGGCCTGGTTGGAAACCGCCCGGCCGGATTCATCGTAGGCCTTGACCTTGACCCCCAGGCCCCGGCATTGAATTTCGCCCGCGTACACCGGCCCGATGGGATTGCCCAGCACAAAACAACTGTTGATATCCGTTCCCCCGGAAATGGAGGACAGTTGCAGGTCTTCCTTGATCTCCCGGTAGACAAAACGGAAGCCTTCGGCATTCAGCGGAGAGCCGGTGGAAAGAAGGGTCTTCAGCGCCTGCAGGTCGTATTCTTCGGCCGGACGAGTGCCCGAATCCCGCAGGGCGGAAAGATACCCGGCGCTGGTGCCGAAGACGGTAATTTTTTCATCCTGGGCATAGCGCCAGAGGACGCCCGGATCGGGCGCAAAAGGGTTGCCGTCGTAAAGCATCACCGTGGCCCCGGTGGCCAGGGCACAGGTCAGCCAGTTCCACATCATCCAGCCGCAGGTGGTAAAATAAAAAATGTTGTCTTCGCGTTTCAGATCGGTGTGCAGCAGCAGCTCTTTCAGTTGCTGGATCAGCACCCCGCCCGCCCCCTGCACAATGGATTTGGGGGCCCCGGTGGTGCCGGAGGAGTACATGATATAATGGGGATGATCAAAGGGAAGTTGCACAAAATCGATCTCCGGGGGATTGGTCCCTTGAAAGTCCGCCAGCAACAGGGCGTTCCGGATATTATCAATATCCGGCTGTTCCTGGCTGAAGGGCACAATCACTACTTTTTCCAGGTCGGGCAGCTGCTGCACGATTTCCCGGATGCGGGGCCGGCTGTCAATGGCTTTGCCCTTGAAAAAATAGCCGTCCGCGGCAAAAAGCACTCGCGGCTGGATCTGGCCGAACCGGTCCAGTACCCCTTTGGCGCCGAAATCCGGCGAGCAGGAGGACCAGGTGGCCCCGAGACTGGAGGCCGCCAGCATGGCGATAATGGTTTCCGGCAGGTTGGGCATGAATCCGGCCACCCGGTCGCCGGGTTGAATGCCCAGATTCGCCAGGGCGGTTGCGGTCCGGGCGACCTGGTCATAGAGCGCGGCATAGGTCAGGGTCCGGCAGGGACGGCCTTCATTATTGAAAACAATGGCCGGCTGATCATCCCGGTAGCGCAAAAGATTTTCCGCAAAATTCAGGCGGGTGCCGGCAAACCACCGGGCGCCGGGAAGTTTTTCCGGATCATCCACTACTTCCGTATACGGCGCGGAGTGAACAATCCCGGCAAAATCCCAGAAAGTGCCCCAGAAATCAGGGATATGGGCAATCGACCAGTCATACAACTGATCATAATTGGTCAGTGATTGTCCGAATGTTTCGTTCACCCTTTGCAGGAAGCGGTACATATTGCTGTTTTCAACCCGCTCCTGCGAGGGCTGCCAGAGACATTCCGCCATAGAAACACCTCCACTGTTTGAATTACATTTTTCCCGCTTTTATTCGTAGAGAACCGCCAGGATAACCGCCCGGTTCCTGGCCGCCGCCACCATATGCGGCAGGGTGGAATGATAATAGACACTGTCGCCCGGTTGCAGTTCAAACCGCTCCTGATCGATAATCAATACGACCTCTCCTTCCAGAACGTAGATAAATTCTTCCCCTTCGTGGCGGGACAGGGCCTCTTCGGGATTTTCTTCCAGATACACGATCAGGGGCTCCATATTGCGGTTTCTGACTTCGGAACCCAGGCTGAAATAACTGTAAATTTTTTTCTTTTCCCCGTCGGCGGTGCGCTCAAAGGGAACCCGCGTTTCTTTGCGGATAACAGTATAGGGTTTCTCCCCTTCCCCGGAAAGCAGCTGCCCGAAAACCGCATCCAGGGCGCTGGAGAGTTTCATCACCGTACCCAGCGGCGGCTGGGCCTGGCCGGATTCAAAGGCGGCCAGTTTTTCCGGGGAAAAGCCGGTGGACGCGGCCAACGCTTCCAGGCTGACGCCTTTTCCCGTGCGCAGGCTTTTGATGCGTTCCCCCACGCTTTTAACGCCCTTGCCGCCTCCCGGCGGCTGGATTTCCCCGGTCAAATCCTCGAAATAATCCACATTGATATGCGGCGTATCGTTTTTTTCCACCATGTTATCCCTCCTAACATCCGATATAACGTGATATCACCAGCCGCTGAATTTCCGAGGTACCCTCCCCGATATCCAGCAGCTTCTGATCCCGATAAAACCGTTCCACCTGGTAGTCCTTCATCAGACCATACCCGCCGTGAATCTGCACCGCCCGGTCGGCCACCCGGCCCATGGTTTCGGAACAATACAGTTTGGCCATGGCCGCTTCCTTGGCAAACGGTTTTTTGTTATCTCGAAGCCAGCAGGCTTTGTACAGAAGATTGCGGGCACACTCAATTTCCGTGGCGGAATCGGCCAGTTTAAAGGCCACTGCCTGGAACTTGCTGATGGGCTGATTGAACTGGTATCGTTCCCGGGCGTACCGCAGGGCCATATCATAGGCCCCCTGCGCCCCGCCCAGGCCCATAGCCCCGATGGACAAACGCCCGCCGTCCAGCGTCTGCAGCATCTGGTGAAAACCGTCGCCTTTCTGCCCCAGCAGGTTGTCCGCCGGTACCCGGACATCCGTAAAATAGAGTTCCGCCGTATTGGACGCCCGCCACATCATTTTGCCGTGCATGGGCACGGCCTCAAATCCCGGGGTTCCATGTTCCACAATGATACAACTGTACTCGGGCTTGCCGTTTTCTTTGGTGCCGGTCACCGCCTGCACCGTGACCCCCAATGACAGATCACAGGCGGCATTGGTAATGAAAATTTTGGAACCGTTAATAATCCATTCATTGCCGTCCAGAACTGCGGTGGTTTTGCTGCCGCCGGCATCGGAACCGGCCGTGGGTTCCGTCAACCCGAACCCCCACAACCCTTGCCCGCTGCACAATTTGGGCAGATATTTTTTTTTCTGGGCTTCATTGCCGAAATAATAGATCGGCCCGATACCCAGCGAATTGCCGGCGGCGATGGTCGCCGCCTGGGAGCCGTCCACTCTGGCGATTTCTTCCACGGCAATAATATAGGAAAGATAATCCATGCCCTGCCCCTCATAGGCATCGGAGACGAACATGCCCAGCAGACCGATTTCCCCCATTTTCCGGGTGAGGTCCACGGAAAAGGTTTCGCTGTCATCCAGTTCCGCGGCTACCGGCGCAATTTCGCTTCTGGCAAAATTGCGTACTTCCTTCTGGATCATTTTATGTTCCCTGGAAAGCGCAAAATTCATGGGTCCCCCTGGCGTCATAATATCAACAGCAATACCGCTCGTTTTTCAAGCGCAAACATAATCATATTCATTTACTGAATTTGATTCAATATTAAAATCCGATTATGCCCTTGTCAATATTTTTGTCAAAAAACACGCAATACGCATCAAAAAACCGGCTGAAAAACCGGACCGCATCCCTTGCCTTTCCACGACCGAGGTGCTAAAACGTTATTCAAAACAGTTGCGGTCCGGGGTTGCAGTCCGGGGCTGCGGTCCGGGGCTGCGGTCCGGGCATGAACCGGCAAATTTTTTATCGAAAAAAAACATGCCGATAAAAATGACCAATTTGCGAATGAAAACCGATAAACCGAGCAAAAGAAAGTAATCCCAAACAATGAAAAAAACAGACAAACCATCGGCTGTGGCCGGTCTTGGCTGGCTCTGGGGGATAAACCTGTCGGGATTGGCCGGAATCGAACTCTTGTTGTATGCAACGGCAGAAATTCCCCTGCCGTCTTCGGCCGGCCTGCCTGCCTGGCTGTCGTTAGGGGGACGAATTGACCCCTTGTATCTGCTGCTTATGATTTTCACCGGGGTTGGCGGCCTGGTATTAACCTGGATGACCGCCTTTCTGATTCAACGCAGCAATAAAAATCTGCCGGCCAAAGAACCATCCCGCGGGGCCGGATCCGATACCGTCCAGGCAGCAGCGTCCCCCCGGGCCATGGAAAAACGGGCGCACCGGGAAAAAAAGCTTTTTCTTCACCTGTTATCGGTTATGCAGCAGGAAGGCCGGTTACTGGATTTTTTTCAGGAGCCGCTGGATCAATATGAGGATGACCAGATCGGCGCTGCGGTCCGCGGGGTCCATGAAAACTGCAACAAAGCACTGAAGAAATATCTTACCCTGACGCCGATAATGGAGCAGGCGGAAGGAGCGGAAGTCACCATCGCCGCGGGATTTGCCACGGAGACCCTCCAGCTGCGCGGCAATGTCACCGGTGAACCGCCCTTTACCGGTGTTTTGACACACAACGGCTGGCGGGCCAAACGGGTGAACCTGCCGGAATTTGCCTTCAGCGGTGACCCGGAAATCGTCGCCCCGGCGGAAATTGAGGTAAACTAGAAAAAACCATGGCTGTCAATGATCCGCATTATGCTGTTGGTATCGATCTGGGAACCACCAATTCCGCGGTCTCTTTTGCGCCCCTTCTGGCTGAAAAGACAAAGCGCTCCCCCATCAAACGTTTTCAAATACCGCAGTTGACGGGAAACGGAGAATTTTCCCGGTTTCCGGTATTGCCCTCTTTTCTCTACCTGCCCGGCCGTTACGAAATATCGGAAGCGGCGATCGCGCACCCCTGGCGAATGCCGACGCCCGATTTTGCCGGTACATTTGCCAGAGATTTCGGCGCCAAAATCCCCAACCGGCTGGTAACTTCGGCCAAAAGCTGGCTGTGCGAAAAAGGGGTTGATCGCCGGGCCGCCATATTACCCTGGGGCGCACCGGAGGAAGTGCGGAAAGTTTCGCCGGTGGAGGCTTCCGCTGCTTACCTGAATCATATTCGGCAGGCCTGGAACCGTACCCAGGGGGAAGAAGAAGAGCGCTACCTGGAAAATCAGCTGGTTGTCATTACCGTTCCCGCTTCTTTTGACGAGGTGGCCCGGGAACTGACACTGGAAGCCTCTTCATTAGCGGGATTACCGGAAGTAACCCTGCTGGAAGAACCGCTGGCAGCATTTTACAGTTGGCTCACCGTTCATGAATCCGACTGGGCGGAACTGGTGGCCCCCGAGGAGTTGATTCTGGTTTGCGATGTGGGCGGAGGCACCACCGATTTCACCCTTATCAGCCTGCGAAAAGACGGCGGCGCCCCCCGCTTTGAACGGATTGCCGTGGGCGATCATCTGATTCTGGGAGGCGACAATCTTGACCTGGCTCTGGCCCGCCACATCGAAAACGAATTATCCCGGCCCCTCGGCACGGAAAAGCTGAAAACCCTCTGTCATCAATGCCGCCAGGCCAAAGAAAACATTCTTAACGGCAACAGCGACAGCGAGCGAATTACGCTGATGGGGGAAGGCAAAGGCCTGATCGCCGGAACTATTTCCGCCACGCTGAACCGGCAGACGCTCACGGATATTATCAACCAGAAATTTTTTCCCCTGACGCCATCCGCGGAGTGCCGGCCGGCCGCTGAAAAAAAGACGCTTTCCGAATTCGGCCTGTCCTACGAATCCACCACCGCAGTGACCGCCCATCTTCTCGAATTTCTTCGCCGTCACCAGCCGGACAGGGATTTGCTGGTCTCCGCCTCCGCCTGCCCGGACCTTATTCTTTTTAACGGCGGCACGCTGAAACCCGCCCTGATCCAGGAACGGATCCGGAAATCGCTGCAAACCCATCTGGGTGGAGAACAAACCGCAATTCCGCGGATACTGGACAATCCTTCCCATGACGCCGCCGTTTCTCTGGGCGCGGCCTATTACGGACTGGTAAAAGCCGGCCGCGGGGTGAAGGTTGGCAGCGGCAGCCCCCGCTCCTATTATCTGGCAGTGTCCGGGGGCCTTTCGGAGGAGCCGGCCGCAGAATCGCCCAGCGCTCTCTGCGTGGTGGAACGGGGCCTGGAAGAAGGCAGCACCATTACTTTACACGATTATGAAATGGGGGTTATGACCAATCAGAAGGTCCGGTTTGATCTTTACTCCTCCAGCTTCCGCTCCGGAGACCGCCACGGAGACATCATTCCCATAGACGATTCGGTGACTCTCCTCCCTCCCCTGCAAACCGTTATCCAGTTCGGGGAAAAAGGCCTGCAAAAAACCATACCGGTGGAAATTGAGGCCCAATATACGGAAATCGGGAGTCTGGTGCTATGGTGCCGCTCCCGGGTCAGCCGTCATCGCTGGCAGCTACAGTTTCAACTGCGGGAACTGGGCCCGGAGCTGGCTTTACCGGAGACCGGCCATGTGCTGGAAGCGGCCAAAACAGAATCGGCGCTGGAAATCGTCCGGCGTGCTTTTGCTTTGGCGCCGGACGGTATTACAGATAAAAAACAGCTGGCGGCCGTTACCCCGGAAATATGCCGGACAGTGGGAATTTCCCGGGAAAAATGGCCGATCTCGTTTCTGCGGACCCTGGCGGATCTGCTGCTGGAAAACCGCCACTGGCGTCAAATTTCCCCTGATCATGAACATCGCTGGATGAATTTAACAGGATTTGCCATGCGGCCGGGAATCGGGGACGGCTATGACAGCCAGCGCATTCAACAATTGTGGAAAACCTACAATCAAGGGCTGTCTTTTCCCAATCAGACCCAGGTCCGGACCGAATGCTGGATTTTTGTCCGCCGTCTGGCCTGCGGGCTGAAACCCGGCCAGCAAAAGCAGTTCTTGCAGGACGTCACCCCGATTATTATGCCCAGAAAAGGGGATAAGAAAAAACATACCGTTCAGGAAATCATTGAAATATGGATGGCCGTCGCCAATATGGAAAGGCTGCTGGTAAAAGACAAAATCAATTGCGGACGCTCGCTGCTGCCGGCGGTTCTGTCCAAAAAAAGCAAACCGCAATATCTGTGGGCGCTCTCCCGCCTGGGGGCACGCGAAATGCTTTACGGTTCCGCCGACCGGGTCATTCCCCCGGAAGAAGCTGCTCGCTGGATCGAGGCCATTCTGGCGGTGGATTGGCGCCGCCCCCGGCCGGCCGGGGCGGCCGTGGTTCAACTGGCCCGCAAAACCGGGGATCGAACCCGGGATATCGACGCAGATACCGCCGCAAAAGTGACCGCTTGGCTCCGGCGGCAGAACCTGCCGGAACCCTATGTCGCCGCCATCGAAACCGCCGTTCCCCTGGAAAAACAGGATGAATCCATCATTTTCGGGGAAAGCCTGCCCCTGGGGCTGGTTCTCAAACCGGCCTGAATCCCGAGGCGCTTTTTTCCCGATTGCCCCGACCAGCCCGGATATTTCATAAAATTTTTTGATTAATATTGCTTTTTCACCTGCCGCCCCTCGCCTGCGGCAAACTCGGCTCGTGAAATGTCCGGGCTAGAAATCATAAACGCTTTCCGGCGGTGCCGGATGCCCGAAAAGGAACCCCTGCCCGTAATCACACTGTAATTTCAGTAAAAATTCCAGTTGTTCTTCTGTTTCAATGCCTTCGGCCATGACTTTCTTGTCGGTTTCATGACACATGGTGATAATGGAGCGAACCAATGAGGCGCTGTATTTATCCGAAGTAATGGATTGGATAAACGACTTGTCAATTTTAACGATATCAATCGGCAATTTCTGCAACAGGCTCAAAGAGGAGTAGCCGGTGCCGAAATCATCCAGAAGAATGGAAATACCGGCATCGGAAAGCGCCTGCAGAACTTTTCGGACTTCCTCTATCTGCCGGGTGGCCACCCGTTCCGTAATCTCAATTCCAATCAGTGACGATTCGATATCATATTTTTTGATCGTCGCCATAAGTTCGTCCAGCATGACAGGATTATTTAATTCATAAATACAACAGTTGATGGTTTTTTGTGTAAGCACCCTTTTCTGTTTTTTCCATTCGGCAATCTGCTGACATACACTCTGTTCCACGCGCAGTCCCACCGTTCGAATCAATCCCGTCCTTTCCAGCACCGGAATAAAATCGGAAGGAGAAATCAAGCCTTTCTCCGGATGATTCCACCGCAACAGCGCCTCCATGCCGATCATTTCCCGGGTTTTCAGATTAACCTGCGGCTGATAAAAAACGACAAATTGATTTTGTTCGATGGCTCTTCGCAGCTCCTGGGCCAGGGAAAACTGGGTCGACAACTGGTCATTTTGAAAACTGTATCGGTGCGGTCTTGTGCTGAGGGACTCCTTGGCGTAATACATCGCTACATCGGCCTGGCGCAGCAAACTCTCTTTATCATTGCTGTCCAGAGGATAAATACTGAAGCCCACACTGATTTCCTGAAAAACGGTATTTCCCTGAATCATAAAGGGTCGGGATTTAATCGTATTAACAATTTTCTGGCCGAGTTCCCAGGCACCTCTTTCCAGATGAATCGCCTCGCCCAGGATGACAAACTCGTCCCCCCCGGTTCGCGCCACGGTATCGCTTTCGCGTACCGACTGACGCAGCCGCTGGGCCACCCCCCGAATCATTTCGTCACCGGCCGAGTGCCCCAGCGTATCATTAATTTCCTTGGTCTGGTTCATATCCACCACATATACGGCCAACAAAGATCCATAGCGATAGGCCCGGGCAATGGCCTTATTAAATCTGTCTTGCAGCAGAGACCGGTTGGCCAGACCGGTAAGTTCATCAAAATAGGCCATGCGATGGAGCTGCTTCTCCATTTCTTTCTTTTGCGTAATATCCCGGATAATTCCCCGGAAACCGACTTTATTTTCCTCGCTGTCTTTTATCAGCGATACGGACGTGTTAACCCATATTTCGGAATTGTCCTTCCGTATCAGCTTCCAGTCAAACCCCTTGGACGGTTCTTCCAGCCGGTAAACATGATTAAAGGTGCGGTAGACCAGAGCCGCATTCATTTCATCCATGAATTTGCGGTTGTTCATGCCCAGCAGTTCGCGTTCCGAATATCCCAGCAGGGTACCCATCTGCCGGTTAAAAAAAGTGAGGTTGCCCCGGATATCAACCTCGAAATACGCATCCTGAATTTCTTCCAGAATCGTTCGATAGCGTTTTTCACTTTCCTGCAGGGCTTCCTGAACCTGTTTGCGATAGGTGATATCCCTTCCAACCCCGATAATACCGGTAATTTCTCCTTCTGCGTTACGCAGCCAGGCCATGCTGGCTTCCACCCAGATGGTCGCACCGTCTTTACAATATTCTTCGAGTTCCACGACATAGGGCGTTTCGATGGGATTATCGGTGTTTTCCCGTTCCAGTGCGGTCTGGTAAAAGGCCATAATCCGGGTATACGATTCCGGCGTCAGAATTTCTCGGGGCGATTGCCGCATGGCTTCTTCCGGGGTATAGCCCCGTATCCGTTCCACCGAAGGGCTGATATAGGTCAAATGCAAATCCAGATCACGGGTCCAGATCACATCATTGGCGTTTTCCGCCAGCAGCCGGAATTGTTCTTCGCTGGCCCGTAACTGTTTCAGGGCTTCATTGCGCTGGGTAATGTCCAGCATAAAACCGACTGTGCGTTCTCGGCCCCGGGGCGCCGAGACCGCGGAGGCCCGGATTTCGACTTTCCGCCGTTCCCCGTCTTTTCTTGTTAAATAAAAATGATATCGCGAAAAAACATTTTCTCCCCGCAGTCGGCGCAGATAAATATTTTCCAGAAAGGTGCGCTGATCTTCATCCAGAAACGGCCGGAAGTCCCTCTCCATAATGTCTTCCCGGCGATACCCCGTCAATTCGCAAAATTGATTGTTAACATAAACAAAGCGGTATCTGTCATCCAGCATGAAAATCGCGTTATGAGAATTTTCCACGATACAGCGATAGCGTTCCTCGCTCTTCCGCAGGGCTTCTTCCGCTTCGGTATACCGGAGCGTTTGTTGTTCCAACGCCTGTAGCTGCCGCTGGAGCTCTTCATAAGTCGGTTTTGCAGACATACCGATTCCCTGCTTTTGGGGGTAGTATTGCGGGAAGAAAAAAACGGGGAGGCTTCCCCCGGATTGGAGCCCGGCAACGTCCATGCCGACAAAAAACCGTTCGTAATGATAGAAGCCGGTTCATCCTTGTCATATTAACGATTATGCCATAACAGGCCCCAAAAGTCAATTGAAAAGCAATGAAGAAAAGGACAATGTTGAAGGGGCGGGGAAAGATCGAGGGAAAAATCAGTTGGAAGCGGAAACCGCTGCTAAGACTTGATCCAGCTTATCACCGGTGACCGGCTTGGCAAGATAATTGTTCATCCCCGCCGCAAGACACCGTTCCCGCTCCCCGCTCAGCGCATGGGCCGTGATCGCCACAATGGTCACCTCATGATCCAGAATCGTGGACCGGGGGTCGCGAATGGCCTGAACGGTTTGATAACCGTCCGGGCTGGGCATTTGAATATCCATAAAGACCACATCATATTTTTTGTTTCGCAACTTATCCAGGGCTGCGATTCCGTTTTCCACGGTATCTACCTGACACCCTCTTTTGACAAGCATCTTTTCCAGCAGCATACGGCTGGCCGGATTATCTTCCACTACCAGAGCGGACAGGCCGGCCACAACATAGTTGATCTTCGCGGTTGCAAGCGCCTGCACAGCTTGTTCTTGGCCCAACGTCAGGGGTAAATATACACGAAACGCAGAGCCCCGCCCTTCCCGGCTGTCAATTTCGATATGGCCGCCCATAAGTTCCGCCACATTTTTGGAAATGGTCAGCCCCAAGCCGGTCCCTTCGTATCGCCGGGTGCTCCCCCCGTCTGCCTGGCGAAACGATTCGAAAATAATATTTTGCATTTCCAGAGGGATACCAATACCCGTATCAATCACTTCAATTCGAAAAAGGGCGGCCTCCTCATCCGTATCCTGCTCCTCACAACAGGTAACTTGAATCATGATACTGCCCTCCTCCGTAAATTTAACGGCATTGCCGGCCAAATTCATCAGGATCTGGCGAATACGGGTCTTATCTCCCACCACCCATGGGGGCGCCTTGTAATTGACGCGTAAAACAAGCCCTTTCTTCACTGCGGAATAGTGCAGCAGCGTTCTGACCTCTTCTACACATTCGGCCAGATTGAAAAGGGATTCCTGAATCGTCATTTTTCCGGCCTCGATCCGGGACAAGTCCAGAAGGTCATTAATAATACCCAGCAGGCTGCCGGCAGAGGAAGAAATGGTGCCGGCATAATCCGCCTGTTCTGCGGTAAGCGGTGTGTTTTTTAAAAGCTCCACCATTCCCAGAATACCATTCATGGGTGTGCGGATTTCATGGGAAATGTTGGTTAGAAATTGCGATTTGGCCTGATTGGCTTCTTCGGCCTGTTTTTTGGCGATTTTCAATTCCTGTTCCGCTTGCTTCCGGTCTGTAATATCCCGGCTGACACCGATAATTCCTTCCACCTCCCCGTTTTTATTCCGAAGCCAGTTCATGCTCAGTTCTATCCATTTGGTCGAACCGTCCCGGCAATACTCCTCCACCTGGAGTATATACGGTTCCGTGGCAATATTTCCCCGGGCCTCCTGTTCAATCGCTTCGTTCAACAATTTCAGGGCCTGAATATAGGATTCCGGTGTAAGGGTTTGCTCCAGTGTCAACGCCATGGCCTCTTCCGGGGTATACCCCCGGACCCGCTTGACGGAAGGACTGATATAAGTCGGATGCAAAGCCATGTCCCGCGTCCATATCATATCATTGGCGTTTTCCGCCAGGACCCGAAATTTTTCCTCACTGCGGCGCAGTTTTTCTTCCGCCTGTTTCTGGTCGGAGATATCCTGAAGGGTGGTCATGGCGCCGATCATTTGATCCTGCTTATCAAAAAGTGGACAGGCGGTAAAAAAAAGCCATTTGCCGTTTTCGCCCAGATGAGGGAAAAAATCCGTGGCTTCGTAACCACCGGGTAGCGCAGCGGGACGATATTTGTCTTTATAATAAAAATCAAACTGATCGGTCTTTCCATCCAGGATAAGGTCCGCCATCACCGGCCGCTCTGCATTATAAAATGCCCGCCATTGCTGCCGGGTCCCGATAATTTCCGCGGCGGAAATTCCGGACAACTCTTCCAGGCTTTGATTCCAGTGGGTAATATAATGCTGACTGTCCAGAACAACCGTTGGAATGGGGCTGCCGTTCACAATTCCGGCCAGGCGCTCCCGGCTTTTCTGTAAAGCATCTTCCGTTTCCATGATACTGGTAATATTGCTGGATATCACCAGGACAGAGGGCGGTTGCCGGGTGTCCAGCTGCGTGGGAATAAATTGATTCTGAAAAAACTGGTCATCGATTATGTCCAGTATTTTCCCGGTTATACCGGCCCGGAGGGCTTCTTGCAGGCATTTCCGTCTTTCCGCGGCCACCGTTTCCGGCAGTAACCGGTAATAATTTTCACCGAGCAGGCGTTCTTTGGTGCTGTTCATGCTCGCCGCCATGGCAGCATTGACTTCCAGTATGGTGCCTTCTTCAGAGAGGAGGACGACAGCATCAGAAAGCGCATTAAACAGTTTTTTATATTTTCTTTCAATGGTTCTCAGCTGATAGGTCAGAGGCATCATCAATTGATATCGATACATGGTAAAAGCGATAATCAGGGTCATAATGGTTGTACTGGGTGTGGTTAAGGGAACAACGGACAGATGCAATATACCCGGTACAGCCTCCGTGATGATACCGGTCAATAAAGGCACAGAAACGGCAATCGCCATCATCAGCGCCTGCTTCCGGGTATCGGCGGCGGATGATATGAAATAATAGCGCACTACCAATAATAAACCGAGTAAAATACAGCCGACAACAAACCCGACGTTCAGCGCAAACAGAGGGCCGGGAGGAGAAAAATATCCCCAGTATCGCAGTACGGGCGGAGCGTCAATGATATTGCTGAACAAATCGGCAACAGAAAGTCCGGCCGCCAGCAGATAAGCCGGGATCAAAAGGCCACTTTTCAATACAGCGTTTCGGATACGGGTGAAAACAAGAAAGAAATGCAGCACAAAAACACCCACAAAAGCCGTGCCCAGCGTATCAAAGTGAGACCAGTATAAAGCTTTATCCGGATCACAGGCGCCATACATTAATATCCGGATCAGGCTCCAGAAAACAATGGCCATGGTCAGCAGAAAAAACAGACGGTTCTGGGCCTGGCCGGGATTGACGCGAATAACGTAAATTCCCAGCAGCAGATTCGCCACCAGGGGAAATAAAGGCAATAAAATATAAGGATTCATCACTTCCCCGCAAGCTCTTACCGAAAAAAGATTCGGGGGGGGCAGATCCTATTTCGGATTGTCCCGCACCAAAAATTTTTTATACGCCACCATTTTGGAAAGCGCTTTTATGGCACGTTCCGGTGTTGTAAAAACCACACTCTTATAACGGCTTTCCCCAATTTTATAGAGTGTCTTGTCTTGTTTCTCATCACTGTTAATCGGTACGCAGACCACCGGTTTCTTGTATTTTTCCATCAACGCGACAATATGAGCGAGAAACATCCCTTCAAAGTCATCCAGCATCTTCACAATCTGATCAAGAAATTCCGGCTGGGCATTCGGATCAGCGGCTTTGGCCGCTCGGACCCGGTCCCGGGCGGCGTATCGTCTGCCCAGCACGCCGAGGATCAAGACCGCATCGCACCCTTCCCATTGCATCAGCTGTTCAAAGATATCAATAAACATCTGGTGATTCCCTTCCCCCACCAGATCAATGGGATTGCCCTTGCTCCAGTACGGCGGCAGGATCTCATCAATCCGGGAGATAATACCCGAAGACAGCTCAGGAATATCCAAACCGTATTTCGAACACAAGTCTGAAGCAATGACGCCCCAGCCCCCTCCCAGCGACATGATACCGACACGATTTCCCGCCGGCAGAGGCAAGGAAGAGAAGGCGGCCGACAAATCCAGCATATCCATAGGATTGTCAACCTTGACAATGCCCGCCTGCCGGCAAACCGCGTTAAACACCCGGCTATCCGAAGACATCGCCCCCGTATGACTGACTGCGGCCCGGCTTCCGGCTTCGGTCTGGCCGCCTTTCAAGAGTACAATCGGTTTCTTTCGGGAGACCCGCCGGGCACTTTTCAGAAAGCGCCGGCCATCTTTCACGCTTTCCACATAAAGCATAACAATTTCCGTCAGATCATCGATCTCAAAACTTTCCATGTAATCTTCGATCGTGATCATGGCTTCGTTACCCGATCCACAGAAAGCCCGGATCTCGATTCCCTGTCGCTCTGCAAATTGTAACAGCTGGGCCGCCATATTTCCGGATTGTGCAACGACGGTAATACCACCGGGCGCGGGGCTGACCATGGACCCCGTACAGAAGAGCTTTATATGCGGGTTCACAATTCCCATGGTATTGGGGCCAATAATCAAAATATCCGCCTGTCGGGCCGCTTCCACCACTTGCCGCTCCAGTTCTTTTCCGGCTGTTCCGGTTTCCCCGAACCCGGAGGTAATCAGAACCATGTGGCGAATCCCTTTTTCTTTCATTTCTTCGATAATCGAAAGCACCCCTGCGGCCGGAATGGTCACCACAGCCAAATCAACCGGACCGGGGATATCCGCTATCGATTTATATACGGGTTGTCCGGCAATGGTTTCCCGTTGCGGGTTGACCAGGTAAACCCTGCCCTCATAATTGTTGCTGACAACATTAATGTATATTGTATATCCCCATTTTCCGAATGTCCCGGAAGCACCGATTAAGGCGATCGACTTGGGATAGAACATTTTTCCCAACCTCCGGATATCTGCCGGAACGCTGGTGAGCGGTCGCCTGTTATCGGAATGGCCTTTAACGACCAGAGCGTCTACAGCAAGCAATTGACCGGTTGCGGAGGCGATCAGGGGGTTAATATCGATCTCGGCCACTTCCGGCTCCTTTTGTACCAGCTCCGAAAGTCCCAGCAGAACGGACTCCAGTTGTTCGCGATTGACGGCACGCTCCCCCCGAAACGGGCCCAAAAGCGATTGCGCCCGGATATCAGAAATCATTTCCCGGGCATCATTGACGGTCAAAGGCGCTACGCGGAAGCTCACGTCCGCCAAGGCTTCGGTAAAAATTCCGCCCAACCCGAACATGATCACCGGCCCAAAAAGCTTATCATAAAAGACGCCGGCTACGAATTCCCGTTGCCCGTCCAGATAGGGTTGGATAAGAAAGCCTTCCAGATTGGACGCACTTGTACGCGCGATGTCCTCACAAGCAGCTTTTACGGCCTCGGGGCCGGCAAGATTTAAATGAACCAGGCCGGCTTCCGTTTTATGCAAAAGGTTGGCGCCCAACCCCTTCACTACCACCGGAAACCCGATTTTTCCGGCAACTTGAACCGCTTCCTGCCCGTCCCGGGCAACCATTTCATCAACTACGGGCAATCCATATGCTTTCAGCAGCTGTTTGGAGGCATTTTCGGAAAGTGCGGTCTGCACTGCGCTTTGCGAAGAATCCGGGGAAATATTTTTTTTCATGCGTCTTTTCCTTTGCTGATGTCATCGTCAAACATGTTTCATAGCGTCATGTGATTATTGGAGGAAACATGTTTTATCGGTAACGCGTTTCCTTTTTTTACGGCAAGGTTGCTATAGTACCCCTTCCCCCTTGCGTCTGTCAAGAACAGGGCAAAGGGGGAACGGGAAAAACAAAAAGGAATAAATCATACCGGTAAAATCTGATCCAACTTGACATTATGGTCTTGTTCGATATAATTATTCATGTAATTTTTAATTCTCTGAGACTATGGTAGAAGACAAGAAGAAGGTTCAGACCGTATGGGGAATCGTGCTTTTTCTGGCGGGATGCGGGGTTTTCTACCGGGTCCATCAACTCACGGATAAAATTGAAAGTATCGCCGGTCAACCGGAAACTGCGCTGTTTATTCGTATCTGCTTATATGTAATGGGAATGATTTTGGTTGGGGGTGGTCTGAAAAAAATTTACAAATACTGCTTTGAACCCCGGCAACGTTGATACCGAAATGAAATATTCACAACTCATTTATTAACAGGAGGAAGTAATGGCGGTTACAGCCCAAGCACCTGCAAGCACCGAAGCCGATAGTGAATATCGACAAAAGGTCCGGGAGGTAAATCAGAAAATATTTTCCGCGCCCAACCTCGACTCCCTCCTTATCGATATCAAAGAAGACATTCTTTCCCTTTTTGAGGCGGAAAGAATCACCATTTATTATGTGGATGGGGTAAAACGGGAACTGGTTTCCAAATTTAAATCCGGCGATGAGGTAGAAGAAATCCGCGTCCCGCTGTCTCCCAACAGCATCGCGGGATTTGCCGCTTACAAACAGCAACTGCTCAACATCAAAGATGTTTATGATGACCGTGAACTGAAAGCCATCAGCGGTGAAATTCACTATGATGACCGCTGGGATAAACGCACCGGCTTTACCTCAAAACAGATGCTGGTGGCCCCGGTTACCTTTAAAAAAATGCTGATCGGCGCTATCCAGCTGATCAACCACAAAGACAACAAACCGTTTACCGAAGAAGACGAAAAAAATCTGTTGCAGCTTGCCGAAACCATGGGTATCGGTTTGTATAACCAGAAAAAAAGTGCGGCCGCCAAAAAGGTCAAAAAAAACAAATACGACTATCTTCTGGAAAACCACCTGCTTACCCAGCGGGAACTGAAAAATGCCATTGCAGAAGCCCGGGACAATCAGCAAACGGTGGAAGAAGTCTTGATCAATGCCTATAATGTACCCAAGAAAGAACTGGGAAAATCTCTGGCCAAGTATTACGACACCGAATACCGGCCCTACGACAATCAAATGCCCATCCCGGGTGATCTTTTGGCCGGCGTTAAAGTTCCCTTCATGAAAAACAACTGCTGGGTGCCGCTGGGAACCACCGCCGACGGCGTGGCCCAGATCGCCCTGGACGATCCCCATGATACCCAGCGGATCAATGAAATAAAAGCCCTGTTCTCCGGCCGAAAACTGAACTTCTGTGTTGCCCTGAAGGAAGATGTTCTCGATTTTATTGACCTGTTTACGACCGATGAGAAAGAAGCCTCTTCCATTGACGACATTCTTTCCCAGATGGAGGAAGAGGAGTCGGAAATCGAAGAGGCGGAAGCTGCCATTGATGAACAAAGCAGCGCCATTGTGCAACTGGTGAATAAAATTATTATCGATGCCTACAACCGGAATGCCTCGGATATTCACATTGAGCCATATCCGGGAAAAGCCAGCACCGAAGTCCGTTTCCGGGTCGACGGTGCCTGCACCCTGTATCAAACCATACCCTACCATTATAAAGCAGCGGTGGTTTCCCGTATCAAAATCATGTCCGATCTCGATATTGCCGAACGGCGGAAGCCCCAGGACGGAAAAATCAAGTTTAAAAAATTCGGCGGCCTGGATATTGAACTTCGTGTCGCCACTGTTCCCACCCAGGGCGGGCTGGAAGATATCGTCATGCGTATTCTGGCCGCGGGCGAGCCGATTCCGCTGGAGAACATGGGCTTTTCCGCACAGAACCTGGAACGGTTTCTACAGTGCATCAAGCGGCCCTACGGCATTATTTTCTGTTGCGGCCCCACCGGCTCCGGTAAAACCACCACCCTGCATTCTTCGCTGAAAGTTATCAACAAAACCGAAACCAAAATCTGGACAGCGGAAGATCCGGTGGAAATCACCCAGAAAGGTCTGCGCCAGGTGCAGGTCAAGCCCAAAATCGGCTTTGATTTTGCCGCAGCCATGCGCGCCTTTCTCCGGGCCGACCCGGACGTCATCATGGTGGGGGAAATGCGGGATAAGGAAACCACCCACATCGGCATTGAAGCCTCCCTGACGGGGCATCTGGTCTTCTCCACCCTGCATACCAACAGCGCCCCGGAAAGTATTACCCGTCTGATCGACATGGGCATGGACCCCTATAACTTCGCGGACGCCCTGCTTTGCATCCTGGCCCAGCGACTGTTGCGAACTCTCTGCAAAGACTGCAAACAGCAGTATCATCCCACCCGGGAAGAATACGACGAACTGGTCCGGACATACGGGGGCGAGGAAATCTTCAACCAGAACCTCAACATTCCCTTTTCCGACGACCTGGTGCTGTATAAGGCCAAAGGCTGTAATGCCTGTAACAATACCGGTTACCGGGGCCGAATGGGGCTGCACGAACTGCTGGTGGGAACCGATGACGTCAAACGCATGATCATCAATCAGCGACCGGTGGAAGAACTGAAAGCCCAGGGAATAAAAGACGGCATGCGGACCCTTCTGCAGGACGGTGTCGAAAAGATCTTCGGCGGATATTCGGACCTTCTTCAGGTACGAAAGGTCTGTATCTCTTAAGCGGCGGCCTGTTCAATTTCCAGGCGCATGGCGGAAAAAATATTGATGGCGGTGGTCCCGGCGCCGATCTCCAGAAGCTTGGCGTCCCGGAACAGTTTCCCCAGAGTGCCGTCGATCTGTCCCTCCTTGTCCCCCAGAATCTCCATGGCGTCATTCACTGCTTCCACACAGGCCTGGCTGCAGAAAGCCTTGGTGGCGTTGATAAAAGCGGGATCCCGGACCCGGTTTTTCTGGAGCCAGGCGGACTGAAAGACGATGTTCTCAATATTGCGGAAATGCATGTAGATCCGGTAAAGATTGGTCAATAATCCCTGTTCTTCGCTGAGACGCAAGCCCTGCTGCCGTTGCGCATTTATGTGCGCCAGGCAGGTATCATAGCACAGTTCCACCATCCCCCAGGCAAACGCCGGCATGGCCGAACGTTCATTGCCCAGGCTGTCTTTGGTATCCTGACGGCCGCCGCCGCTCTCGACTTCTCCCAGCAGTCGGGCCTTTTCCGCCGGGACATTATCCAGAAACACTTCCCCGGTGGGAGAATCCTTCATTCCCAACTTCGCAAAGGGATCTCCGGTGGTTAATCCCTCCATCCCCCGTTCCAGGATAAAGGTATGAACCGGCTGCTCCCGCCAGGGCTGTCCCCGGTCGATCTTGGCATACAGTACGAAGGTATCTGCGATGGGCGCGTTGGTAATAAACGTCTTGGAGCCGTTCAGAAGGTAGTGCCCGTCTTCGGTGGGCACAGCCGTGGTCTTCATTCCCCCCAGGGCGTCGGAACCGGCTGCCGGTTCCGTTAACGCCCAGGCCCCGACGGTTTTCTGGTACATCAGCGGTACCGCGTATTCTCGAATCTGTCGGGCCGTACCCCTGGCCATGATCGCCCCGCCGGCCAGGCCGAGACTGGCCCCGAAGGACATGGCCAGTCCCGGCGAAACCCGGGCCAGTTCCTTGACAAAAATATTCATCAACATGGGATCATCCGGGGTGCCGCCGCCTTCCCCGCCGGCGGACATCAGCTGGGTCAGTCCGCTTCCCGTCTGCTCCCCTTTTTCCCGCATCTGCGCCAGTTTCTCCAGGGGCTTGGCCAGCAGCCCCCCGCCGCCGAAAAAATCCATCATTTTCCGGGAAAGGGCAAAAGGAGAAATTTCGCCGGCTTCCAGGGCGGGTACCCGGGGACGGATTTCTTTTTCCGTATAAGCCCGGATGGTTTCCATAATCATGCGCTGCGGGTCGGTTAACTGAAACATGGCGGCTCCCGTAATGGATTTTTCAACCGTATTGCCAATAATTTTTTTTACAAGTGTATTAAATATAAAAGGCAACACCGAAACTGTCAATACGGAAATGGATTCGGGCCGTGGGCCGCAGAAAAAAATCTGAGAGCTGTTTTTTGCCCCTGGCGGGTCATAACAAATTGTATTGCTGATAAAAATACGGTATTATAAATAGACGGCTGGGGGTTCGCCGGTGGGCCGCCGCAGAATGTGGTGACGAAAGCCCTGTCGGCCATTTCACGCCGGAAACCATACAGCGACTCGTCCCGTGCGGGAAGCCTGATCTCCGTGTGGGCGCAGTAGAACAGTGTCAGAAATCATTATTGGTGGAGGCCGTCATGACCGCAGCAGAAACAGTCGTTGCCTCTCAGCCCCGGATTAAATCCCCCAAAGGCCTTTCGCCGCGCATTCAATGGCTTCGGGATTATTATTTTCAAGGCACCGGCCGCGCCTGGAACAACGAATTTACCGCCTGGACCACCGGTACCCCCTGGGATGTCCAGTACGACGAGGGCCAGTACTACATCGTTCCGGAAAACTACTATTTTTTCGACACCTTCCGGGCTTCCTATCATCAGGCCGCCCGTCCGGTGGCCCTGCCGGAAGGCTTCTGGCACCATTCGCTGGCGGAACGGCGGGCCATTTTTTTAAAGGAAGTCCTGTTGCGGTATCTGCCCCGGGAAATTCTTCCCGGCGACCTGCTGGCCGGCGGGCGGTTCAATATTCAAACCTCCCTGTGCCTGACCCGAAAGGAATCCCGGCAAAGAGACCGGGCCATGCTGGGCAGAAAAGGGGTCCGGCCACGGGTGAAAAATTTTCATACCCACGGCTATGGCAATGCCGGGGCGACGCCCGGTCATCTCATCCCCAATTATCAAAAAGTGCTGCATATGGGCTGGAAGGGAATTTACGAAGAAATTGACCGGTATTACCAGGCCCTGCCCGCTGCTCAGCAGAAAGGAGAAAAAGGGGCCCAGCTCCGGGCGATGATGACCGCGGCCACCATTCCCCAGGAACTGGCCCGGGCCTATGCCGCGCAGTGCGATCTGCTGGCCGGACGGGAATCCGAGGAGACGCGTCGGGAGGAACTGACGCAAATGGGGGCCAATCTCCGGGAAGGCGTCCGGAACCCGCCCCGCACCTTCTGGCAGGCCGTTCAGGTCTTGTGGCTGTCCCACATGCTGGTCATGAGTGACGAAAACTATCCCGGTCCGGGCGTATCCTTCGGGCGGATTGATCAATATCTGCTGCCGTTCTGGCAAAAATCAATAGACGCGGGCATGACCCCCGAATTCGGCAAGGAAATCCTGAAATGCTTCTGGATCCACGCCAACACCGCCTATGACGCCATGATCCGCACCGGCGGCAACCAGGGCATTACTTCCGGTTTCGGGCAACTGATCACCCTCTCCGGCCTGGGGCCGGCGGGAGAAGACCGGACCAACGCCTTGACGTATGCCGTCCTGGAAGTCATTGATGAAATGTCCCCCATCCTGGAGCCCAAGCCCAATATCCGTCTGCATCGGCATTCCCCCGAAGCACTGCTGGAAAAAATTGCCGGGATGATCGCCGAAAGTCAGGGGGCCCCGTTTCTTCTGAACTTTGACGAACGGTCGCTGGCCGGAATGATGCGCCAGGCCCGCAAAGCGGGACTGACGGACCTTATTCACGCTGACAACGTATTTGATTACGCGCCGGTGGGCTGCCTGGAAAACACCATGACCGGCAACGACCGCTCCGGAACCGTGGACTGTAACCTCAATCTCTTCAAAGCCGTGGAACTGGCGCTCACCGGTGGCCGGGATATGCTGCCCTACGCGGATCCGGCCTTCGGCAAACCGGAAAAAATCCGACAGGACGGCCCGGCCACCGGTGACGCCCGAAAATTCACCTCCTGGGAACAGTTCTGGCAGGCCTACGCCAGGCAGACGGAATACATTGTCAACCGCTGTGTGGATTTGTACGAAGCGGCTGAAACCGTTCGTGCCCGTTATGCCCCTACCCCCTATCTTTCCTGTCTGGTCGAGGGCTGTGCCGCCAAAGCCCGGGATATTACCCGGGGAGGGGCTGAAATCAATTTTGTCACCCTGGAAGCGGTTACCTTTGGCACCACGGTGGACTCCCTGCTGGCCGTCAAATATCTGGTGTTCGACGAGAAACACTGCTCCATGGATGACCTGCTGCAGGCGCTTCGGGCCAACTGGCAGGGATTTGAGCGGCTGCAGGCCAAAGCGCGCTTCAAGGCGCCCAAATACGGGCGGGATGACGATACCGCCGATGCCATGGCCGCCGCTGTTATGAAATTATGGTGCGACGAAACCTGGAAACACCAGACCCGGACTACCGGCCGGCAGTTTCGGCCCGGCATGCTCAGCTGGAACTACTGGGTGGGTGACAGCTTCATCCTGCCGGCCAGTCCGGACGGCAGGCCCCGGGGGCAATTCCTGTCCAACGCCATCTGTCCTTCCAACGGCGCCGATACCCGGGGCCCCACGGCCAACGCCAATTCCGTGGGCAAAGCCCTGGGAGGCCGGGCCGCCTCCGGGGATGCCGGGGACTGGCAAGACTATGTCAACCGCTTGCCCAACGGTGCCAGTCACACCATGACCTTCAATCCCTCCCTGCTGAAAGACACCGCGCACAGGCAGAAATTCATAGCGTTTCTGCGCGGCTATGCGGAAAACGGCGGCACCGCCCTGCAAATCAACATGCTGGATCCGGCCATGCTCAAAGAAGCCCAGCAGCATCCCCGGGATTACCGGCACCTGCTGGTGCGCATCACCGGATACAATGCCTACTTCACCAATATCGGACGGGAACTGCAGAACGAGGTGATCGCCCGCCTGGACCATTCCCGTACCGGATAGGAATCAGCTCCCTGGAAAAAGAGTACCATCCTGCAAAAAAACTGACGCCATGGTTGAAACCGCCCGCATTCTGGAAATACAGCGCATGTCCACCGAGGATGGTCCCGGAATCCGTACCACCTTTTTTTTCAAGGGATGCAGCCTGAAATGTACCTGGTGCCACAATCCCGAATCGCTCTCCCCGGCTCCCCAGGTGCAATGGATTGCTTCCCGTTGTATCGGCTGCCGCACCTGTCTGGAAACGTGCTCCCGGCAGGCGCTTGCGTTTGAACCCGATGGCCTGGTCATTGACCGCCATCGCTGCGACGGCTGCGGGGAATGCGCCCGGGAATGCCCGACCACGGCGCTGGAGATGCTGGGGGTCACCTGGGAGTTGACGGACCTGGTGCGGGAGGCGGAAAAGGACCGGACCTACTACCACAGCTCCGGCGGCGGCGTTACCGCTTCCGGCGGGGAACCGGGGCTGCAGTTTTCGTTTGTGGCCGATTTTTTCCGAATCCTGCAGCAGAAAAATATCCATACTGCTCTGGACACCTGCGGCGGATACGGCCCGCAGGTGCTGCCCGCTCTTCTGCCCGTCACCGACCTGGTATTGTTTGACCTCAAAGAAATCGATCCTGAGCAGCATCGAAAATTTACAGGGTTTTCCCTGGAGCAGATTGTGAAGAATCTTTTGACGGCCTGCGATTATATCGGACACAACCCGGAAACGAAACTGTGGATCCGAACGCCGATTATTCCCGGCGCCACCGCCCGCAGGGAAAACATTCACGGCATTGGCCGCTTGCTGGCCGAACAGGTCCCCGTCCGGGTTGACCGCTGGGAGCTGTGCGCCTTCAACCATCTCTGCCGGGATAAATACCGCCGCCTGGATATGCCGTGGCCCTTTGCCGATTGTCCCCTGCTGGCCAGAGAAAAAATGGAAAATCTGGCCGCAGTGGCCCGAAGTTCCGGAGTGAATCCGGAAATTGTCCACTGGAGCGGGTCCGTGCAGGAAGAATAAATAGAATCAAATCATTCAAGGAGGTTTCCGGTGACGCAGCAGAACGCTTTTGAAGAACGGGATTTACCGCTGTTTGAAACCGAGGCCAAGGTCGGCCTCCTGGCGACCGTCACCACCGAGGGGAGCCCCCACCTGACCCTGATTACCTCTCTGCAGGGCGGTTCCCCGCAGACCCTGCTGTTTGGACAATTTTCCGCAGGCCGAAGCAAACAGCACCTGCTGACCAATCCCCGGGCAGGCTTTTTAATTCTGACCATGGACCGCAGATTGTGGCGAGGTCTGGCCCGATGGACCCACAGCAGAAAAGAAGGGGCGGAATACGAAATGTATAACCAGAAGCCGATGTTTCGCTATAACGCCTACTTCGGCATCCATACCGTTCACTACCTGGATCTGATCACCACCTCGGGCCGGGAGTCCCTTCCCCTGGGACAAATCTTTTCCGCTTCTGTGCGAACCGCCCTGGCCGGAAAAACTCACAGCGTCCATGCTGCGCCGATCCTGAAATCATGGGCCGTTGCGCTCTTTAATGCCCTGACCAGCCTAAAATTCATAACCTATATCAATACCGAGGGATATCCGGTCATTATTCCCCTGCTGCAATGCCGGGCGGCCAGTGACCGGCGGCTTTTGTTTTCCCCCCGGGCCTATAAAGCGGAACTGGCGGCCATCTCCCCGGGCACGCGCGTAGCCGTTCTGGCCCTGTCCATGAAAGCCACCAGCGTACTGGTCCGAGGCGTTTTTCAGGGAGTGGCCCGGAAACGGCTGCTGACCATGGGAAGCATCGACATTGACTGGGTCTACAACAGTATGCCGCCGGTACCCGGACAGATTTATCCGCCGGTGGCGCTGGAGCCGGTAATAAATTTCTAACCGGAACCTATTTCCTTTTCCAGCCAGTCCCGGACGGCCCGGGCCACCTCCTCCGGAATCCTGGCGGCGTTGGCACTGGTGGGGAACCGCCCGGATTTGACCTCGTCCACATAGGCGGCAAAGGCCGCTTCATACCGCTCGCCCAGATTATCATAGGCCTTGGCATGGCGAAAAATCTTTTCCGAAAGCCCCAGAATATCGCAATACACCTGGACCTGGCCGTCGCAATGCGGCCCCGCCCCGATACCAATGGTGGGAATGGCCAGCAGAGCGGTAATTTCTTTGGCCAACAGTTCGGGAATCAGCTCAAACACAATCATCCCGGCCCCGGCATCTTCCAACTGGCGGGCCACGGTAATCAGCTCTTTGGCCCGCTCCACATCCTTGCCCTGAACGGAGGCCTTCATGCCGTCCGTCTGCGGGGTGTATCCAATGTGGGCGCAAACCGCAATACCCTCCCCGGCTACCGCTCTGACCTGCTCCAGGACAGCACTTTCTCCCTCAATTTTGACGCCATGGGCGCCGGCTTCCAGAAACCGCCGGGCGTTTTCCAGCGCGAGCTCCGGGGTATCAAAAGAACGATACGGCATGTCTCCCAGCACATAGGCCTTCCCCGCCCCCCTGGCGACGGCCCGGGTATGATGCAGCATGTCTTCCATGGTGACTTCGGTCTCACTGGCATATCCCAGGATATTGCGCCCCACACTGTCGCCGATAAGAATGATATCCACCCCGGCCCGGGCCTGAAAAACGGCGGTGGGGTAATCATAGGCGGTCAGCATGGTTATCCGGCCGCCCTGCTGCTTGACGTGACGAAAATCGGAAAAATTCATTTTTGACGGGCCTCCTGACTGCCGTCGCGGCGGCAAGACTGGCAATCACTTCATGTATATATTATGATATCATCTGCCGATGACCCGGTCAACAAAGCAGAAAAAATCGGGATGATCCGGTGTCATTGTCCGTCCGGGGAATCCTCCAATGCTTCTCTGGCGGCGGTCATCACTTCCGGCGCATACCCCCCTGTTTCGATGACCGTTCTGATTTTTTCCACCGCCTCCGGCCGGCCGGATTCCCCGAACATATACAGAATATCGCCTTTAACCGGATCTTCCTGTTTATCAAAATCATTCCAGAGCGTTTCCACCACCTGCCGGGTTAAGTCCCCGCTGTTTTCGTTCAAATATTCGAAAACCACCATGGCGCCCAGCCGGACCGACCATTTTTCATGACACAACAACTTGAACAAAGCGGGATAAACCGTCCCCCGGTCAATAATCATCTCCGCCACCATAGCGGCATTGCCGTTTTCCACAATGGTGCGCAGGGTGTCCATCCCGAAGTCGGCTTCCTCCGAATTGACCGCCACCTCCAGAATCTCCTCCGGAGCCACCTGCCCGGTCCAGCGGAATTGTTGGTTCAAGATAACCGTGGGAGCAGCCGAAATGTTGTTCAACTGACTTTTGGCCGCAAACAAGGTTCCGTCGATAACGTGCAGTTGAATATCACGGCACTGACCGGCCAGCAGAAGAAGCGGCTCCACCACCCGGGGGCAGAACGGGCAATGCGATGAAATATACACTTCCAGCAGAGGCGCCACGGGAAGTCGGGAAAGGTCGATGGTAACCGGAACTTTTGTCCCGGTTTCTTCAGAAAACAGCGCGCCGGACAATACGGCCAGAAAGAGCTCCAACTCCTTGCCGGAAGGAACTGCCTGATAGACAATATTTGGTGTTACCCGCAAAAAGGACTCGGCATCATCGGCAAGGTGGTGATAATCTATCTTTATTTGCGGGGCCAGAGATTGGAGGTTTTCGCAAAACCGGAGCAGATGATGCCCTTCTTCATCCGCCGACAGAACCGCTTTAACCTCAGCCGGCCGCGGTGTAACTTCGGCCCATTTCGACAGTATCTGACTATCAGTCGCCTCCATGGCGGTTCTTCCCGGTAAAAATAATTGGTCGAAAAGATCCGAAAAAAACCCCTCCAATCAAACCGCTTTTTATATTCTAACCATCAACCGGAACAAATTGTCAAATTATTTCTGAAAACAACGAACCCGGCGGCGGCCATCCCCTTTTTCGAAAAACGTTCAGGTTCAGGCCGGTTCTCCCGTAAAAAAAGGGGTTTCCTGCAAAAATCAACCTCGGACTTTGCCGCCCCTTTCCATATGCAAAAAATTGTATTATATTGTAAGGAAAAGTAAGGAAACTTGAAGGCCGTATGTATATTGATATAAAGCAGGAGTATTTATGGACTACATCAAAATACGCTTTAGTTCCGATCTTGACCAACTCAATGCGGAATTAAAGAAAACCATGGACAATGTTTTCGGCGCCGCCAGTCCGATGTTTTCCCGGTACAGCCAGAAATGGATACCCCAGATGGATCTTTATGAAACCGCCGAGGAGTTGTTTATTGTAGCCGCTGTGGCCGGGGTGGACAAAAATACCCTGGAAATCGAAATTAATGAGCGTGCGGCCAAAATTTCCGGTATACGACAACCCTTGCAGCCGGCGGAAAACAAAAAAAAATTCTGCCTGGCGGAAATCCAGTATGGAAAATTTGACCGGGTGCTGTTTTTGCCTTGTCCCATTGACACGGATCAGGTCTCGGCCTCGCTGTCTTCCGGCATGCTGCGCATTAAAATGGTCAAACAGCCAATACGGGGCCCCCGGAAAATACCGATTTCCAGTGAAGAATGAGCCCCCGTATCTACCGAATATTTTCAAAAACTGATATTCTCAAGCCAAAAGAAGGTGCTATGCGGAGGAAAATATGAATCAACAGGCCCCTGAACAGAGCGGGTTGAATATATCCGATCAGCTTCCCCGGCAATTACCGATCATGCCCCTGGCAGATGGTGTTTTATTCCCCAAAATGGTCATCCCGATTGTCGTGACCCAGGATGAATATCTGGATATGATTGATGAAGTCATGGCGGATAAACGCATGATCGGACTGGTCACCACCCGCAAGCAGGAACATAAAGAACAGTACGGCGCGGAAGATTTGCACGCAATCGGAACCAGTGCCCTGATATTAAAAATGGCCAAATCTGAGGACAAAAAAATTCATCTCATGCTGCAAGGATTATTTCGCTACCGCATTCAGGAAATTGCTCAATCCAGCCCTTACATTATCGCCCGTTACCAGCAAATTCCCGAAAATGAATCCAAAGACAATGAAATCGAAGGATTAATGGTCAATCTGGCCAATATTTTTCAGGAAATTGTTCGTCTCTCTCCGGCCATTCCCAATGAACTCGGCGGTATGTCCACCAATATTGAGGAACCGGGAACCCTGGCGGACATGATCGCATCCACCATCAACTGTACAGTGGAAGAAAAACAGACCGTTCTGGAAACGGTGGATATTAAAAAACGTTTGAAATATACCACCAAACTGATCAATCACCAGTTGGACATCCTGAAACTGGGAGACAAAATTCAGGCCCAGGTTAAAGAAGATATGAACCAGCAACAAAAGGAGTTCTATCTTCGCAAGCAGTTGAAGGCGATTAAGGAAGAACTGGGGGAAGCCGAGGACAGCAATGTTGAAGTGGAGGAATACAAGGCCAAAATTGAACAAAAAAATCTTCCCCAGGAAGCTTACGATGCAGCCATGCGCGAGCTGAACCGTTTTTCCCGCATGCATCCCTCTTCATCGGAATACACCGTTTCCTCCACCTATCTCGACTGGCTGACCGAGCTTCCCTGGACGGAACGCTCGGAAGACAAGATCGATATCAAAGCGGCCCGGAACGTTCTGGACAAAGATCATTACGGTCTGGAAAAACCCAAAAAACGAATTCTGGAATATCTGGCGGTCCGAAAACTGAATGCCGATTCCAAAGGCCCGATTCTCTGTTTTTATGGTCCGCCGGGCACGGGCAAAACTTCCCTGGGACGTTCCATTGCAAGGGCCTTGAATCGTCAGTTTGTCCGTATCTCTCTCGGCGGGGTTCGCGATGAAGCGGAAATTCGCGGTCATCGGCGAACCTATGTGGGCGCCCTGCCCGGCCGTATCATCCAGGAAATCCGCAAAGCCGGGACCAGCAATCCGGTTTTCATGCTGGATGAGATTGACAAAGTGGGCTCGGATTTCCGGGGAGACCCTTCCTCCGCACTGCTGGAGGTGCTGGACCCGGAACAGAATTTTTCGTTTTCCGACCATTATCTGGACCTGCCCTTTGATCTGTCCGCGGTCATGTTTATTACTACCGCCAACATTCCCGATACCATCCCCCCGCCTCTGCGCGATCGAATGGAAATGATTGAACTGCGCGGCTATACCCTGGAAGAAAAAATCAAAATCGCCACCCAGTATCTTATTCCCCGGCAGCGCAAAGAAAACGGGTTAACCGCCAAACAGATATCCTTTACCAAAAGCGCTCTGCGAAAACTGATTTCCGGCTACACCCGCGAAGCCGGCCTGCGCAACGCGGAACGGGAAATTGCCACCGTCTGCCGGGGCGTAGCCGCCAAAATCGCGGAAGGAAAATCCGTCTCCAAATCCATAAAAATTGATGATCTGCACGAATACCTGGGGCCGATCCGGTTTACTTCGGAAACCAGTGAAGGCAAGTTGACACCGGGTGTCGCCATGGGCCTGGCCTGGACGCCGGCCGGCGGCGAACTGTTGTTTGTCGAAGCGGCCGCTATGAAGGGAAGGAAAAATCTGACCCTGACCGGACAGCTGGGAGATGTTATGAAAGAATCGGCCACTGCCGCTCTGAGCTTTGTCCGCAGCCAGGCGAAAAAATACAAAATCGACGAAGATTTTTTTGATAAAAGCGATTTCCATATTCACGTCCCCTCCGGGGCCATCCCCAAAGACGGGCCTTCGGCGGGGGTAACCATTTTAACTGCGCTGACCTCTCTGCTGACGGGGAAACGCGTCAAAAACAAACTGGCCATGACCGGAGAAATCACCCTGCGCGGCAAGGTCATGCCGGTCGGCGGGATCAAGGAAAAAATTATCGCCGCCCACCGGGCCGGAATCAAAGAAGTGGTTCTGCCCCAAAGCAACCAGAAAGATCTGGAAGAAATTCCCGAAAATGTAAAATCCGCTCTGACTTTTCATCCCGTGGACAAAATGGATGAAGTGTTGAAAATCGCTCTGAATCTGTAGGCAGGGCAAAAAAATCGTAACAGGAGTTGTGCCAAGACGATAAAAATGGTAGAAAGCTTTCTGTAAAGTCCAAAAAACAGAAATATTTTCGCAAAT
>CAZWCS010000022.1:32731-40273 GCA_964632805.1 uncultured Desulfobacterales bacterium
TTGGGAACGATTGGCGGTTTTAAGAGTTATGCACTAGGTTTCGGCCACCCAGACTCTTTTGTCTGCGGTGGTTTTTTTTATTGGGGAAAAACCCGTGAAAAAGCTGCTGGTGATTGACAACTACGACTCCTTTACCTACAACCTGGTCCAGTTGTTCCGGGTCTGCGGGGCGAAAACTGCGGTGTACCGCAGTGACCGGATTACCGTGACTGCGGTCGAAAAACAGTGTCCCGACTGTCTGCTGATCAGCCCCGGCCCGCGATCTCCAGCCTTTTCCGGAATTTCAGTCCCGCTGATCCGGGCCCTGGCCGGGAAAATTCCCATTTTCGGCGTTTGCCTGGGCATGCAGTGCCTTAACGAGGCTTTTGGCGGAAAAACGGTAGGCTCACCAGTTCCCATGCATGGCAAAACCAGTCTTATTTATCACCAGGGCAACGGAATCTTCGCCGGCCTGCCTTCACCGTTTACGGCGGCCCGCTATCATTCCCTGGTGGTGGAAAAACCCAACGGCCCGCTGCACATTACCGCCACCAGTGAAGACAACATTATTATGGCCCTGGAGTGCCCGGATTTTCAGCTGTTCGGTGTACAGTTCCATCCGGAAAGCTTTCTCACGGAGTACGGCCCCCTCCTGGCCCAGAATTTTCTGGCCGCCGGATAACAGGATATGGCATGGAAACATTTCTCAACACCCTGACCGCCCCCGAAACCATTGTGACCCGTGAAATTTTTTTATCCGAGTCCTTTCTCGATTTTGCCGGGAAACTGGCGGAGGAACCGGGCACGGTTCTGCTGGCCAGCGGCGGGCAACAGGAATGCGCCCGGTATCATCTGCTGGCTGTCCGGCCCTGGCTGATCCTTCGTACGAAAGGAAATCATGTCACTCTGCGGACACAAACCAACACCGCCTCCTTTACCATAAATCCGCTGACGGCCCTGCGATGTATTCTGGAGCGGTTTCACTTTTGCGATCCGGCCGCCATCGCCCCTGCCGCGACGGAGTTGCCGGTGATATCCGGATTATTCGGTTACTTCGCCTATGACCTGAAGGACAGCCTGGAAGCCCTGCCCCGGACCTGCCTGGACGACCTGAACCTGCCGGATATCTATTTAACCGCTCCGCGCCTGCTTTTCCTCCATGACCGGCGGCAAAAACATACCACCGTCTGTCTTCCGCTGTTTCCCGGTGAATCTCAAGCAGGCCGACAAAAAGAACTGACCCGGATCCTGCGTCTCTCCGCCCCCGCGGACCGGACCGAAGGAAAAACCGGCAATTTCCGTTCCAATTTTCAACAAAACGAATACCAGCAGGCTGTCCGCGCCATTATCGATTACATCGCCGCCGGCGATGTTTACCAGGTCAACCTTTCTCAGCGTTTTGAAACCGGATTTACCGGCCATCCCTATTGTCTGTTCCGTAAACTGTTTAAAAAAAATCCGGCCGCTTTTTTTGCCTACATCCATGCCGGAAACCACCATATCCTCTCCACTTCTCCGGAACGGTTTCTCAAGCAGAGAGGATCCGTGCTGGAAACCCGGCCCATCAAAGGCACCCGCCCGCGGGGAAAAACCGCAACAGAAGACGAAAGAAACCGGTCGGAACTTCTGGCCAGCACCAAAGACGACGCCGAACTGTCCATGATTGTGGATCTACTGCGCAATGACCTGGGCAAAGTCTGCCGGCCGGGAAGCGTCCGGGTCTGTGAGCACAAAAAACTGGAGGCCTACGAGAACGTTTTCCATCTGGTTTCGATCATTCAAGGCCTCTTGGAAGAGGGCCGGAACGCCGCGGATATCATGGCCGCCACCTTTCCGGGCGGGTCCATTACCGGTTGTCCCAAAATTCGGGCCATGGAGATTATCGACGAGTTGGAACCCGTTTGCCGCCATATTTATACCGGATCCATCGGCTACATCAGCTTTCACGACACGCTGGATCTGTCCATCGCCATCCGGACGGCTACGATCTGTAACCAAACCCTGTTTTACGCCGCCGGCGGCGGTATTGTATACGATTCTCAACCGGAAGAGGAGTTTGCCGAGACCCTGGCCAAAGCGCAAACCCTGCTGACCGGAGGAAATGATCATGAACACCGGAAACGTTCCCGGTATATCTGGTTGAACGGAAAACTGCAACCGGCAGAAACCGCTTCCGTGCCGGTCGGCACCGCCGCTTTTCAATACGGCGCCGGTCTGTTTGAAACCATCCGGGCCGAACGGGGGCACCCCCTCCTGCTACCGGCCCACCTCCACCGGCTGCGCACATCCTGGCGGACGCTGTTTTCCGTGCCGGTGCCGGATCTCACCTGGGAAGACATCCTCTATCAGGTGCTGGACGCCAACGATCTGCTGGGACTGACCGCGGCCGCAAAAATCTTGGCCGCCCCCGGCGACAGCGATCTACCGCCTTTTCGCCCCATTCTGGCCGTCTTAGCCCGCCCCTATACGCATCGCCTGCAAATGCTGAACAAAAAAAGTCTGGATCTGGCGGTTTATCCCCATCCCCGGCAAATTTTGACCGCCTCCCACAAGACGCTGAATTATTTTTTTTACAAGCTGGCCGGAGACTGGGCGCAAGAAAACGGCGCGAACGAAGCCCTCATCCGGAATCCCGACCAGACGGTATCCGAGACCAACACCGCCAACCTGCTGTTGATTTCCGGCCATACCGTTACCGTGCCCGCGTCCCCCAATGTCCTCAACGGCGTCATGCAACAGGCGGCCCTGCAATGGCTGGAGAAAAACGGATTTCAAAAAAAGGAAAGTCCCGTCACCCTGGCGGACTGTCTGGCTGCGGAGAACATGATTCTGACCAACTCTCTGATGGGTGCGGTTCCGGTGGGCAGCCTGGACGGCCACCCCCTTGTCCCGGCTATTGACCTTTGTGCCCGAATTACCGCAACGGTATTTGGAAGACCATCTGCAAAGGAAGGCAAAGGCGGGATTAAATGGTATACAGATCATTCGACATGAAAACCGGGTCGGTCGTCAGATTTACCCCCAGCCGCCGGATACCTTCTTCGTCCCCCGGAGATGGCAGGTGCGTCATATGCATTTCGCAGTGCCGGAACTCCTTGAGTTTCTCCATGGCCAGCTGTACCGTATGATTGCTGATAGCACTGATGGCCAAAGCAATCAAGGTTTCCTGAAGGTCAAGGCTCATATTTTTTCCCCCCAGAATATTTGTCTTTAAGTCGGTCACGGTATCACAAATATTCTGGGGAAGCAGATGAATTTTGGAAGGAATACCGGCCAGATGTTTCAGGGCCCGGGTAATTACACTGGAGGCACCGTGCATACGGGGAGAATTGCTGGCGGAAATAATCGTTCCATCTTTCAGTGCGATCGCCGCTCCGAAAAAGACGCCGTCATTGCCGAGTCGGGGGTCCTGTTCCGCCGCCCTGGCGGCTTCCCGCGCCGGGGCGACAACCGGGCGGTCCTCACTGCTCAGATTGTATTCTTTCATTAACAGTTCCGCCCGTTCCACCGTTTTTTTATCCGTCATTCCCAAAGCGTATTCACATTTATACCGGAGATAACGACGAATAAGCTCCTGTTGGGCTGCTTCCCGGGCGCCTTCATCATCCGTAATGGCAAATCCCACCCGATTCACCCCCATCTCTGTCGGGGATTGATAGCAGCATGTGTTACCGGAAATTCTTTCAAGAATCCGCCGGAGAACCGGAAAAATATCTACATCCCGGTTGTAGTTTACAGCCTGTGTGCCATAGGCATCCAGATGGAAGGGGTCGATCATGTTGCTGTCTGCCAGATCCGCGGTGGCGGCCTCATAAGCGGCGTTTACCGGATGTTTTAAGGAAAGATTCCAGACCGGAAAAGTTTCGAATTTGGCATATCCGGCATTAATCCCCCGCCGGTTATCATGATACATCTGAGACAGACAGGTCGCCATTTTCCCGCTGCCCGGCCCCGGGCCGGTCACAATCACCAGGGGGGCATCCGTAACGATGTAGTCATTCACGCCGTAACCTTCTTCACTGACAATTAAATCCACATCCGTGGGGTAGCCTTTGGTAAAATAATGAATAAACACTTCAATTCCCCGTCGTTCCAGCTTGTTCTTGAACAGGACGGCGGCGGGCTGTTTTTCGTAGCGGGTGATGATCACCCCCCGAACCCTGATTTCCAGTTTTTTCAGATCGTCTATAATTTTCAGAATATCGGTTTCATAGGTAATGCCAAAGTCCGCCCGGAGTTTTTTCCGTTCAATGTCTCCGGCATAAATACAGATAAGAACCTCGGCCTGATCTTTGAGCGCTTGCAACAGCCGGATTTTAATATTGGGATCATAGCCGGGCAGGACTCTTTCGGCATGATAGTCACAAAGGAGCTTACCGCCGAATTCCAGGTACAGTTTATCGCCGAACTGCTTGATACGCTGCCGGATTTCCGCTGTCTGCTCTTTCAGGTATTGTTCATTATCAAAAATCGTTTTTCCCACGATTCTGCTCCTGTGTATTACTGCCGATCCCGAAGGGAAAAAGCCCCCAAGGATGAAAAAACCGTCAGGTTTCCTGTCGCACCAGCGCCTCTTCGATTTCATAAAGAAAACGGCTGGTGCGATTGAACTGCCCCTTTCGGAAATCCGTCGAAGTCAAATAGAGATTCTGGCAGGCCCGGGTCATGGCCACATACATCAGCCGACGCTCCTCCTGCAGATCGTCCAGGGATTCCATAGACCGCCAGTGGGGGAAAAGATTCTCCTCGCATCCGGCTACAAACACGGTATGAAATTCCAGTCCCTTGGCCGCATGAATGGTGGAAAGATTTACGCCCCGCCCTCCTTCTTCCTCCTTGTCCTCACGTATCAGGGCGGCCTCTTCCAGGTACTCAAGCAAAGACGATTTCTGGGAAGCGGCGTAAATCAACTGCTCAATATTTTCGACTTTGGCCGTATAATCCATGGAAGCCGAATTACTGTACTGCTTCAAATACTCCAGATAATCCACCCCTTCGATAACCTTTTCAATGGCCTCCGCCGGCGCCAAGGATTCGATTTGCTCCAGAAGGTCAAACAGTTTCTGCAGAGAACTGGCGATCTTGGGGGATATCCGCTTCTCGGCCACAGCCCGGCGGGCCGCATCCTGCAGACTCATTCCCGCCCTGCGAAAAGCATTCAGGCCGGCGAGCGTCTTGGCCCCGATCCCGCGCCGGGGAGTATTGATAATACGTTCGAAAGCGGTGTCGTCTTGGGGAAATACCGTCGCCAGGATATAGCCGTTGATATCCATAATTTCTTTGCGGTCGAAAAATCCCCGATCACCCAGAAGCTGATAAGGAATACCGGCTTTGCGCAACAGATGCTCGAAATACAGTGACGTAAACTTGGTTCGGTACAAAATGGCGATATCCTCATAAGCGACTTCTCCGTTCGGTCCCGCCAGGGACAGAATTCTGTCTGCCGTCCATTCGGCCTCCTCGATTTCGTCATCGAATTCATGGTGTTCCACCACTCCGCCCGAATGATCGGAAAAACAGTTCTTTTCCATTTTTCCCGTATTGTAGGCAATCAACGCATTGGCCGTCTGGACGATACAGTCCCGGGAGCGGAAATTTTGTTCCAGCTTGAAAATTTTCGCCCGGGCATACCGCCGTTCGAACATCAGAAAATGATTAATATTGCTGCCCCGGAAAGAGTAGATCGCCTGCCAGTCATCGCCCACACAAAAAAGATTGTCGCCCCGGCAAAAAAGTCCGGTGAGTTCTTCCTGCAGGTTATTGGTATCCTGATATTCATCCACCAGAATATATTGAAACAGCTTCTGATATTTTTCTCGCACCTCCGGATACTTGCGCAGAATATTCCGGACCTGCAGCAGGATGTTGTCAAAATCCACAGCGTTTTTTTCTTTCAGCACCCTCTCATAAAGAAAATAAATATCTGCCAGCTGCACATGGCCAAGCGGTCCCTGTTGATCAAAATAGGCCAGCGGATCTCCGGAATTCTTCGCCCGGGAAATCCCGTGCATCACCGCCGGAAGATGCTTTTTATCGATATTCATCCGGGCCAGCAGATCTTTATATATTTTGCGCTGATGGTTGTTATCATAGATCTGAACCGGACTGGCATATCCCAGCAGGGAACAATGTGCGCTCAAAATCCGGAAACAGGCGCTGTGATAGGTGCGTACCCAGGAAAAAGCCTGCAAGGGTACACCGGTCAGGGCCACCAGCCGGTTTTTCATTTCTTCGGCCGCCTTGTTGGTAAAAGTGATCGCCAGTATCCGATCCGGCTTATAGCCTTCGGCAATCAACCGGGCAACCTTGGCGGTCAGCGTCCGGGTCTTCCCCGATCCGGCACCGGCGGTCACCAGCGCCGGCGTGCCGCTATGCCGGACCGCCTCTTCCTGCTGGGAGGACAACTGCATAAAATTCTTTTTTCCGTTCTCACTTGAACAGCAAATTCAAATATTGCTGTTTAACTTTTTTTTCACTCGCGCATACAATTCCCCATTCGTGCAAACCTCATAATACGTCTCCGGCATCAAACGTCTGGCGCGAAACGTTTTGGGATCAATTTCCGGGATACGGCTTTCCCGGATAATCAGCCGCTTGTACTTTCCCGAATGGGTCGGGAAAAAACCGGTATAAATTTTCACCCGTTTGTTCTTAAGTTCCGGAATGGGCAACTCCAGGCACTGCAGATCGATCTCCTGCTGCAATTTACCAAAAGCACCGGCATCCAGCTCAATTCCGTTAACATTATACCGTAAATACTGTACTTCCGCCGCACTATTCCGTGATGAAGGCACCACCGAAAAAACATACAGATTAAAAAAATCCTGTTTGCCGGCAAACTGCTTGCGCAAGGACTTGGCGCAGCTGGACAGACGGTCGGCCCGGTTGATGGCCGAGGAAATCATGATGCGATTGTCCCCGTCAAAAAGAAACGCCGGCGCGTAATCCCGGTAACAGATCCCCACCCCCTGCTCCAGTATGGGCAAACCGTTTTTGCGGTTTTTGGCATTATATCGCTGCACGATCTGCAGCATCTTCAAGGCCAGACCACAGGCGCGGGCCACGGCATACCAATCTTCCGGAACGTTTTCTTCTTCAAAAATGGAAAGAATAAGGGCGTCGCCTTCAATGAAAACTTTTGATGCGCCATATTCGGGAAGAATGGCGTTAACCGGATCAAAAAAGTTCAGACTGAAATAGGAGGCCGGATTCAGGCCTTTCTGGGTCAACCCGCTGGTTATCTCCGTAGACCCCCGCAGGTCTGTTTTAACAATTACATGATTGCGTATCGCCCGGTTTTCCGGAACTTGATCTTTTACATCAAGAAATTCATACAGGGTGCGGTTCACCCTGGATAGATTAATCGTTTTTTCATCTTCCAGTATGTTTACCCATTGAAAACTTTCTTTCAGTAAAAGCAGATTGCAATAATCTCTGTGATAATAAACAAATTCCTGAAGAAAACGCAGCAGATATGCCCGTCTTTTTTTGCGGCCGCTTTTTTTAAAGGAAGCCGCCAAACGGCTTAACGGTTTTACGGTAATTCTTTTTCCCGATAGGCTC
>CAZWCS010000023.1:0-40084 GCA_964632805.1 uncultured Desulfobacterales bacterium
ACAGCGGTATCCATAACGGTGAGCTGTACTACAATCTCGGCAATGCCTATTTCCGGGCCGGTGAACTCGGCCGGGCCATATGCTGGTATGAAAAAGCCCGGCAGATGTTGCCTGCCGATCCCGAAATGGCCTTTAATCTGGATTACGCCCGCTCTTTTGTGAAAGACCGGCAACCGGAGCAATCCTCTCTGGCGCGGACGCTTTTTTTCTGGCGGTACCTGCTGTCCCAGAAAATCACGGTTTATCTGGCCGGGGCGGCCAGTCTGCTTTTTTTTGTTTTGCTTTTCTGGCGAAAGGTGTTCCGGCCCCGTCTGCCCGGCTGGCTCCTGTCCGCAATCCTGGCGGTCTTTCTGGTGTTTGCGGTTACGGCTGCGGTAAATTTTTACCTGGCGGGGGCCTTTCCCCGGGGAGTAATTCTGCCCGGGGCGGTTTCGGTCAAGTCCGGTCTGTCCGAACTTTCCACCGAGTTGTTTATTCTGCACAGCGGCAGCTGTGTAACCATCGAGGACAGCCGAAAAGACTATTATCGCATCCGTTTCGGAGGGGACAAGGTGGGTTGGATACAGCAGGAAAAGGTGGGGCTGATTTCGTTGCACATTTGATAATTTTTTCTCTGCTTAAGCGGCTTGCAGGTAGCCCAGAAAGCCTTTAATGCTGTTGCGGAGAAAATAGCGTTCACGCCGGGCTACGGCCGGGGAAAGATCGGGGAAATGTTTCAGAAGGGGGTCCACCTGCAGCAGGTGCTCCAGGCAGGGTTCCACCGGTTCCGGTGTGCCTCCTGATTTGTTCAATTCCGCGGCGATGCAATCCCTCCAGAAAAAAAGCTGCTCTTTGTGTTTTTCCAGCAGACCCGCTGCGTCGGCGGACCATTCCGTGTGACCATAGCAGAGGAGCCTGGGATTTTCCGCCCGGAGTTTGTCGAGGCTGGCGACAGCGGTTTCCAGGTGAAACCGGGGCGGGGTGGCGGGGCGCAGATACCGTCGGGCCTCCCCGGCCGCCAGGTTGACTCCGCCCGTTTCCCCGGCAAACATTTCTCCTTCCCTCGTAAGATAACTTACATGGTGGGGGGCATGCCCCGGGGTGATGAGGGGACGAACGGTTTCCGCCGCCAGTTCCGTTACCACCAGCAGCCGGGCGGCGGGAACCGCGGAAATTTTTCCATAGGCCCGGCCGGTCTCCCCCAGGGTTTTGACCGTGCCCTGCCAAAGTTTTTCCGGGTCTTTCAGGTGCGGGACCGCTTTTTCATGGCAGACGACCGGCGCTTCCGGAAAAGCAGCGGAAATTTCGCCGATTCCGCCGGCGTGATCAATGTGGATGTGGGTCAGCAGGATAAAATCGAGTTGTTCCATCCCCAGATCGCGCAAAGCCGTCAGCAGGTCACCGGTTGTAACGGCCGGTCCCGGATCCACCAGAAAGGTCTCGGCCCCGCGATACAGCCAGCTGCAGATGAAATTGTCAAAACCGGCCATGGGCGGCGAAAGGGTTATACGGTCGATAGTGTCGTTTACGCGGGTATGCTGATACGCCATAGGTTTTCCGGTGACGGCGACGGTTAAGCGATATGCGGCATCAGGGTCCATTTGATCTGCCATTGCCCGTTTTCGGTTTTGTCCAGGCAGACAATGCCGCTGTTTTGAAAGGCAAGCACCGGCAGCTCTTCGTTTTCTGTGATAAGAAAAGAAGTCAGGCGGCTCATGAAGGGGAGATGTCCCACCAGCATGGTGTTGCCTTCGTTGTCAATGCTTTCGGCGGCGGCCCGGACGTCGTCCAGGGCTTTTAATCCCTCTTTTTCCTGGATGCCCGAAGGCGGGGACAGAGCTCCGGAAAAAATTTCGGCGGTCTGCCGGGCCCGTTTTTTGACGCTGTGGAAAATTTTTTCCACACTCACCGCATAGCCCCGGGCCACTTCGGCAATGCGCCGGGTTTCCGCTTCTCCTTCCGGAGAAAGGCTTTGCTCCGGATCTTCTTCTTTGGAACGGCTTTTGCCGTGCTGGACCAGATAAAGCGCCATACTTGCCTCCTTGGCTGGACAAATTCATATTCCTGTCAAAAACATGAGAATTCCGTCACCGTTTGTCAACCTTCTTTCCGGGAACCCCTTTGTTTTTTCCGGCCGGCATAATCCAGGAAAAAGCTGATGAGCAGGGTGGCCAGAATCCACGCCAGCCCCACTGCCAGGAAGCTGCGGTTGTATCCGCCGTAACCGTTGTTGACCTCATCCACCAGGGCGCCGTTTAAAATAAAGATGAGCAGAACCGGTATGATTACTTTGATGTCAAAATCATACCAGTGCTCATGCAGCCACATCATGAAGGTTGCCCCGAGAATGGCCAGCATGGCCACGTTGGCGCCGATGGTGCCGGCGGTGCCGCTTTTGGCCAGCGCCAGCCAGGTCATTGCCAGCAGCCCGGTAAGAATAAGGCGCATGACGAAGTCGCCCCGCTTGGAGATTCGCATATCGGCGGCTTCATCAATATGAGTACGGAGGCGTTTGGAGGTGAAATACCAGCCCACGATGATGCTTTCCAGAATGCCCACCAGCACCAGCCCGTACTGCGTCAGGCAGTGATCCACCACATCCAGAAGATACAGCCCGGATCCGGTAACAAACGGCAGCCCGCCGAGAAAACCGGCCAGACACAAAACGGTGGTGGAAACATTTCGGGAAACATTGAACTGATCCGTGATGGCGGAATTAAAGGCCTCGATAATGGAAATGGAACTGGATAAGCCGGCGATCACCAGGGCGCAGAAAAAGAGAATGGCAAAAAAGGTGCCGCCGGGAATTTTGTTCAGGGTCAGCGGATAGGTCTTGAAAATCAGTCCCGGTCCCCCCAGGTTCAGGGGGATTATCTCGATGTGCTCCGCATAGTCGGACAGGGTGCTGCCGGCTCGCTGGAACATGGCCTTGGCTTCGGTCTCGCTGACACCGTGTTGCAGTTTCCGGTAATCGCCTGCTCCCAACAGAGTTTGCAGCGCGGAGGCCTCTCCGTTCGTTCGGAGTTGGATGATCCGGGTGTTTTCCAGTTCTTTGATCGGCACCTGGTTGGTGTGGGCCAGAAAGCCGATGGTGGAAAACACCGCCATGGCGGCGAAGATGGAGAAGAGGGAGTTGCCCAGGGCGGTGACCACCGCTCCCTTGACGACGTTGGTGTGTTCCGGCAGATAGCTGGCATAGGCAATCATAATGCCGAAGCCCAGAGAAAGGGTAAAAAAGATTTGCCCGATGGAGGCGATCCAGAGACCGGGATCCGCCAGTTTGTCCCAGTCGGCCTGGAAGGGGTTGAGATAGAAGGTGAGCCCCCTTCCGGCCCCCTGAAAGGTAAACGACCAGAGCACAAGAATAACGACCACCCCGATCAAGATTGGCATAAAGAGTTTCACCGCTTTTTCAATGCCTTTCTGGATGCCTTTGACGGTGATAAACCAGTTCAGAAACCAGACCAGCAGAAGCGCCAGGACCACTTTCCAGATAAAAGGCCCCAGGACAAAGGGATGTCCGGCGGCCGGCGGGGGAGACAGCTGCAGAAAACTGTGGTCGAAATACTGGACGGGATTGCTGCCCCAGCTTTTGGTGAAGGAAAAAAAGAGGTAGTTGACACACCAGGAAATCACCACCGAATAATAGAGGACAATACCGAACATGACGAAAGTGACCGCCCACCAACCCAGCCAGCTGAAACGCTTGTCCACTTCCCGGAAAGCAATGGGGGCGGAAGCTTTCATGTGGTGCCCCAGGCCGAATTCCACGATCAGCAAAGGGATGCCGACCACAAAGAGCGAAACGAGATAGGGGATAAGGAAGGCAAACCCGCCGTTTTCATACGCCATGTAGGGGAACCGCCAGATGTTTCCCAGCCCGATGGCCGATCCCATGGCAGCCAGGATAAATCCCAGCTCGCTTTTCCACTGTTCCCGTTTTTGCATTATGACGGTCTCCTTTTGCTGGTTGTAACATCCAGATTTTTGTTTTTATAGCGCAGCAGCGTGCGTGTTGTCAATCTGTAAGGTGGCCGGGGCAGATGCGGAATAAGGCCGGATTTTTTATGAATTCAGGCTTGTTGCCGGCTTCGGTTTTCAAAAGGGACGGTTGCAAAAATGGTGATGGCCAGGGTAAGCAGAGATATCCAGGGCAACAGCGCGAAAAAAGTGTTGAAGCCATAGAAGAAGGGGATCCCCACGCCGAGGACGACGCCGAACAGGGTTCCTCCGGCGTCGAAGAGGATCAGCGGAAGCAGGCGGCCAGGTGCAACCAGTGCCAGCCGGGAAAAGCAGAAGCCGCTGCCGAAGGCGGTGATCAGAAGAAAGCTGAAAAAGGCGGGGCAGCTCCAGCGGGGTATGACCAGCAGGCCGGCAATCCCGGCCAGTCCCAGAATGGTCAAAAAGATCCAGGCCCCGGGCTTGCTGTTGGATATTCCCCAGAGAAGAAGGAACACGGCGGAGCCCGCAAAAAACGCTGCCAGGGGGTTGAACAGATTCATGATAAACCAGAATATCAGGCCGCTTTCCAGACAGATGGCATTGACTCCGGTCAGCAGGGCGGCCAGGCCATAGGCGGTCTCCGACGCAAGGGTATCGTCCGGATGGCTGTTTTTTCTTTTTTTTGCCCGGAGAATGGCCCATGTGGCGAGCACAACCGCCAACAGCAGCGTCCCCCACCAATAGACGGAGGTGGCCAATGCGGGCAGAAAGGTGCCTGCCAGACCGGATATCCAGGGAGAATTTTCCCGATTTACCGGTCCTTTTGGTGGTGTCTGCTGGAAATTGATCAGGCGGCCGGGCCGGTCCTGCAAATATGCCTGCATAACTTGTTCGAATTGATCGGGCACCTTATTTGTGGCGGCAAAGAGCATGAAGCTTTCTGCCTCCGCCAGGTGTCGGGAAAAACCGACCGCCTTCAGACCGGCGGCCTTCAAGGTGGCGGCGCAGGCGGTGAACAGCCGCTGGTTGATATCCACGGTTCGGCAGATAACGATTACCCCGTCCGGTTTCAGGCGGCGGTGGAACGCCTGAAAGGATTCCAGGGTGTACAGGCGCTGGTCGGGTTCCCGAAGCGATACCAGGAGCCGGCCGGAGGACTCCGTGGCCGCCAGGACAATCCGGTCAAATCTGTCCCGGCTTTCCTCGATATACCGCAACCCGTCCATGGCCACAGTCTGGACCCGGGGATGGCGGTAAATCCCTCCGTTGATCCAGGCCAGTTCGTCCTGGAGCAGAGAAAATATTTCCGGAATCACATCCACCGCCACTACCGTTCGGGCCCCGGCGGCTATCGCCTGGGCGACCTGCGCGCCGCCGCCGGCTCCGATAATACAGACCCGCGCATCCGGTTGCAGGCCGTCGAAGGCGATCCGCCCAAACGGATGCCGGGGGTTTTCGCCGGCAGCGGGGGAAGCGCCCCAGACGGGGAGGCCGTTATAACAGCAGATGATCTGCGGTTCCGGTGATTTCTGTGGGTGCTGCCAGTGAATGAAAGCGAGGTGGCAGTATTTGCCCCAGTCGGTTTTTAAAAGTTTCGTTCGCGCGGGCTGTTGCAGCGGCTGCAGACTGTGGGGATCATGGGTTCCTGCAAGAATACGGCGGGTCGGCTGGGGAAACAGACCGGTGGTGTAAGTTGTTTCCCCTTGACCGGCACCATACCAGAGCGCCAGACAGAAACCCAGTCCTAGAAGTATTTTCCCGTTGCCTCCGGATTTGAGGAGGAAAAGCGCCAGGAGGCAGAAAAACAGGACCAGAACAACGGTTTTCAGCAATCCCCACCCGGGAAGGGCCCAGTGGCCGATCACAAAGGCGGCCAGCAGGCTTACGATGGCGATAACGTAGAACAGAGGTTTCAGGCGGGGGTGGTTTAAGGCCGCCTGGAAGCCAATGAATTCCGCTCCGCCCCACAGAACGAAAAAGGGCAGACAGATCAGGGGGGGCAGAAGCAGTCCCCAGGTAAAGGTAACGGCGGGGTGATGCAGCAGCGGCAGAGTTGTCGGAACAAAATCCGTCCCCCGGTTTGCCAGCGGGCCCATCAACAGAACGGCCCCGGCAGCCACCGGCAGCAGACCGACGGCCCGACCCAGAGCGGATTCCCATCCGTTATGGCCACGAAAGACCCGGGCCGCCAGATAGGCGCCGACGGGAAAACCCAGAGCCATATAGAAAACAAAAAAACCGGGAATAAAGACGACCAGGAAAGAGAGCATGCGAAAAAGACACAGGGAAAGCAGGGCATAGCCCAACCCCATCAGAAACAGGGCCACAACCAGACGAAGCGTGTCCCGGTCCCAGGCGTTTCCGGGGGCTTCCCCGGACCTGACGTATAATTGCCGTTTATCCTGCCAAATGATCAGAAATCCCGGGGCTGTTTAGAAGGTTCATGACAACAACGAAAGACGCGCACCCAAGGCGATCCTTCACCACAAGAGCCTCTTTGTGCAGGATAAGGCGCCCCGGCCGGCCTGTCCACAAAAAACACCTTTCGGTAGCAATTTTACCTGTTGTTGGTCCCGGCTAGATGCTGACGTAGGATAAGACCCGTTTTTCCACGTCAGCGGTGGCATTGGGATTGTTAATTGTAATCGTGATTGCGTCCTGGGGGCAATGCCGGGCGCAGCGCCCGCAGCCTCGGCATTTGTCGGTGTGAACGGCCCTGCCGTTTTCAATATAAATAGCGTCCCAGCCGCAGTAGGGGATGCATTCTCCGCAGCCGATGCAGGCATCGGTAATTTCCAGTTGGAATCCTTCCACCCGCGGCATAACTTCGTTGAGCTGGTCAGCCGGGAGATATTTGTAGCCGCGCATCATACAGCAGCAGTGGCAACAAAAGCAAACGGACAACAGTTTGCTTTTGTCGGGTATGAGGAAGGCATCATTGTCGTAACGCACTTTCCCGGTCAGAGGTACCAGGCCCGCGGATACGGCCCGGTCGACATGGGCGTGGGCCTCTTCCCGGGTTACCTGCCGCCGGACACTTTCCGGCATGGCCAGGGCGGACTCGCCCATGAACAGGCAGCCGATATCAACCGGATAATTTTCACATTTTTCCCCATAGCGGCAGGCGCAACGGTTCATGATAACCAGGGTGTCCGTTTTGTCAATCAGGTTATGGATTGTCTGGGGAAGGATTTCTTCGTCTTTATATTCGACGTGTTCGTTCACCGGCAGATAAGTAATGCTGTTTTTCTGCGGGGCTGTCCAGGGGAAAATTTTGCGGAGCCCGGGAATTTTTCCGATTTTGAAGCCGGTATCTGTTCCTCGCAGGGCCATTTTAACGGTAAACGGGTATTTCAGCAGCGAGCCTACCAGGGATTTGCTCCAGGTGGTATTTTTGACTTTTTTCTGCGCCTCCACATAACTCAAAAAGGCCGTTTCTGAACTGTATCGGGGCTGCCAGCCGGTGGCGGATTTGAATTTGTTGCTCAGGCCGAAAATGGTAAAGCGACTCATGGAGACCCATCCTCCGCTGGCCGGGAAAAGCCCCAGTTTGAAAGCCAGGTTGGCCACCGGTTTCAATAGAAAGGTGGGCAACGGAAGAATCAGGGCGCCTTTTTGTTTAAAGCACCACCGGGTGGGTACGGCGTCGTCGGCGGTAACATTATATATCCCCGGAATATCTTTCTGATAGGCCAGGTAGAGGGCCCGGCCCAGATCCGCTTCATGGATAAACTGGTTGTGGGAAATGTTGCCGGTGGGCAGGGCAGTGATTTTCATGGACCAGAGCCGGGAAAACATATTGTTGACCTTGGGGCCGACCAGCAGCGCCGCCCGGATGACGGTCAGAGTGATATCCGGATGTCCTTCGAAAAAGGCGGAGACAAAACTTTCCACTTCTACTTTACTCGTGTTGTAGTAATTGTCATCATTTCTGGCCAGGGGCGATTCTTCAGTAAATCCGACGGGGTTGTCTTTGTGGGAACCATAGACTGTCATGCTGCTGGTGTAAATGACTTTACGAATACCGTGTTTTACGCAGGCCTGAAAAATATTTTTGGAGCCGTTAATGTTGATATCCCGGGTTTTTTCCTTGTCCCGGATTTCTCCCACCACAAAGGCCAGATGGAAAAGGACGTCGCATTCTTTTAATATCTCATGAATTTTTTCACTGCGGATATCTTCCCGATGAAAATCGACTTTGGAAAATCCGCCCCGCCAGGGCGTGACATCAATGCCGATGATTTTTTCAATTTCCGGATCCGCCTGAAGATGGGGCAAAATGGTAGAGGCAAAATAGCTGTTGACTCCGGTTATAGCGACGGTTTTTCCCATTTTTGATGTCCTCCTGCCTTGATGGTTAACGCTGTTTATTGTTTCTGATCATCGTTTTTTTGTTCGGACAGGATGATAACCCGGATTGACCTGTTGGTCAAGAAATTTTTTTTTGTGTTTATTCTGTAAATCAGAAAAGGACAAGTTCAATGTATAGTTGATCGACAGTGGGCGGAAAAGCAACGGGATACAGCCCGGGGAAAACGGTTCAGGTGCCGGGCTGAATCATTTGATCCGGGTCGGTGATGACGATTTCCGGGGTTCCGTAAAATCCGATCCGGGCCCCGGTGATAATGACAGTGGTGTTGTCCGGCGGACGAAGACCGGGAGCTTTGAAATAGAGGCGGACGGTACGTTGATGACCATAATGCAGTCGCCGATTTTTATAAAGGCCCTTGATCCGGCCGAGAACTTCATTTTGCAAACGCGGCGCGGAAAGATTCCGGTCCGGCCCTGAAAGATACAGGCGTGAAATATTTTCTGCGGCGCCCAGACAGACAACCTCCGTGAGTCGGGTAATTTCCCGCAAGCCGTGAAAATTTTTCAGTTCTTGCACGGTGAGGTGGTACCGTTTTCCGCATTGCAGCTTCCGGGCAGCTTTATAGATGAATATGGCCCGCTCTCCCGGTTGTTTGATGACGGCGTTGTTCTGGTGCGTATAGATGACGACACAATTTTCCAGGCGGATGTTCACCCGGCCGGCCGGCATATTGTAGAGCGCGGAAATGGGTTTTATCGCAGGCGGCGTCCCCGCCAAGGGTTTCTCGGATTCCCGCAGATTCCGGGTCGCCGGTGGCAGGGGAGTGAAAGGAGCTGTAATAAAACGGGCCCGTATGGGCAGGTGGTCGGAAAACCCTCTGCCCAGATGTCTGCCCTGACCGTTCCGGGTACGTTGCCAGCGGTAGACGGCCCGTTGGTGAAAGAGAAAATCCGGATCAAATTTTTCAAAGGAGTTGTCGACATAACTGATGCCCTGGCTGTCATAAAGGGCCGGCGGAAGCAACAGGTGATCCAGGCTGCTTTTGCGGCCGTAGAAATTGTGGGACCAGCGCCGGTAGGCGGGCAGTTCCAGCCAGAGATTATAGAGACAGGCCACCCCTTTGGACCGGCGGACCATGGATTCGGTAACCATTTGTCTTTTATGGATGGTGCCCAGAATGTGATTGATGCCGGTAATGCCTTCGGTATCGTTCAGACGGGGCGTAGAAAGAATCGTCTCGTGTTCATTATAATTGGCGTTAAAATCTCCGGCCAGGATGAAGTCGGTGTCGGCGGGCAGGCTTTGCAGTTTTTTCTGCAGCGCCCGGGCGGCCTGAAGACGATGACTTTCCGGCCTCTGTTTGGACCGCCAGTGGTTGACCAACAGCAGCAGCGGTTGCTCATCAATCATCACGGTAACCTGCAGAATGGGGCGAAGGTTTTTCCCGGTGGAGATTTCGACGGTATCGATAATGGGAAAGCGGGAGATGACAGCGCATTTTACGGTGGCCGGCGTATTTGCAGCCAGGGCGGTAAAAGGATAGGGGATTCCGGCGGATTTCAGGACTGCGGTCAGTTTCTGCAAGGCCTGCGCCGATTCGATTTCCTGCAGACAGACAATGTCCGCTTCCAGCGCCTTAATAACCCGCGCGAGATTTTGGGTTTTCACAGCCGCCATGGCGGCATTCCATCCGGAGGGGCCGCCCGGCACATAATCGGGGTATTCGGTACCGTCGATGCGGGCGTCAAAAAGGTTTTCCACATTGTAGCTGGCCAGGGTAAATTCTCCGCAGAAAGTCATTGCCGGCAGCAGCAGGAGCAGGGCGAGGAAGAAAGCCGGAATCGTCAGGACCCGTACCATGCTTTTTATTCCAGGGGTTCTTTCATAATCCGGTCCACGGCTTCTCTGGCGGACCGGGCCGCTTCCGGGAAAAAGCTGCCCAAAGTGGCGATATGACGCAGATTGTCCGCCGTGCGGAAAACCAGATTGGCCAGATCGCCTTCTTCCATGCCGGCCTGTTCAGCCACTTTGCCAAAGGGATAGCCGGTTGCCCATTTATACATGGTGGTTGCCGGTGCCAGGTATAACTCCGAAGGAGCGAAGCCCTGCCGGGCCATATGACGGGTGAAGGGCGTCAGCCGGTTTTTCAGATGATAAAACGCGGACCGCAGTTTTTTGGGGGTGGCCTTAACGGCGGCGGGGGTGTCCTCCACCTGGCGTTCGTTGACAAAAGCGGCCACCACTGCCGCCAGCAGGACCGGCTCTGATTCGGGAAACAGGGAGAGCCGGAAGCTTTCCGCAATCATCAGGGGATGATCCACCCGGAGCTGAGACGCCCAGATGCCGTCGCTGGTAAGCTGCCCTTTTTCTTGGGCAAATCCCGTCTGCTGGAGAAAATCCAGATGACGCAGAAAATCCGCCCACAGGTCGTCTGTTTCTTCCAGGGCCGAAGCCGTCTGCTTTCCCGTTCGTTGTTGGAAATGGGCAAAGGAATTGCCCAAAAGTTTTTGAATCTGATCCGGGGTATGGCCCAGCAGCAGGTTCAGCGTCATGGAAAAGTTGATTTTAATTTGACTGTCGATAGGGGAAGGCCGGGAATTGATCCGCCGGGCAATATGCTGCAAATCCATAAATTTGCCGGGCAGCATCAGGGCGAACCCGATGTTGTCTTTGCCTCTTCTGCCGGCCCGGCCGGTCATCTGGTGGAACTCTATGGAAGAAAGGGGCACGAATTCTTTGCCGTTAAAGCGGTCGGAATTTAAAATGACCACCGTTCGGGCCGGGAAATTGACGCCGGCGGCTACCGTGGAAGTGGCAAAGACCGCTTCCAGGAAGCCCGCGTTCATAAAAGATTCCACGGTTTTTTTCCAGAGCGGGAGATGCCCGCTGTGATGTGCCGCCACCGCCCGTTCCCGGATAAAGCGGAGCTGTTTGTGCCCGGTCAGGTATGGATTTTCACGGGTAAGAATGTCGATTTTTTCTGCTATGGAAGCTTTACGGGCCGGGTCTTTTTTTAGCCCTTCCGTATCGCACAGTTCCAGCGCGCGATCGCAATCCGCCCGGGATTTCATGAAGAAAATCGCCGGCAAAAGGTTATATTTACGCAGAATCCGGAGAATGTCGTTCATGGGAGGCAGCCGGTGCGGCGGGGCCAGACGCGGCGGGTATTTGGCCTGCAGACTCCCCCGGATTTTTTTATAAAGTTTTTTTGGCTCGTTATTTCTGGATTCGTTGAGAAGTGGAAAGAGGGTTCCGGAGGGATGCAAGAAAAGCGGATAGAGACGGACCGGTCGCCGGGTTTCCCGGATAACCCGGCATTCTTTGTTCCGGACGGTCCGAAGCCAGGCGGCGATTTCGTCGGGATTGCCGATGGTGGCGGAAAGCAGCAGCAGCGGGATGCGCTGGGGAAGATAGATCATGGTTTCTTCCCAGACCACACCGCGGTCTTCATCGCCGAGGAAATGGGCCTCATCCAGAATAACAAAGTCGGCATCCATATCTTGCCCGCTGTGCATGGCATCATACAATTGATTGCGGAGAATTTCCGTGGTTCCGATGATGATGGGGGCTTCCGGGTTTTCTTTGCGGTCCCCGGTCAGAATCCCGGTGTTTTCGGCGCCGAACTGCCGCGAAAACGCTTCGTAAATGGAATTGCTGAGAGCTTTCAAGGGGGAGGCATACCAGGTTTTGGCGCCTTTCTCCCGCATCCGGCGGATAACCTGTTCGGCAATCCACGTTTTTCCCGAACCGGTAGGGGCCGTTACAATACAGTCGGTTTCCCGTACGGTTTCAATGGCCTTCACTTGAAAAGGATCCGGGGAAAAGGGGGTTTCTTCCGGGGTGCCGATGAGGGAAAAAATTTTTTTCAGTTTGGGATCGCTTCCCGGCGAGAGCCGGCGCGGCCCCGATTTTTTCCGGCGGCCGCCTCCGGGGTGGGACTGCGGACGGGAATGTTTGGCGGTCTTATCGCTTTTCGGGCGCAATCGTTCTGCCTGTTTTACTGGTTCAAGCTGTTGAGAAACTGTTGTACGGTTTTTTTGGCGGCAGCAGGCGTATCATAGGGAGAAAGGCCATTCAGATCGGCTTCAATCAGCGTTTCTTCATATTCCAGACACACGGCCAGTTTCATCTCCGGCAGGCTTTCCCGCAGGAAGGCTTCATCCCGGGGGCCACGAATTTTATTGCCCACCGCCACCACCTGGTGCAGATTGATTTCGGCAGCCAGTTTGTGGATTTGCCGCGCGGTTTCCAAACTGCGGCGCCCCGGTTCGACCACCACCACCAGCCGGTCGACCGCCTGGGCAGTGGCCCTTCCCAGGTGTTCCAGCCCGGCTTCCATGTCCATAACGACGACTTCGTTACGGGAGAGGGTAATATGGGTAATCAGGGCTTTCAGCAGGGTACTTTCGGGACAGATACAACCCGCTCCGCCGCCTTTGACGCTGCCCAGCTTCATTAGTTTGATGTTTTCCATGGTGGCGGACAAAGCTTCCGGCAGGTCATCCACCTTGGGATTGAGTTTAAAGAATCCACCGATACTTCCCGGCCGGGATTCCGTACGCTCGCTGATCAAATCCTTCATCCCGGCAATGGGGACAATGTTCGCGGCGTCGGGGATTCCGACAGCAGCGGCCAGGTTGGCATCGGGGTCGGCGTCGATGGCCAGTACCTTGTGGCCGGCATCATTGAGAGCGCGAATGAGAAGGGCGGCGAAGGTGGTTTTTCCCACACCGCCTTTTCCACTGACGGCGATTTTCATTTGTGACTTGCTCCTGTTGATGAATATCGATATAAAAGATTGCAGCCTGTGTTTGACAATTTCGTACCATCCGGCGAAGCTGTATAATAACGGTTTCAGCCTATAATAATTGAAAGAGAGTTGCAACCTGTTTATCCGATCCCCCCGAGGTATAAGAAATGCGCGCTGAAGATTTTTAAGATTCGTTTCTCAAAGTAATCGATTCTTCAGGCGTCTGTTTATCATGGCGAAGTCCGGATCATTTTGTTCTTTTTTCTCAGGGGGACAAGGCATTGCGGAGATTTTCGGAGTTTTGCCGAAAGGATAAACGATAAAGCCGAGACAATGACGAAGCAGAAGCCATCAATCCTCGCGCCGGCGGGCAATCGTTCCGCTTTTCTGGCCGCCCTTGCGGCCGGTGCGGACGCGGTGTACTGCGGTTTGCAACAGTTTTCCGCGCGTATGGCAGCGGAAAATTTTACCCCTTCGGAACTGGCGCGTCTGGTGGCCCTGGCCAAAGAAAAAGGCGTTCGGGTTTATGTCACCCTGAATACTTTGATTAAGCCGGACGAACTCAACCGGGTAGCGGGACTGGTAAAGATTCTGGCCAGGGATATCCGCCCCGCCGGTTTGATAGTGCAGGATTTAGCGGCAGTAGAGCTGGCCCGGCAGGCGAATTTTGACGGTGAAATTCATTTGTCCACGCTGGCGGCGGTAACAACTGCCGGTGCTTTGGAAGAAATCGGGAAGAATTTGTCTGTTGACCGGGTGGTTTTACCACGGGAGTTAACCATTGATGAAATCAAGCAGATGGCTGCTCGCTGTCCGGAAGGGCTGCGGCTGGAAGTCTTCGTGCATGGCGCCCTGTGTTACGGAGTGTCGGGGCGCTGCTACTGGAGCAGTTATCTGGGCGGCAAAAGCGGGTTGCGGGGACGTTGCGTGCAACCCTGTCGTCGTCTTTACGCCGCCGGGAAAAAAACCGGCCGCCTGTTTTCCTGTCTGGATTTTTCGGTGGATGTGCTGGCCAAATTGCTGCTGGATATACCGGCAATCGCCGCCTGGAAAATCGAGGGTCGAAAAAAAGGTCCGCACTATGTCTATTACACCACCCTGGCCTATAAGCTTCTGCGGGATCACGGAACCGATCCCAAGAAGAAAAAGATTGCCTTAGGATATCTGGAAAACGCCTTGGGCCGGCCAACCACGCACTTCCATTTTCTTCCTCAACGCCCTTTCTCTCCGATCAATACCGGCGAACAGACCGGTTCCGGCCGGCTGGTGGGACGGATGAAGGCCGGGGGAAAAAACAGTTCGGTTGCGCCCCGGATTCCTCTCCTACGGGGTGATCGGCTGCGCCTGGGGTATGAAGATACGCCCGGTCATCACCTTTGCCAGGTCCCGAAGTACATACCGGCTCATGGCCGGCTGCATTTGTCGTTGCCGGGGGGCCGCCGGCCGATTAAAGGAACGCCGGTATTTTTGATCGATCGTCTGGAAGAAACGCTGAAAAAAGAAATCGTCTCTTTATCTGCTGAACTGGAAAAACAGCCTGCCCGCCAATTGCGGGTATCCGCCGGCAGGGTAAACTTGGACCGGACCACGGTTATTTCCAGGTCTGCCCGGATGATGGAGGTTTTCCGCAATATTCCCCGGTTGAAAAAGAACGGCCGGGAAAAGGGGGTCTGGTTGGGACCGCAACTGCTGGAAAAAACCGGGACGATCGATTACAGGCGGCTCTGGTGGTGGTTGCCGCCGTTGATCTGGCCGGCGGAGGAGACCCAATGGGAAGAGCTGATATTGTCTTTGCTGCATAAAGGAGCCCGGCAGTTTGTCCTGAACGCTGCCTGGCAGTTATCCTTATTTGCCTGCCGGGACTTGCTGAAATTGTGGGCGGGCCCTTTTTGCAACCAGACCAACCCCTTGTCGGTCCAAGTTATGGCAAAGATGGGGTTTGCCGGGGTGATTGTCAGTCCGGAATTGGCGGAAGAAGATTATACCCGGCTTGCCCGCCACAGTCCGTTGCCGCTGGGGGTAGTGGTTTCGGGGAACTGGCCGTTCTGCCTGGCCCGGCACTTGCCGCCGGAAGTAACCGAGGGAGAGCTGTTTGTCAGCCCCCGGCAGGAGAAAGCCTGGATAGTCAGACGGGACAGCTGTTTCTGGATGTATCCCAATTGGCCGTTAAACCTGCGCCGCCACCGGGAGAAGTTGCAAAAAAGCGGCTATCGTTTTTTTATTCATTTGACGGAACCGTTGCCGGCCGCCGTCACGGTTAAAAAACGACCGGGAGAATGGAACTGGCTTGTCGGCCTGGACTGATAACCGCTGTCAGCGGTTTTGATGAATTCAGCAAAGAATCGTAAATATTTCGTTATATTTTCTTGACAAAAAGAATATTTAATCGTATCTATATCAGACAGTTGACAAAGACAGGGCCGACATTGCCATATAAACGTGGGTCAATGGCATAAACCTCGGAGTTATTCGTTAGCAGACAGGATCGTCTATCTATTTATTAAGGAGTGAAGGTATGACATTAACAAAGAGCAGAATTATTGATTCTGTGCAGGAAGAGACCGGACTTCCGAGAAAGCGTTGCGATGAGTTGGTGGAAGAGCTCTTGGAACTGATCAAAAAGACGCTGCAAAATGGGGATGATCTTATGATCAGTGGCTTTGGAAAATTTTGTGTCAAAGAGAAAAATGCGCGCAAGGGGAGAAATCCGGCAACCGGAGACGATTTGATGCTGAGTCGGCGGAAAGTGGTCACTTTCAAATGTTCACAGAGGCTGCGGGAAAAAATAAACAACCAGTAAATTTTTATATTACGATTATTTTCAGCGGGGCAGTGTTGGTAGACCCCGCTTTTGTTTTCCTGGCGCAGGTGGAAATGGTTACTTGGAATCAGCGCAAGAAGTGCGACCGCAACGCATTCCTCAACGGGCATGCCGGCGGTTTTACCCTGATTGAAATGATGGTGGTTCTAATTATTCTGGCCCTGCTGGCTACCATCGTTGGCCCCCGGGTTATTGGACAACAGGATGAGGCCATGCGGGTGAAGGCGCAAACCACGATTGCTTCTCTGGAAACAGCTGTTAAAATGTATAAGCTGCATATGGGCAAGTACCCGACTACCGACCAGGGATTACAGGCACTGGTATCCTGTCCGGAAACAGGGGGAGATTGTGAGGACTGGCAGGAAGGCGGATATCTGGAAAAACGCGCTGTCCCCGAAGATCCCTGGGGAAATGCCTATGTTTATCTTTGTCCCGGGGTCCATAATGATTTCGATATTGTTTCCTATGGTGCTGATGGTGCTCCCGGCGGTGAGGATGAAAACGCTGATATTAAAAGCTGGGAAATGGATTGATGGTGGTTCCCTATCCCTAAAAAACCGAGAAAATTTCGGTTGATGCTTTATCCGTGGGATCGTCTGTTGCAGAACAAGGAAGGCAGACTGGTCTTTTCCCCGACGGAGAAAAAAATGTTACATGACCGGCGGGGCTTTACCCTGATCGAACTGCTGGTTGTTGTTTTTCTTTTCTCCCTGCTGGCCTTTTTTTCCTTTCCCCGCCTGGCGGGATTTTTTCCCCGCAACGATAAAGATGATATTGCCCGCTGGCTTATTATGCAGACTTCAATACTGCGAACCAGAACTGTTAAGCAACAGACTTCTTATGTTTTACAGGTTGATATCGATGCCAATCAATTTCAAGTGATGGCTGCAGAGCAGGCCGGGGTGGAAGACCCCGACAGCGATCCGGAAAGTGCCTCCCCATCTTTTCCTCCCGCCAGCCGAGCGGCAGGAAGTAACGCTCTGCTGAAGCTTACGGAGGAGACAAAGATTGCGGCAGTGGTCTTTGCCGGCTCCCCTCCCATAAACAGCGGTACGGTGGATATATATTTTCACACATCAGGCTATTCCGACCGGGCGATGATTCAGATGCGGGCGGGGCGGGAGCGCTTCTCCTTTTATATTGCACCGTTTTTGCCGACTGTAAAGATATATGAAGGATATACCGGATTTAAGGAAGACCTGGAATGATGGCGGGTTTTGCTGTAAATCGCAGGCCTTCGGTCTGCGGCTTCACGCTGATTGAAGTGATGGTATCTTTGGCGATTATTGCAACCGCCCTGATACCGATTTTTTACCTTTTTTCTCAAACAGTGGATGCAGAGGAAAACAGCCGGTTTTATACGGTTGCGCCGCTGCTGGCCAATGAAAAAATGGCTGCTGTAAAAAGCGGTCTGACCTCATACCGGGGTGTTTCTACCGGAGATTTTGAGGCGTTTCCGGGTTATCACTGGCGTCTGGAAGTAAATCCCGTAGATGGAAGATGGTTTGGTCTTGATGAAGCCGCCACGGATTTAAAACAGTTGGATGTGACCGTTTTTTCTGCCGGCCGTCGGAGACAGCAGTACCATTTGCGTTCCTATGAATTTTTACGCCAACCATAAAATAGCTGGACCGGGGAAAGTCACGAAGCGGGCCGAAACGCGCGGGCGGGGCTTTACCCTGATTGAGATTCTGGTGGCCATAGCAGTTTTTGCCTTGCTGATAACGGCCCTTTTCAGTGCTTTTAATCATTTGTTTGCCGGTATGGGGACGGTGGAAGAAGCTTCTTCCACGTATTTACAGGCCCGTCTCTGTTTCGATCGGATTATCACGGATTTGCGGTCAATTTACGTTTTACAGCCACCGGCTTACCGGCCGCCGGACTTTGATGATGAGCCGGATCCGTATCGGTTTCTCTGCGAGCATCAATATGGTGAAAAAGGGCGTCTGCAATTTGCGGCGTTTTCCCATCTTTCCCTGGGGAGCAGGCTGCCGGCCAATGTGGGCCGCATTGTTTATTATATGGAGACCACATTTCAGGGGGAGACGGTTTTGAAGCGGGCGGATGATATCCTGCGAATCGGCTCGGAAAAAAATGGGACCGAAAGCGATCCCGTGGTGTGTGAAAAGGTGAAAACCTTTACGATTCAGTGCTTTGATGATCGGGGAGAGGCCCATGAGGTGTGGGATTCTGATGACAGAGAGTTTGGCCATGCCTCGCCGCGGGCAGTGAAAGTAATCCTGGAAGTGGCGGGAGAGGGGCCCGGCCGCTCGTATACCTTTCAAACTGTGGTGGATTTACCGGTTTACCGTGAGAAAATCCATGAAACTGGAATCTGAAAAACCGCTTCGGCTTACCAACCGGGGAGTCGTGCTGGTGATTACTCTGACGATGGTGGTCCTGCTGGTCGCCATGGTGTTTGAGGTGAATCGGCGGGTGCGCCTGGGCGTGGATGCGGCCCAGCTTTTCCGGGATCGGATCCAATTGTCGTATATGGCGTCTTCGGGGATTAACGTGGCCCGGGCCTTGCTGATTAAAGATAAAAGAAACAGCGAAGTGGATTCCATTCAGGAAGAATGGGCCAATTCTTCCGCTTTGCAGACCATCGTTGACCAGTTCTCTTTTCCGCAGGGCGGACGGGTGACCGTTACCATTACTGATGTACTTGGTAAAATTCAGGTAAACGCCCTGGTTGATTATCCCAACGGAAGCGCTTTCAATGAGACCCAGAAGGTTCTGTGGTATCAACTATTACAGGCCGTGCGCCTGCGCAGGGAAGGAGAAAATGATATCAAACCCCTGGCGATTATTCATTCCGTCAAAGATTGGCTGGACTATGGAGATGATGAGGCGATCACCGGTCTGGAGGGCGCTGAATCAGATTATTATCAGGGGCTGATACCGCCTTATTCCTGCCGGAACGGCCCGATTATTGATATCAGCGAACTGGTGCTGGTGAAAGGTATTGATCCGGATATTTTTCAGGCTGCTGAGACCAGTTATGGCATATCGGATTTTCTGACTTCCTTCGGTATGACAGAGGCCCAAGGCCCCGGTGATTACACTTATCCCGGTCGGATTAATATCAATACGGCTTCGCTTTTTGTTTTGTCCGCACTGTTGCCGCTGGAAGACATGTCCTGTGGGGCCGATTTACATGCTTACAGAGAAGAAATGTCAGACGGCAATTATGTGCATGATTTGTCGGATGAGAACTGGTATAAGCGGGTTCCCGGGTGCGAAGAGGTGCGGATACCGGCTGACCTGATTACGACCCGGAGTGATTTTTTTGAAATTTCCGTGACCGCCGAGTTCAATGACACCCAATTAACCCGAAAAGTTGTGGTACACCGGGAAACCGAAAAAGAAAGCGGTCAATGGCGATGCCGGATCATTATGACGCAGGGTTGAAAACAGGGAAAGACAGAAAAATTGGTTTCGGTTCCTGTTCTCCCAAAAAAGAGAAGGCAATTTGTCATTTCACATTACGGGATAACATGGTAAAAGTTGATGACAGTGCAGGAAGGGATTTTCACGTTTTGAGCTGGAAAAAACATGATGGATGAAAAAGTGATCGGCATTGATATTGGCCGCGATGCGGTTGCGGCGGTCCTCATCGTCACCGCAAGAGGAGAGCGGCGCGTTGCGGCTTACGCCCGGACTGTTCTGCACGAGCGGGATCCATGGAGCGGGCTGTCTGAAACGCTTGATTCTTTGCGTGCCCAGGCCGATATTGCTGGTGCAGTTTATGTGGCCGCCTTGCCGGACAAATATCTGTCTTATCGGCATATTACCCTTCCCTTTGGCGATCGCCGCAAGATTGAAAAGATCATCACGTATGAACTGGATCCCTTGCTGCCATTTTCTCCGGAGGAAGCGATTATTGATTTTTTTTTATTGGATGAAGATATGCAATCCACCGGGGGCGAAGGGGTGGGTGTGCTGGCGGCGGTTGTGCCCAAGGTTCGTCTGACGGAGATGCTGGCCGGTTGCACCGGTTCAGGCCTCAATCCGGAAATTATCACCTCCCGGGGGCTGGCCGCCGCCTCGGTTTTATCGGCTTATGAAGACACCGCTTTCTGGGTGGAAATCGAAGGGGAAGAGGTTGTCTCCGCTTTGGTGGAGAAAGGGAAGGTGCGGTTGGTTCGATCCTTTCCCGTGGGAAAATCTCTGGAGAACGGGTTGGACAGCGTTTGTCAGGGGCTGCGGCAAACTTTACTGGCCTATGAAGAAGATACGGGAAGAAGTTGGGCCTCGATACCCGTTTTTATTGCCGGAGAAAAAACACAGGATAAGACGTTTGCCCGGGCCCTCGAACGGCAGTTTGGCGCTGGTCCCCGGGTGATGGATGTTGTTGAAGGTTTGGGGCTGGTGCACAATGGGCGGCCGGACCACAACTGGACGCCCGGGACCTTCGAAGTGGCCCTTTGCCTGGCACTTTTAAAAAGCGTCCGTAAGGATTATCTGAATTTTCGCCGGGCCGAGTTCTCTTCCACCGGAAAATGGCGGCAATACAGTAACAGGATGTTCAAAATCGCCATATTCGTTGGTTTGATTGTTCTTTTGTGGTTCGCTGGTGTTTTTTATGATATCTACCACAGCCGCCAGAAAATATCTGCGCTCAGGGAAAGACAGGCGGCGGTTTTTCAGGACTGTTGTCCGAATATACCGGTTTCCGCCATGTCACTGGACCGAATGAGAAGTGAACTGATTGCATTGCGCCAGGAGAGCGGGATGCCGGAGAACATCAGCCGGAAAGTTTACTGTATCGAAATCTTGCATGATATCAGCCGTCTCATGCCCGCCAAAGTGGATGCAGTTGTCTCCCGGCTGGTTATTGGAACCAGTGATGCGGTAATATCCGGGGATACAGATGCTTTTAATGCCGTGGATGCAATTCAGAATCGTCTGCGGGAGAGTCGGTTTTTTAAAAAGATTGATATCAGCTCTGCTACCATGGACAAAACGGACAAGCGGGTTCATTTTAAACTGCGGGTAGAATTGTTATGAGAATAGCCGAAGCATTTGATTATCTGAACGGTTTTTTCAAAGGGTTGAACAGGCGGGAACAGTATTTCGTCAGTATTGCGGGAATTGCCCTGATTTTGTTCATTATTTTTCAGTTTATCGTTTTGCCGGTGGTAGAGACAAAAAAGCGGCTGGATAGAAAACTGGTTGACGAAGCAGTGGTGCTGCAGGATATGCGCGCCCTGCAAAAAGAGTTTGACCGTCTCCGGGAGAAAACCGCCATTGTCGAGGTGGATGAACGGGGAGAAAAATTTCGGCTCTTTTCTTTTCTGGACAGGCTGGCCGGCCAGGCCGGCGTGAAGGATTCCATTACCCACATGAGGCCTTCTACATCCGAGGCGGCAGAGGGGGGATTGCTTGTGTCTGTGGTGGAAGTAAAACTGGAAACGGTAGATTTGCAGGATCTGGTTTCCTATCTGTACCGGATTGAGACTTCCGACAAGATGGTATTTGTTCAGCGCCTTTCCGTTTCCCGGAATGAAGGAGAAAAAACGGGCGTGGATGCCGTTATGCAAGTAGAAACGGTTAAGGGATAACGCATTTTAATGAATTTTTCGAAAAACAGGAGAAAAATTTTTTTTTATGGCTGTTATGTTCTGGGGGCAGCCCTTTTTTTTATTTTTGTGCGTTTTCCCGGCGATACCATCCGGGATTGGGTTGAAGAAAACAGTCAGCAGTTGTATCCGGGGGTTGAACTGAAAATTGCGGAACCGGCCCGTCTCGGTCCCCTCCTGGGGATCATTTTTACCGATTGCGCTTTTTCTTACCAAGACCATGAAGTGCTGTCGGTCAACAATTTGAAAATACGATTTTCGGTTTGGAGTCTTCTGGGAGATCCGGCGGTTTCCTTTCGTATGGGATTGTCGGAAGGCATTGTTCGTGGCCGGTACAAGCGGACAAAAGAGGGAACCGTTGGCGTGGAGGCGGAATTTTTTGACCTCAGGTTGGGAATGATTCGTCTGCCGGATCATTTATCCGGCTATTCGCTGGCGGGCACAGGTGCGGGAGATTTTACGCTGGAACTGGAAGCCGGACATATGGCGGGACGGTTGGCACTTGGCCTGAAAGAGGGGCGGGTCGGTTTGGCCGCCTCTGTTTTCGGTCTGAAAGAGGTGGATTTTGATACTGTGGAAGCGGTTTTGATCGTGGAAACCGGTAAAGTTCGCCTGGAGCGCTTGCAGATTACCGGAAGGCAGGTAACAGGGGAGTTTTCCGGTAACATTATCGTCCGGGAGCCGTATTCGGATACTGTCTTGAATATAAGCGGGTTCGTAACGCCCCGTTCATCGCTTATCAAAAAAATGGGGGAAGATTTTCCGGTGGAACTGTTTATCAAAAACACGACCGAAAAGAAAGGATTGCCGGTGAGAATAACCGGCACCGCGGCACAGCCGGAATTTTCAATGCAGGAATAAAGGGACTCTTGTTGAGAAATTTGATATCAAGCGGGGAAAAATATCTGTTTGCCGGAATTGACCTGGCCCTTTTGACGCTGGCCATTTATTTGGCCGTAGGCTTGATGTACAGCGTGCTTGTGAGCTCGGTGGAAGAAAGTGTGCCGGCGCCCGTCCTGCAACAGAAAGAATCGATGGCGCGGGAGATTTCCGTTGAAAAATCGTTGAGTGCCTATTCCGCCATCGTCGACAGGAATATTTTCGGCGTTTCACCGAAAGTTGGCCGGGAACCTGTGCCCCAGGTGGATCTGACAAACCTGAAGAAGACAGACCTTGCGTTGACCTTGTTGGGAACAATTTCCGGCATGGGCGAGGATTCCTATGCTGTAATTGAAGATACGCAAAAACGCAGTCAGGGTTTATATAAGATCGGAGACTCGGTCAGCGGGGCCGTAATAAAGTTGATTCTGCGCAAAAAAGTGGTGCTGACCATTAACGGCCGCGACGAGGTTCTGGAAATGACTGAGGACATGCCCGGTTCTTATCCCGAAGCGGTGGCGGGGAACAGGAGGCCAGGTAATCGGGGACCGCTATATCCGGAGGTGTCCGACCGGGCCGGCCGGGTGCGCAATGTTGCTCTTACCCGGCGTCAAGTGGAAGATGCTTTTACGGATGTAAATGATTTGATGAAAAATGTGCGTATTCGTCCGCATTTTTCCAACGGAAAGCCGGATGGGCTGATGTTGAGCGATATCGCGCCGGACTCCATTTTTCGGGAGATGGGCCTGGAAAACAGTGATGTTATCGTGGGCGTAAACGGAAAAGAAATTCAGACCGTGGACGACTGTATGGACATCTACCGGAATTTAACCAGTTCCGAAGAAGTTATGCTGGAAATCAAAAGAGGGGGAAAAAGGGAGTTCATTCAATATGCGATTCGCTAGCGCTTTTGGATAAAATCAAAAGGTTATTGAAAAAGAAGTCTGTCTGTATGGTATTTCTGAGTATTTTATTTGTGTATGGTTTTTACGGAGAATTTGATAATACAAACGGCTAAGGGGAATCATTTTTCCTTGATATCAAAAAACCGCGGCGAAAATTTATGGTAATCGTTTGCTGTGCAACGGTTTGCAGTGGAGAACGGCATGAAAGATTTTAGATGGCAGCGAAAAATTTGGGTGATGATCGTCTGTGCTGCTTTTATTTGCAGCGCTCCGGCTGTCCCGGCAGCTCCGCCGATGACGCCTGTTACCGGGCCGGAACAGGGAAGGGGGGGTGACAAGCACCAGCGGGTCTCGGTGGATTTTGATAATGTGGATCTGGCGGTTTTTATTAAATTTATCAGCGAGATTACAGGTACCAACTTTGTGATTGATGAGCATGTCCGGGATAAGGTGACCATAATTTCCCCTACCAAGATATCCATTGATAAGGCCTATCAGGTATTTGAATCCGTGCTGGAAGTCTACGGCTATACCACCGTGGCAGCCGGGGATGTGGTTAAGATTGTCAAGGCGGTAGACGCCCGCACCAAAAGTATTGAAACCCGGTTGGCGGATGAAGCGGCTACGCCGGATGATAAGGTGGTTACTCAGATTATCCCGCTGTCTTATGCCGATGCCGATGAGGTAAAGCGGCTGTTTGCTCCCTTTGTGGCCAAAGAGGGTGTAGTCCTTTCCTACGATTCGACCAATATGCTGGTTATCACGGATGTCTCCTCCAATATTCGCCGGTTGCAGCGTATTCTGGAAGCTATTGATGTTCCCGGTCACGGCAAACATTTGTCCGTTATCACTTTGGACTACGCCGATGCCGCTCAACTGGTGCCGCTTCTGGAAAATCTTTTTCAGAATATCGGTGGTAAATCCGGCCCCGGGGCCACGGGCCGGATGAAGATGGTGGCGGATGAACGGGTGAATGCCATTATTTTGCTGGCCAGTGAACCGGAAACCGAGCGAATAAAAGAGTTGATTGACATGCTGGATAAACAGGTCCCGCAGGGAAAAGAAAAATTTCATGTATACTATCTGCGGAATGCCGAAGCCGAAGAGCTGGTGACCGTTTTGCAGACTTTTCCCGGCAAAAAAAACAGTTCTCCCGGAGCGAAAGCCCCGGTAATTTCTGAAGATGTCAGTATCGCCGCCGATGAGGCCACCAACAGTCTGATTATCATGGCGGACCGGGACGATTATTTGATTTTGCGGGATATCATTGAAAAACTCGACATTCCACGCTCGATGGTTTACATCGAATGCCTGATCGCGGAGATTAATGTGGATGACAGTTTAAATCTGGGGGCAGAGTGGCTGGCGAGTGGTGAAGGCAGTTATGATGATAAGGACGGCGGTTATGGAGGCGGTTTTGGGGGCGGCAGTGAGAATGGCTATGTAAATCTTTCCCGTACAATGGCATCCGGTACTTTCCCGGCGGGTTTTTCACTGGGTGCTTTCGGCGAGAGCATTCAGATCGGCGACATTTCTTTTCCCAGCCTGGGAGCGGTGATCCAGGTGTTAAAAAAGAACAAGGATGTACATATTCTTTCCACCCCGCAGATTATGACCACTGATAACGAGGAAGCCAATATTATCGTGGGGAAAAATATTCCCTATATCACCAGAACCGGCACTTCCGAGACGGAAACCACCTACAGCAACTATGAATACAAAGATGTGGGCATTACCTTGACCATAAAACCGCAGATCAATGAAAACCGGTTGATCCGTCTGGACCTGACCCAGGAAGTAACGCGTCTGGATGTGGGCAATACGGTGGCCGCGGAACGGCCGGCCACTTTGAAACGGACGATTAAAACCAATGTTATTGTCCATGACGGCCATACCCTGGTTATCGGCGGTTTGATTGATGACAGTCTGTCCCAGGTAGAATACCGCGTGCCCTTTCTGAGTGCGATTCCCGGTCTGGGCTGGTTGTTTAAATCGATTTCCGATTCCGATTCCAAAACCAATCTGTTTGTTTTTTTGACCCCGCATGTCGTCAAGACCGTCGGGGAGGCCGAAGATCTTTTTGAAACCAAAGAAGATATTATTGAAAGTGTTACCGACGGACGGATTCGCATGTACCCGCACAAATCTTCGCCCGGCAGTAAATTTCAACCACCCTATGGACAATCTTTTCAGGAGTCTGCAGAGCCGCAACCGGCAGAAGAGGATCCCGACAGAACCGCAACCGAACCGGAAGAAAAAAAACCGGATGCTATGGATAAGACCTTGAATTCCAAGGAAGAGACATCTTCATCTGCTGCGGAGGTGGTTGGAGAGGATATGCTGCCGGAAGAAAAAAAGGGACCAACCGGGGAAATCAATGAGCCGTAATCTTCTGACGATTATTGGTGACAGCTTTGAGCTGCCGCCGCAGCAACAGGCCAAGATTCAGCGTCTGATGGAGGGGGAAGCAAAACCCCGGGTGGGAGAGATGCTTGTCCGGCGGAAGGTGCTTACCGAAAGACAGCTCTTGCAGGCCCGGAGCCGCTTATACGGCATTGCTCTGCAGGACGAGCTGTCAATTCCGGAGGAGGTGCGGGAGTGGGCGCAGAAGGTGCCGGCGGCATTTATGAAAAAGCACTTTGTCGTTCCCGTTCAAAAGGATGAAACAGAAGATCCGCAGCGGATTACGGCGGTCATCGCGATCAATGATCCTTCACGATTTTTTGTTATTGACGATCTGGCCCGGATGCTGGCGGTTCATGATTATTCCCTGGTTTTGGCTTCAAGAGAGTCGATCTACTCGGCGATCAGCGATCTTTTTCAAAAAGATGACGGAACCGCCGAAGCCATTGTCCGGGACATGGAAGGGGCGGACAATATTATTGATGAGATCGATCAGACCACGGATCTTTTGGACGAGTCCAGTGACGCCCCGATTATCAAGCTTGTCAATTATATTGTCTCGGAGGCGGTAAAAGCGCAAGCCAGCGACATTCATCTGGAAGCGTATCAAGACAGTTTTAAGATCCGATATCGTGTCGACGGTATATTGTATGATTTCTTGTCGCCGCCCAAGCGGATTCAGCCGGCGCTGGTGTCTCGCATTAAAGTGATGGCCAACATGAATATTGCGGAAAAACGGCTGCCCCAGGACGGCCGTTTACAGGTTCGTGCCGGTGATCAGGAGATCGATATCCGCGTTTCTTCCATTCCGATTACTGCGGGAGAACGGCTGGTTCTCCGCCTTTTAAATAAAAGCAGCGCCATATTCCAACTTTCGGAGCTCGGGCTGGAGCAGGACAAATTCGATCTCATTTATCATCTGATCCGCTATGCCAACGGTATCATTCTGGTTACCGGTCCCACCGGCAGTGGTAAGACCACCTCGCTTTATGCAGCCCTGTCGTCTATTCATAAGCCGGATATTAATATTATTACAGTGGAAGATCCGGTTGAATACCAAATCAGTGGTATTAATCAGATACAGGTCAACCAGAAAATCGGGCTGACGTTTGCGCGGGGACTGCGATCCATTGTACGCCAGGATCCGGATGTCATTCTGATCGGGGAAATACGGGATAAGGAAACGGCGGAGATTGCCGTTCAATCAGCCCTGACCGGGCATCTGGTGTTTTCGACTTTGCACACCAACGATTCTGCAAGTGCCATAACCCGTTTGGTGGATATCGGGGTGGAACCGTTTTTGATTTCCTCTTCCATTATCGCCGTTATTGCGCAGCGGCTGGTTCGGGTGTTGTGCCCGCATTGCAAGGAACGGTATGTTCCTGACGTGGAGGCGATAAAAAGTATCGGCGGTAATCCGGAACGGTTTCGGGGGGCCGAAATATACCGCAAGAAAGGGTGTCCGCAGTGTTTGCACACCGGTTATAGTGGACGGGTTGGAATTTTTGAAATCATGGTCATGACCGAAAATATGAAAAAAATTATTATCAGTACTCATGATTCCGGGCGAATTGAAGAGGCGGCCGTCAAACAGGGGATGACCACCCTGCGGGAAGATGGTATCCGCAAGGTTCTGGCCGGAGAAACGAGTATTGCCGAGGTTTTGCGGGTCACCCTGCGGTAGGGACAGACATAGGGGAGTATCGCGGTCAAATTGACAACGCCTGATCTCCTGCGATTCATGTGGCTCTCTCTAATCGGGATACTGGGCGGAGGGCTGGCCGCTCTTTGCTTTTTCCCGTTCTCTGCTTGCCGTCTGGGTGTTCAGAGAAGCGGATTCATCTCAAAAATCGGAAGAACAATCGCCAGTACGATAATTCCGACAATTATCCCCATAAAGACCACCAGTACGGGCTGGAGCAGCGAGGTCAGGCCGGACAGCGCGGTTTTTACTTCATTGTCAAAAATCTGGGCGGTTTTTTTCAGCATTTCTTCCAAATCACCGCTTTGTTCTCCAACTTTGATCATTTGAATCGACAGATGCGGGAATATGCCTGTTTCCTCCAGACTTATACCCAATCCCATCCCTTTTTCCACTTTATCGGCGGTTTCTTCAATGGCGGCTGCGATGAGCCGGTTTCCAACAATGTTTTTCACAATTTCGAGAGCAGTCAGCATGGGAATACCGTTTTCCAGAAGAGACCCCAGCGTTCCGCAGAATCGGGCAACAGCGATTTTCCGGGCTATGGTCCGGATTCCCGGTATAGACAGAATGGCTTTGTCTATCAGATAGCCCCCTTTTTCCGTCTGGCGTATTTTGCGTCCGGACAAAACAATTCCCACAAAAAAAAGTACTATCAGCAGCCAGTACTTTCCCAGAAAATTGCTCAGACCGATAATGAAGCGGGTCAGATCGGGAAGCGCCTGATTCATATCACCAAAGATGGTGACAAACTCGGGAACGATTTGGGTCAGCAAAAAGAAAAGAATGGCGCAGCCGATAACGGTCATGACCGCCGGGTAGGCCAAAATCGAGAGGATCTGATTTTTCCGGGCCTGTTGATTTTCGTGTATATCAGCCAGTTGCTCCAGAACGATTTCCAGGGTACCAGAGGCTTCGCCCGCCCGGACCATGTTCACATAAATCGGAGAAAAGGTTTCCGGAAAATGAGCAAGCGCTTCGGCAAAGCTGTTTCCCTCTTCAATGGTATCTTTCAGGCGGGACAGCATTTTTTTCAGCGGCGGGGACTGGGCCTGGGGAATCAGGGTGTAAATCGCCGATACCAAGGGGAATCCCGAGCCCACCAGGGTTGCCAGCTGACGGGTGGTCGCAGCCAGTTCACCGGATTTGATCCGGTTCATCAAATGAAAGAGGAAAAATTTCTGATTGCTTTGTTTTTCCCTGCGATTATAGGCTTCTTTAATGGAGGCGGGAAACAGGTTGGACGCCCGGAGTTTTTCCCGGGCCGCAGTTTCACCGTCTGCGTCGATAATTCCGGATACATTTTTGCCGCGGGCGTTAATAGCGGTATATTCGTAAACAGGCATGGTTTTCGTATATCTGGTGTTCACCGCCTGGGAAAAGAACGGGCACTGGTAAACAGAACCGTTTTTTATGGGCGGTGCCTATCTGTTTGCCATTTATTTTCAAGCAGCAGTTTTTCCCATTGATGCTGCGAAGTCAAGAGGAGAATGTCCAAAGGTAGGATTGGCTTCGGCGAATGATCCGGTTTATAAAAGACGGCTGCAGCGCAACCGCTATGAAGAACCCAATAAGCTCATTAACATTAAAAGGACGTCGGTGCGGACAGCAGGCCTGTTTTTTCATCAACCAGGATATAGTATACCCGCCGGTCTGTGGGGGCGGGGTTGTTGTCCGGACTGCCGGATACGTGATAAAAAAGAGCTTCCAGTTTGCCGTTGCCCATACCGGCGTTCATCGGGGAGGCACTCAAGATAATCATTTTCACGCCTTCAGACAATGTAAAGGCATAGGTCCCGTCGGGTTTCAGCCCGACTTTTTGCCCGCTGTGGACACTGTAATCCGGGTAGTTCCGGCCGATGAAGTTTTCGTTGACTTCGGTTACAATATTTCTGGCATCTGATACTGCCACGGAATCCGCTCCCTTCGCCCGCATGCTCATATAAGGCAAAATGGCAATGCTGGCCAATATGTTGATTATGCCGAGGACGGTCAGCAGTTCGAGTATTGTGAAACCCCGGTTGTTTTTTGACATGACGACACCTCCACTATTGTTCTTCTGGGATTATGTCATTGTTGTCTCTGGCAAAGGATAAAGGTCCGGCGTTCTGGTCGGGGTAATTGACATTGCCAAATCCCAGTGCTCCCGAAGGGCTTTGCCAGACATAAAAACCGTTCTCATATTTTTTCCATAAATCATTATAGCTGATGGAAGCCTGTTCTTCTCCGGGCATCTTTTCGCCGGAAGCCGTTGTTGCGGATTTTGTTTCCAGCCACTGTCCGTTTTGATAAACCGAGTAACGCTGCGCTTGAGGATACATGACGTTGCCAAATCCGATGGCCCCGTTCGGGCTTTTCCAGGTCAGGTAGGTTTGGCCGTGTTTGGCAGCTATCGTATCCGGATTGTTGGAAACATTTTGGGTAAGCAGGTTCTGGCCGTCCATTTTTATGGTTTCCGGCGCTTCCGCGGGAGGGGTGATCCAGCTGCCGTTGGTATACACCAGATGGGAACGTTCTTCCGGATACATAATATTGCCGAAGCCGAGACTGCCGCGGCTGTCCTTCCAGGTTAAATACTGATTGCCGTATTTTCCGGCCAGTTCCTCGTTGGCTTTGGAAGCTGTTGGATAATCCTCCGGCAGGTTTGATGACGCCTCTGTTTGGGGATGTTTCGCCCGAAACCATCGACCTTCCTGATAGGCGGAATTCTGATGCAGGTCCGGGTACATGACATTGCCGAAGCCGATTGTACCGTCCTGGTTTTTCCAGGCCAGGTAGTGGTCGCCAAGCCCTCCCGGCAGATTTCCGGTACCCTCCGCAACGGTATAGATCGGACCGGTTCTTTTCGGTTCCGCAAAGACCGACCATCCATAGTTATCCTGGGAGAGCTTGCCAGAGGTAAGGTCCTTCAGGAGCTTCTCCCGCATTCTGCTCAGTTCTTCCTGGCTGTATTGTCGTTCTTCGCTCGGCTGCAAGCGGGCGTAGCGCTGACTTTTATCCGTCTTCTCCTGTGCGCCGGCGGCCTGGTGCTGTCTTGCAGAAGAGGAAGATTGGTTTTGCCGGGCGGCTACTTGCACCTCTTTCTTTTCGGAGCGGGGGCTCAGGTTGTTGTCGATATAAGCAGTTTGCCGGTTGATCGTTTTGGCCAGTCTGAAATTTTTTTCGCCGGGCGTATATTCCCAGGCCACCTCTTCAATAAAAGATTTGTCTTGAATATAATCCGGATAAAGGGCCGCCAGTTCCGGAGGGTATTCATTTTTTTCCCGTTGATAATTCTTTATGGCCATCCCCATATAGGCCAGCCCCGCTTCCGACGATTTTTGGGCCATTTCTGTCATGCGGCTGTATGTGTCTTCTTTGTAGGCGCGATTACTTTCTTTTTGTTGAAAATGCCGATACGTCATAAAGCCGATAAAGAGCGCCACGACCACGCCGAATGCTATTGCTATTTTTGCCTGCATAGGTTGTTATCTTTCATTGCCCTTTGGGAAAAACCAAGAATTTCCCCTGTTCACTTATGCAAAAATCATGCCTTTCCCCAGATCTCGTCTATAAAATAACGATTTGTAATTTATAGTAATTCTTTATTTCCGGCCGATGTTCTCAGAGTAAATTTATCTCCGGTGACAGTTTTTGGTGTTTTATGCGACAATTTTTGACAAAACGGGCCGGAATTATGGCCGGACCGCCCGCACTGTACCGCATTTATTCAAATTTGTTTCGCTTTTCTGCCACTTCCCTGCTGGAGTTTGTTTTACGGTATTGACCTTTTTTTGCCAGGCTGCTGAAAAGACTTCAGAAGTCCAGTACCAGTCTGTTTCCTCTACGGCGGGGAAGGTCGGGGTGTTGTTATAGATGATGATCAGTTCGTTGGGTGTAGGCAAACGCCAGTCAGTATATCCGCCGGTGGAGAGATTTTCAACATATTCTTTCGCCCTGGCGTAATCCAGGCAGGCGTCGGTCATAACGGAGGAATCCAGCATGCACCAGGTCAATCCCGTTTGGATATCTGTCACCGTTCCTTCCGTTTTTTCCACAAATTTTCCGGACATGCCGTTGAGCGCCGACCGGACCCTTGCTCTTTTTTCCTGGATGTTCTGCTGCCGCTGTTGTTCCCGTTCTTCCTGTTCCTTTTGCAGACGCAGGTTTTCGCTGACCACCGCTTTTTCCTTTTCCAGCCTGGCTAGAATTGCTTTTGCTTTGTTAGCATAGGAATCCGGCGGGTTACTTTTCATATACGCATTCACCCGGTTTACCCGGTCAAAAATCGAAATGTTTGCATTGGTGGCATACTGGAGTGTGTTTTCCCATTCCTTTTTTTCGTTTTGGAGCTTTTCGATATGGGCGAGCCGGTTTTCTACCATTTTCTGGAGCGCGGAATCCGGGTGTTTCTGGAGATAATCCTGATAAAGGCCTTTTGCTTTTTCGGAATATTTCTCTTTTTCATCAATTTTTTGCGTCACCGCATGCCAGTCTTTTTTCTCCACCATGGTTTTTTTCAGGTGCAGGACATCATCTGACCGGTTGTGCTGCGAAAAGTTTTCCGCAAAGTAATCACACAATTTGATGCATTGCTCCCAATCATTCTTCCGGTTGCACTGCTCTTTAACGACAACGATATGGCTGTAAAATTTTTCTCCCAGCTCATCGATCATCTTTTTGACTGTTTCGGTATTGCTGCTGTCCGGATACTTGGCAAGATAGTCTTGACAGGCTTCGAGGCGTTTACTCAGTTTTTGAGCGGGAATGGCCTTCAGTTTCCGGAAAGCGTCATCATTGATAACCTCCGGAATCCGGGAAATCATTTTGTTCACTTGATCCGTGTACGGGCTGTCCGGATACTGTTTAAGGAACCGGTTATAAACGGCCTCGGCTTTTTCTTTATAACTGTCATCAATGGGAAGCTTGCTGACAGTCTGGACGGCTTCATCAAAAGCTTTGTTTTTCATATCCTGAACCACCTGCTGTTTTACGTTTTTCGCTTTCTGGGCATATCCTTCCGGGGCTTGGGTGATATAATTTTCGAGGATGTCTATTTTTTCTTCGAGCCGGGTAGCATTCTGCATGTTTGTCAGCGTTTGTTGATAGGCGCGTTCGTCCATCCAGGGACTGATGAGGTACAGCCACAAACAGGCCAGAAGGATCACCGCCACCACCGCGCCTCCCGCTTTAATGGCGTTGGAGATAAGACGCTGGCGTTTCAGGATGGCCCCGGCATCGGTAATTTTGTCGGATTTTTGGGCGGCTTTTTCCGCCAGCTCCTTGGGAAGTTTCTGGCTGGTTGCGGCGGCTTTTTTGGGGGCTGAACTTTTTATCTTTTCCGCACCGGGAGTAATGGAGATTTTTGGCGATTTTTTGGCAGCGGTTCCGGCCTTACCTTTTTTCGCGCCGGCCGCCTTTTCATCTTTTCGTCTTACCCCTTCCATCAGCAGGTTCATCAGGGGAGTTTGGATCTCTTTTTTGACATTCGGATCGGCATCTTCGATTTCAATTACCGGATTATCCCAGGCAAGAATTTCATAAGCCGCCTCTTCATTTTTGTTATTTCCTGTTTCTGCCGCGACCAAGGCGCCTTTTATCAGGTAGAGCCGCCCCACCTTCTCGTCGCTGACTTTGACTTTCAAAGTACACGAGGTTCTTTCCATTTCCGACATCTGGAGAAACGAGGCCAGACTGATGCCGTGAATTTCTCCGCCAACACCGCCTCCCATGTTTTCAAATATTTTATCGGCCAATTCTTTAAAATCGACGGGTTTTTCAAAGCACTGGACGGCGGTCATGGATTTTATGGTGGATTTTATTTCGCCGGTTTCAAAGGCGCTTAAGACAGCAAATGAAATTTTCGAATTGGTGCTGCTGAGCTGCTTGACCACTTCCAGCTCTTTCAGCGTGGGATGATCCAAATCGATAACAACTATATCGATCTTGATTTTTTTCAGGATCGCAACGGACTCCTTAATGCTTTCCGCCGTAATAATTTCAAAGTCGCTGGTATGCTCTGAAAGAAGACTGGAGAAGATATTGAGGGTTACGGTATCGATGCTGACGGAAAGGATTTTTTTCATGCAAACCCCTTTATTTTTGTGTTAAAAGCAGCTGAAAAAATATACAGGTTTCCCATTTTACGAATTTTATATTTTGTTGTATCATATCTTTTTAGAAAATCAAGATTAAATTCACTTTTTAATTTAGGAAGATAGCAGATGGATAAGCTCATTTCAGAAGATGGAAAAATTGATTTCGGGTTGATTCCGGAACCCGTAGCACTTATCAACTACCTGGATTTTCCTTTGCAAACGCCTTTGGGGCGCTATCGTTCCCGGTGGGCCCGAAAAATACGGTTTAAACAGTTTTTTTTTGCAGGAATCAATCATCCGCAGATATCGGCAGGAATTGCCGTTGTCGATTTAAAGTATGTAAGCAATGCGTTTTGTTATATTTATGACAGACGGGAAAACACCTTTGGGGAATTAGCGGTCACCACTTTTCCCTGGCGGGCCGATATTCCGCCTGAACCGGAGCAAAGCGCTGCAAAAATGCAAACCAAGAAACTGAATATTTCCATCTGCCGGGATTCGATTTATGCCAGGGGGAAGGAGCTGGAAATGAATCTCAAATGTTGCCATGAAAATTCCTCTGCCCTGCGGATATGCACGAGGACAGGCTTCAGAGGCTGGACCTACACGCAGAAAACAGGGCCGATCAGCTTTTCGGGTTCCATCCGGGTACATGAAAAACGGTACTCACTTTCTCCGGATATTTGTTTCGGGATTACGGATTGGACCGCCGGCTATTTAAGACGGGAGACCTTCTGGAACTGGGCAGCCGCCGCGGGGCGGCTGGCGGATGGTCGCAGTTTTGCATTAAACCTTTCCTGCGGTGTGAACGAAACCGAAGCGACGGAAAATGTGTTCTGGCTGGATGGGCAGCAGGTCAAGGTTTCGACGGTGAAATTTCAGTACAATCCCATTGATCTTTCCGATAAATGGCGTATTATTTCTGCAGACGGCAGGGTTGCGCTTGCGTTCATACCATCGGCTTCCCGGGCCAACCAGGTGAACGCAGTGGTTGTCGCCTCCCGGTTTATCCAGCTGATCGGTCATTTTTCCGGGATCGTTCGGGATGAAAATATGATACAAACCAAAGTGTCCCATTGCCCGGGATGGACGGAGGAACATTTTGCCAAGTGGTAATCAGACAGGGAAAAGTACAGCGAATGATAATCGCGTAGGAAAGCGCACGGAAAGTAAGGAGATTGCTCCGCAGAGAATTATGGTCCTGCAGCAGGACCGTCGGGCGGAGAGCAAAATTTCAGGAATCCATGAATATGGCCGGGGACAGTTTTTGCTGGATGTGATTACGATTGAATCGTCGTTGCCGCCGGTGATTGACCACACAGAGGCCTATTTGCCGGGGAATATCGAAGTAGACCTGGTGCTGGATTATCTGTCTCATCCGGATTTATCCTGCGATCTGGCGGAATTATGCCGACAGCAGGAGATACCCGTCATCGCTTCGGGAAAAAAGATTAGAAACCGCTGGGTGATTACGCCGCCCATTTGTTGTGCTTTATCGCCGAGCGATCGATTGGGGATATACGGGAAAAGATTCGGTGCGCCCGACTTTGCAGTAACAGTTGCAGATAACCGGATTGCCTCTGTCCAGGTGATTCGGGGAGCACCCTGCGGCGCTTCCTGGAAAGCGGCCCAACGTATTCAAGGTTTGCCGGTTGCTGAGGCCGTCCTTCGGATGGGGCTGGAGACCCAATTTTTTTGTACAGCAGATCCCGCCGGCTGGGACCCGATCGGGGGGAAAAGCCCGGTGCATTTTGCCGGCGAATTGCATGCCGCTGCCTTGCAGCGGGCCTTGAAAAATAATACCGGATAACTGTCGGGGGCAGGTTCCGTTCCGGCCATCAACCTATCGACTCTCCAGATTTTCCGTGAAAATTGCAATATATTTTTCCAGAATCTGTTGGCCGGTTTCATCAATCGTAAGAAATTTTACCCCGGACTGATATTTTGACGCGTTTTCCTGTCTGGTATGGATTACTTCACTGCTGATATAGACAAAATCGGTCTTGATACTGATAATCAGGGCGATTTTCTGCCCTTCCTGGAGAGGGAACGCTGTCTCAATCAAGGCGCCCCCTTTTGAGATATTGAGGGTTTTCCCCTGTCCTTCTTTGATGAGAACATCGTTATTGTAGATATTGACTTCCGAAGGGGTAACCGCATCAACCCGCATATGCTTTCTTTTTTCAATGATCGTCATGGTTTTCTCTGCTTCCCGGCTGGTACGGAACAAAAGCCGTCTGGTCCTGTTTTTGCAGTGGTAAGAATTTATATTGGTTTAACCCTATAGCAGATTTTTGCGGCAGACGCAAACACTCCTTCTGTTTTTTCGGTTTTTAGGGTCAAAGCACGCAGTTGACGAAGTCGCTGAGAAGTTTTATGGTAGACGCAATGCCGATAACGTGTTCATGGGAGGTTTTTTTGGAAAAAACGTACGATGTCGTTTTGGAGCATGTTTTTTTTTCTTACAATCGTCAGGAAGTTTTAACAGATGTTATGCTGACGGTTTACCCCGGTGATTTTATCTGCGTGGTCGGCCCCAATGGCGGAGGCAAGTCAACTTTGGTAAAATTGATTCTGGGGCTGTTAAAACCGGATGCGGGAAAAATAGAGGTTTTTGGGACATCCCCGGAGAAGGCGCGCTTGAAAATCGGATATATGCCGCAATATGCGCATGTCGACATGAAATTTCCCGTTTCCGTAATGGATGTTGTATTAATGGGACGTGTGGGCTACAGCCTCACCGGCCGGTATTCGAAACAGGATCGCGCTCTGGCCGAAGAGGCCTTGCGGGAGGTAGGACTGGCCTCTTTTGCCAGGCGTTCCTTTAGCGGGCTTTCCGGCGGCCAGCGCCAGCGGGTGTTGATTGCCCGGGCCTTAAGTTGTCAGCCCCGGTTACTGCTGCTGGATGAGCCGATGGCCAGCATTGATCCGGAAGCAGAGGGAACCTTGATGGAGAATTTGCAGCAGTTGAATCAGCGAATGACGATTCTGCTGGTTTCTCATGATATCGGATTTGTTTCAAAAGTGGTCAACCGGGTTGTTTGCGTGAATCGGCAGGTGGTAATACATCCCACCAGTGAGATTGACGGGGAAATTATAAAGGACATTTACGGGGGCGATGATTTGTCCATGGTTCGCCATGATCATCGCTACAGCGAGAAGGAGCGGGAGAATGGTTGACTTTGTGGCCGCGGTCTTTGATCCCGCCAACGAATTTTTGCGTATTGCCCTCGGTGTAGCGACATTGGCCAGCATTTCTTTCGGAGTGATCGGGACTTATGTAATAACGCGCCGGATCAGCTATCTGGCCGGAGCCATCTCTCATTGCGTGTTCGGCGGTATCGGTGCCGGGCTTTATATACAGAAGAGCCTTGGCGTGACCTGGTTTGACCCCATGTATGGCGCCGTTCTTTCTGCAATTGTCGCCGCCATTATCATCGGCCTGGTCAGCCTGTATGCCGGGCAGCGTGAAGATACGGTGATCGGGGCTTTGTGGGCAATGGGCATGGCGGCGGGACTGCTTTTTATCGACCGTACGCCGGGGTATTTTGATCTGGGCAGTTATCTTTTCGGCGATATCCTGTTGATTTCCTGCAACGATTTTCAAATGGTGCTTGTGCTGGATATACTGGTGGTCGGTCTTTGTTTGATGTTTTATAACAAATTGCTGGCGGTTTGTTTTGACGAAGAGTTCGCCCGTGCCTGTGGGATTAAAACGGGCGTCTATTATCTGGCTCTGTTGTGCCTGACCGCCCTGACCATTGTTCTGTTGGTAAGGGTCGTGGGGATTTTGTTGGTTATTGCGCTGTTAACCATTCCCGCAGCCGTGGCCTCGATTTTTACCAATCAGTTGTGGCGCATGATGGTGGTGGCGGTATTATTGTGCCTGATTTTCAGCTGGATTGGTATGGCCGTCAGTTATACTTGGGAGATATCCACCGGCCCTACTATTATTGTCCTGGCCGGATTGGTATATGTCAGCCTTTTGATTCTGGAATACACCTTTCGAAAAAACCGGTGACGGCGGTCGGTCCACCATTTTCCGGTTTTATCATCCGGCGGCATTTCCGTTCGGGACTAATAACCATTGAGGGACGGGGCCTCGCCGCAGGTTACTGTGGCATAGGCACTGTGGTTGTGGATGGATTCAAAATTTTCTACGCTTAAGGAAAACCAGGTGATATTGGGATCTTTTTTCAACTCCACCGCAATGTCCCGGACAATGTCTTCCACAAATTTGGGGTTTTCGTACCCCTGCTCCGTCACATGTTTTTCGTCCACCCGCTTTAACACGGAGTAAAGTTCAGTTGAGGCCGATTTTTCCACCAGGGTGATCATGTCTTCCAGCCAGATAAATTTTTTAAAGCGGGTGGCCAGGCGGACTTCACCGCGCTGGTTGTGGGCCCCGCCACTGCTTATTTCTTTTGAACAGGGGCACACGGAAGAAATCGGTACAATAACTTCAGATACCAGATCAATTTTGTTGTCCGCGGTGCTGGTACCAATAAGCCGGCAGGTATATTCCATGTAGGCCGGAGTTTTGCTGACCGGCGCTTCTTTTTCAATAAAATAGGGAAAGGTTACTTCCATGTGGGAAGACTGGGCGTCCAGGTCGTTTTTCATCTGCTCCAGAATAACGGAAAAGGTTTTCAGTGAAATTTCCGGTTGGAAGAAATGAAGCATTTCAACAAAACGGCTCATATGTGTCCCTTTGTTCTGGTGGGGGACATTTACATACATGTTGATGGAGGCGACCGTATGTTGTGACAAATGTTTGCGGTCCAGAACTTTAATCGGGTATCTCAGGTTTTTGATACCTACTTTGTCGATCGGCATATGTCGATAATCACGTTCTTTCTGTATGTCTTTCATTTTTTTCCTTTTGTCCGGCGGCGGCACCAGCGTATCCCCCCCCCGGTGAACTTCAGAGCAGATAATCGGTTTTGACATTGCGCAGGGAACGAAAAATATTTCCTTTGATACTTTTGTTGTTTTGATAAAGCTGTGCCAGAAAGTTTTTTATGGTTTTTCTCTGGGATTTTTCCGCACTGGGGCAGAGATTGATGAATTCCGGGAAATTGTGAATCTGCGCAAACCGCCGGGTGTGTTTTTCTTCGACAAAAGCCAGCGGGCGGATGATGGTGATTTCCCCGTCAAACATCGGCATGAACGGCTTCATGGTGCTGATTTCACCGCTGTAACACATATTGAGGAATAAAGATTCAATGATATCGTCTTTATTGTGGCCCAGCGCGAGTTTATTGCAGCCCAGTTCCGCGGAAATTTCAAAAAGACGTTTCCGGCGAAGTCTGGCGCATAAAAAACAGGGGTTTTCCAGATTTTTTTCACTGTGCGCATAGATTCCGTAATCGGTATGTTCGATTCTTATGTCCCAGTTGTTCTCCCGGCAGAAGCGGCCCAGCTGGTAGTGGAAACTGTTTTCAAAGCCCGGATCGATATAACAGGGATAGAGGTTATAGTGAATCGGGATGCGGCGAAGCCGTTCCTGCAGAAACCAGAGTAGCGTAAGGCTGTCTTTGCCGCCGGAAACCCCGACGCAGATATTATCGCCGTCAGCGATCATATGATACTGATGATGTGCCTGTCCGATGGCTTTGTTAATCGTTTTGTAGGTACTGCGCCCCGGCATGAGTGATTGTTTTTACTCGTCCTCTTCATCCTGATCATTGTCGGCGGTATTCTCCGGGTTCTCTTCTTCTTCTTCTTCCTCCTCCTCCTCCTCCTCCTCAGCTGGTGAGGGGGACAGATCCTGTTGTACCGGAGAATCCAGCTTTCCGGGAAAAAACATATCCCAGGGTGTTTCTACGTTCTCCTTGGTAATTTTTCCGGCTGCAATTTCCCGTAAGGCCACAACGATATCTTCGTTTTTGGGCGAACTTACCAGGTACTCCGAGCCTTCGCGCAGCTGTCGTACCCGTTGCGCCGCCAGGTGGACCAGTTCAAAGCGGGAAGGAACTTTTTTCAGGCAGTCTTCAATGGTTATGCGTGCCAAGGTAAACCTCCATTGTTCTATTATGTTATAGTATGTCCACTAACTCATATCGCCGTTTTCCGCCGGGCGCTTGCAGGGTGACCTCTTCTCCGGGCGTTTTTCCCAGCATGGCTTTTCCCAGCGGGGAAGTTACGGAGATGAGGCCCTGGTTGATATCCGACTCATCCGGCCCAACCAGTTGATAAGTTACTTCCTGGCCGGTGTCAATACTTTCCAGAAGAACCGAGCAGCCAAAGACGACCTTGTCTTTGGGTACGGTAGCGGGATCAATGACGTTGGCATGGGCCAGCTTCTGTGCCAATTCATTTATGCGGTTTTCCAGAAAGGCCTGTTTTTCTTTGGCTGCCTCAAATTCCGCATTTTCGGAAAGATCGCCGTGCGCCCGCGCCTCTTCAATCGCGTTGATGTTTTTGGGGCGTTCGATGGATTTTAAAATTTCCAATTCTTTTTTCAGGGCTTGATACCCTTTCAGTGTGATTGGAACAGCTTCTCGCACCTTGCAGGCTCCTTTTGTGGATACTTCAACCGGAAATCCGGATTGAAGCGGTTTCATAAATACTGTTCGGCCAGAATTTCACCGATCTGCACCGCGTTGGTAGCAGCGCCTTTGCGGATATTGTCCGCCACAATCCACATATCAATACCATGTGGAACGGAATGATCCCGGCGAATGCGGCCGACCAGCGTCGTATCTTTATGGGCCGCTTCTATTGCCAGGG
>CAZWCS010000024.1:0-39366 GCA_964632805.1 uncultured Desulfobacterales bacterium
ATTATGCATAGACTCCGGGTCAAGCCCGGAGTGACGACTTTTACGAGGGCATCAAGGGGTAAATTTTAAGTGGTTTCAAGGGGTTTAAGGGGACAACAAAAACAACAGCAACAACGGGCGAGGGGCTTTGCAGCGGTGTTGAGTTTTGGTTTTTTTGCTAATGGACTCTGATTCCCTGCCTTTGAATGTGTTTAAAAAAGGTCGGCGGATCGCTTTTGATTTCATTGAATGAAAAGGGATGTATTTCCAGCCGTAGATCAACCATTCTTCTGTATTTGGAAATTTTTTTGACATCATGGAATAAGAGTCCCTCAAAAGCACGGGAAACAACCGCGACATCAATATCGCTGTTTATATTTGATTCCTCTCTCGACGCAGAACCAAATAAGTAGGCTTCAGAAACATCGATTCCGTTTTCAATTAAAAGATTAATAAACTCTTTTATTTTTTCGATGTGGTTATTTCCTGATGCATCCATTGATATATCTCCTTGATCTGTTGGAAATGTTTTATTGTAAATTCATGGGTACACAATTTATAAAATTTGAACTTTTCGTCCGGGTAACGCGTGGCAATGTTGAACGTATTTACCGCATCGAGGAATTCCAGCGTTTCATCTTCAAAGCCAACTTCTGCCAAATCAGCCAATCTGACAAGGTCATGCATTCGAGGTGGGAATTCGCCGGCAGTTTTTACATACCATGCCTTCAATGCCTTTTCCAGAACGAGATGCCCGACAAAAAGGCATCAATCGTATTTTCCCGCCTGAAAAAGTGACTCCGCGACCTCAAGATCGTGTTGAGCGGACATCAGCCATTATGCTGTTTGTTTTTCCATATTGGGATTTTTAACACTTTATCTATATTCATTCAATATCTTTAAAACAGGCTACAGGTGATGGGTTGCCGCCTGACATTTTTGATTGGTTGTTGTCTTTCTGAAATGCAGCATATTTGCTGCACAATGGGAATAAAGCATGAACGGGAAGGTGAATTCTATCTTCCCAGCGCTATTCATATCCGTTCGGGTTCCGGGACTGCCAGTTCCAGGTATCCCGGCACATGGCCCGGAGGTCATGCTCCGCCCGCCAGCCGAGCTCCGCCTCGGCCCGGCGCGGATCGGCGTAGAGCGCGGCCACATCCCCCGGCCGACGGGCCACAATCTCGTAGGGAATGGTCCGGCCGCTGGCCTCGGCAAAAGCGTGAATCATTTCCAGCACGCTGTATCCCCGGCCGGTACCCAGATTATAAATTTCCACCCCGCCTTCCGAGCTTGCCGTAAGGCGGGTAAGGGCTTTCAATTGGCCCTTGACCAGGTCCCCCACATGGATATAATCCCGCACGCCCGTGCCGTCCGGGGTTTCATAATCGTTGCCGAATACCCGCACTTTCTCCAGCCGTCCCACCGCCACCGGGCTGTGTAAATTCAGACAACCCATACTCAGCCAAAAATCATATCGGGACGGGTAAAGACGCGCCATTCAGGCTAACGCTTTTCCACGCTGTCTTTAATCCGTTTGACATGTCCCCGGCCCAGGCCCTTGACCTCGCAGCCCAGTTCAAAGTACCGGCGGATCTGTTCGTCGGTGAGCAGGCCGAAACAGTCGATGACGGCGGCGGCCTGGCCGATCATATCCACCATGGCGTCCGGATCCAGGTCGCGGTAGGCCTGATGGCGGGCGGCCAGAATGACGGCGTCGGCCCCGTGGCAGGCGGCGGCCAGGTCGGACTGAACTTTGAGATGCTGGAGTTTTTCCTGGTTGCGGAAAAACCGGGCCAGGGAGTAGTCCGCAGAAGGATAGGTGTCCTGCTTTTCCAGCTCCCACCAGTGTTGGACATAAGGGTCGTGAACGGCAACTTCCGCCCCCATTTCCGTAAGTTTGCGCACAATGAGTTCGACCCCGCTGTAACGGGTATCGCCCACATCTTCCCGATAGGAAGCACCCAGCAAAGCGATTTTGGAGGCGGCCACGATGCGGCCCATGTTGCGCAGGGCGTCCCGGGTGAGGCGGGCCGGCTGCAGGGCCCGGGTGTCGTTGATATCAATGGCCAGGGGGGTGATTTTGAAAATATCGTCTTCAAAGCCCATCAGGGTATGGTAAGCCCAGACCCCCAGGCCGCCGTCCTTGGGCAGGCAGTAGCCGCCGATGCCCGGACCGGGAAAAAGCATGTTGTTGTGGGTGGGGCGCATTTTGATGGCCTCGATGACTTTGGTGATGTCCACCCCGTTGCGTTCGGCAAACACCGACCATTCGTCCATGAAAGCCAGAAGGGTAGCCCGGAAAGAGTTTTCCACGATTTTGCAGGTTTCGCTTTCCATGGGCCGGTCCAGCACGGTGAGGGGGTATTGGTCGGTGTTGAGGATGCTGGTTAAAAAAGCGGTGACTTTTTCCCGGGCGGTTTCGCTGATGCCGGAACAGACCCGCCAGAAATCCCGGATGGAAGAGACATAGTTGCGACCGGGCATGACCCGCTCAAAAGAGTGAGCCAGCAGGGGTTCGTGGCCGGTGAGGTCCCGGGCATCAAAGGCCTTTTTCATGATGGGATAGGCCACATATTCGGTGGTTCCGGGCGGCACCGTCGTTTCGATGAGCACCAGACAGTCGGGAGGAATTTTTTCCCCGATCACCTGCAGGCTGGATTCCAGGGCAACAATGTCCGCCCGGCCCTGGCGTACATTCCCCAGGCAGTCCTTGAGGTAATCGCACTGCACATCCACCACCACCACGTCCGCCAGGGTCAGCGCTTCATAGGTGAAGGTGGCGGTAAGGGTTTTTTTCTCCAGGACGCAGCGGGAAATAAGCGGTTCCACTTCCGGGTCTTCGGCTTCCACCGGGGCGATTCCCTTGTTCAGATAGGGAATTTTCCAGAAAGAACGGGGCGAAGGGCGCTGCATGCCGATGACAAAGTACCGGGGCTCTCCGGTGTCGGGATCGACGGCGTCGGCCACTACCCCGGCCATAACCGCGCCCACAAAGCCCACGCCCATGACCACCACAACCTGACGCCCCTGGGCGCGGTGTTCAGCGGCCAGCTCCTGGAGGCGCCGGTTTTCGGCGGTGTAGTCGGATTCGGTCGGGAGAGGGAAGGATTCGCCACGGGGACAACAGGAGATGGTTTCGCCTTGCGCAGGTGCTTTGGCAGATTCCTGGGATTCGTTTGCAGTCATAAGTCTCCTCACAGTCTTTATTTATGTTTTCAGAATTTCTTCCAGCCCGTTTTCCGTCTGCTTGTATTTTCTGCCGCAGCTCAGGCAGTCCAGGTCTTCGGTGAGGCGTTCACCGCACTGACAGACCCAGCCGATACGGCCGGCCGGATTGCCCACCACCAGGGCATGATCCGGGACATTTCTATTGACCACGGCCCCGGCCCCGACAAAAGCGTAGCGACCAATGGTGACACCGCAGACGATGGTGCAGTTGGCCCCCAGGGTGGCGCCGTGCCGCACCCGGGTGGGCCGGACCTGGTCCATTTTCCGCATTTCCGCCCGGGGATTGTAAATATTGGTAAACACCATGGAGGGGCCGCAAAAAACCCCGTCCTCCAGGGTGACCCCTTTATAGACCGAGACGTTGTTCTGGATTTTGCAATTCTGCCCGATGGACACCTCCGGGCCGATGACCACGTTCTGGCCGATATTGCAGTTATCGCCGATGCGGGAACCGGCCAATACATGGGAAAAATGCCAGATGCGGATTCCCCGGCCCAGGTCTGCGCCGTCGTCTACCACGGCGGTTTCATGCACAAAATTGGCGTCGGCTCGGGGGCGGACGGAAATCTCTTCGGCAGCGGCAGACAGACCGACTGCCCGGCCACCGGTATCCAGGGAGGACTGTGCGGCATTCAACACCCGCAGCACCCGCAGGCCCTCTCCCCCGTCGGTCAAGGGCTGGTGCCCCTCCTGAATACAAGACAGGAAATGGCGGCACTCCGCTTTCAGCGGTTCGGCCTGGGGAACCTGCGGACGTTCAGGCTCGGCCTTGAGGGGCACCGGCATATTGTCCCGCCATTGAATCTTATGGGGATACAGCAACAGCTTGTCTTCCCAGGGGAGGGTATCATCAAACACCGCCATTTTGCGATCTCCCACCACCACCAGTTTCTGCTCCTTGAAAGGATGCAGCCAGGAAACGAAAATATGCGCCCGCAGACCCGTGGGAAAAGCCAGATGCGTGGTGGTGACGTCGGCAATTCTCTGATGCAGGTAAAACCCGCCGGTGGCCGTGATTTCATCGGGCAGGCCGCCGGCCAGGGTCAAAATCATGGAAATGTCGTGGGGGGCAAAGGACCAGAGGATGTTTTCTTCCCGCCGGATTTTGCCCAGGTTGAGGCGATGGGAATAAATGTAGTTGATGCGGCCCAGCTCTCCCGCCCGGGCCATTTCTTTTAAACGGACAAACACCGGATGGTACTGCAGCAACTGTCCCACCATGAGAACCCGTTTTTGTTCCGCGGCCAGAGCGATCAGGTCCTGCCCCTCGCTTTCTTCCAGCACCAGCGGTTTTTCCACATAAACGTGCTTGTCGGCCAGCAGCGCTTCCCGGACGATGCGATAGTGGGTTTCCGCAGGGGTGGCAATGGCCACGCCGGTGATATTTTCCCGGGCCAGAACATCATTTAAGGCCAGGCAGGTCTCGACCCCCGGGTACCGGCGCTGGAATTCGGCCAGCACAGTTTCATTGTTATCGCAGATCAGGGCCAGCGCCCCCAGTTCCTGGTAATTGCGGATCAAATTTTTGCCCCAGAACCCGGAACCGACAACGGCGATGGCAGGAGAATTTTTCATGATACCTCGGCTTTCCTGTTTTTAAGGGTTTGATGGGTTGATGCGTTTCATGAGTTTGACGAGTTTGATGGGTTCAGGAGTTGTTTTCCCCGTCGGCAAGAAACCATTTCACCAGGCCGGCAATACCCGGTGCCAGGGTCATCTCCGTTTTCCAGTCCAGCCGGTGCTGGGCTTTGGTGGTATCGGAATAATTACGGCGCACATCACCGACCCGGGGTTGGCCATAGGTAATGGTCATATTCACCTCTCCCTGGCGGGCCAGTTCGGTTTTAAGCAGCTCGGCCACTTCATTGACGGTATGTTCCCGGCTGGTGGCAATCTGAAAAACTTCCCCGCCAATTCCGGGCCGGGTGGCGGCCAGGCCAATGGCCCGGACCAGATCAGCGGCATAAATATAATCCCGGGTCTGGGTGCCGTCACCATAGATTTCCACCGGTTCCCCGGCCAGGGCCTGTTTAATAAATTTGGCGATAACACTGTCTTTCTTCCCGGAAAAAGGGCCGTAGACATTGCCGAAACGCAGACAGACCGTTTCCAGGCCAAAGCTTCGATAATAGGCGGAACAGTAGCCTTCGCCGGCCAGTTTGCCGGCCCCGTAGGGCGAAACCGGGTGCGGGGCCAGTTCCTCGTGCACCGGGGGTTCGCATTCGCCCAGCGGGGCGCCGGAAGAGGCGAACACAAAACGCCGGACGTGGTTGTGGCGGGCGGCTTCCAGGCAGTTGAGGGTGCCGATGACGTTGGTTTCGCAGTCCGCCCGGGGATCTTCCACCGACGGGGCCACGCCGGTGTTGGCGGCCAGGTGGACAATAACATCAATATTGCGACTGGCTTCCAGAACCAGCTGCGCATCCAGGATATCTCCCACCACCAGTTGTACCGGTGATGCAGCGGCCTTGGAGTCCGCGGGCTTTCGGGAAGGTGCGGAAGAGGAAACCTCTTCCACGTCACATACCCGGGCCAGATCCCCGCGACTGCCCACCGCCAGGTTATCCAGAACGCGAATACAGTGATTGGCCTCCGCCTGCAGAAAACGGATCAGGTTGCGGCCGATAAAGCCGCAGCCGCCGGTGATGAGCCAGGACAAGCTGGTATTGGTGGAGGCGGACATGGATATCCGGGTTCCGTAATTTACATTTTCGATGGCAGGGGTATATCCGCTGTATACAGCTCCGCCCCCTGAATTACAAATTGAAACATTTCAGCCCTTTAAATCCGTCGATCTGGTAAAATAAAACAGGTTGTGCCGGAAATCGCCGGCACAACTCACTATACCATATCTATCTGAATCTGCAACAAAAAGATGGCCGAAAACCGGCGGAAAACAGCAATAAACCGGCTTTCGCTGTTTTTCCGGTTCCGGATACCTGCCGGAATATTCCCTGACTTTTCAACGACGATAGACGTATTTGTAAAAAAGAACAAGCCTGATTTTGAATTCGAAATTCCGGGGACAGAATTCATTTGCGGGATTTAGGCTTGACGCATGACATTCCTTTCATTACCATTTTCCCTGTGGCAAGAACAGCAAGAGTTATTACAGCCGGAATGCCCCACCATATTACGCAGCGGGGCAATAGAAGCCAACGGACCTTTTTTTCTGACGAGGATTATCAGGCGTACGCAGCAATTCCGGGGAAACCATACCTAATTCAGCGCATAATTTTCGGGGTATTTACTCCAGATTTTTGAATTAAGTATAGATGTTCCCGGAATTCGAAAAGGAGGTTGTATGACACACGAAGATGCCGGCCATTACAGTGCCAAACACGGTTCGGCGGCTACCCTGCGACCGGATCTGGCCGAGGCGGTGCGGAGCGAAAGCCGGGAAAACCGACTCTCCTGTGTGGCGGCCCACCAACTGGCCGAAAAATTCGGGGTTGTACCGGCGGAAATCGGGAAAACGGCGGATCTGCTGGAATACCGACTGCGCCATTGCCAGATGGGGTTATTCGGCCACGAGCCGGAGAAAAAAAAAGTCACCCCTGCAGAGGAGGTGCCGACGGCACTGGCCGCAGATATCCGGAAGGCTCTGGAAAACGGCAAAATCTCCTGCGCCGCCTGCTGGCGGATCGCGGCCGTTCATAACCTGCCCAAAATGGCGGTGGCCGCCGCCTGTGAAACCCTGGACATCAAAATTATCCAGTGCCAGTTAGGCGCCTTTTGATCTCTGTAATTCGCGAATTCCCCTCGAATTCAGGGTGTCCCCGGAATTCAAATTCGATTGAGGGCTTGACAAACCCGGGAAGCCTGCTTATTTTTGAGCATATACTCATAATGATAGCCGCTTTTTCGCAACCGTTATCTTTTATGAGCAATTGAAACCGAGCAGGCACGAGTTATCCAACCGGCTTTCGGCGGGTAACAAATGATACCAAAAGAAAGGATGTTATAAAAGCCATGAAAGTAGCTGTCAGCGCAAGCGGAGATTCTCTCGATGCGATGGTCAACCCGCGCTTTGGAAGGTGTGAATATTTTGTCATCGTGGATACCGACAGTATGAATTATACGGCCTTTGCCAATGAAAACGCCGGATTGAGCAGCGGGGCGGGGATACAATCGGCCAGTTTTGCCGCCTCGCAAGGGGTTCAGGCGGTTTTAACCGGCAATTGCGGCCCCAAAGCGGCCCAAACCTTTTCCGCGGCCAATATCGATGTTTATACCGGCTATTCCGGAACCGTCCGGCAGGCCGTGGAAAAATTTACCAGGGCGGGAGAAGCCCTTCGGCCGGCGCAGTCTGCTGCTGGATCGGCCTTGGACTCCGGTCAGGCCGCTTCCCGTCAGAAGGGAACCGGAATGGGACGTGGCCTGGGTATGGGAGGCGGTATGGGCATGGGCGGTGGTGGAAGATGCCGCGGCGGCGGCGGTCGTGGTATGGGCGGCGGCATGCGACGCATGAGCGGCGATATCGCCCCGGCGTCAACGCCCCCGGCGAATACGGCCAATCCGGAAGGTCTGGCCGAGCTGAAAGAACAGGCGGCCCAACTGAAACAACAACTGGAACAAATCCAGCAAAAAATCAGCAATCTGGAATAAAAGACCGGCAAGTACAGAAGGAGGATACGCGCATGACCGCGCCCGCCGAAACCATTACCATCCACGCCAATGTGGAAATCACCCCGGAAGCGCTGCAGACCATTGTGGCCAACGCCAAACAACTTGCCGGCCGCAATGAAAAAGGCCATTATCAGGTAGATACGGCCGACATGGTAAGCCGGATGATCTCCCGCTTTCTCCAGGAAAAAGACTTTGCAACCTTCACCCGGGAAATTGCCAATTATCCTTCGATAGAAGTTGATTCGCCGGAAAAATAAAAAAGATCCGCCGCCTGGAACCGGTTCAATAGCTCCCCTGGGTTCAGGCCGGCCGTTTGCCGCAACAGCTTCCCGGACCGGCGCAGCTCGCTTCCGCGGGTGACATACCGCAGCAACCGGTATCTCCGGCCCCCGGCAGGGTGTTGCGGGACTTGCCGGCATAGGCAGCATGGGCGGAAAGCATTTTCTTCAGATCACCGCTTCCGCAATGCGGACATTGCAGCGCCTGCTGTTGCGTAGTGCTCACCAGAAATTCGCTGGTTTTCCCACAGGCCGAACATGCATATTCGTAAAGCGGCATGTTTACCTCCCCATCCCCAATTTTACACAGCGTCCGGGTCAGCCCTCCGGAATGACGACTTTTCGCGGAGGCCATGTATCATGATTTCAGGCAAAAATATCGGCCGGCTTATACGGGTGCGCGCCTTCAATCACCTCCACCCCGGCCTTGGCCTTGATTTTCTGAATAATCGTATCTTTATAGGGGCAATGATCCACAATGCAGGGGCCGATATGGACCCTGGTGACCTTTTCGTCCACCGCCTTGTTCCATAAATTGACCTGGGCCAGACGGGTTACAATGGTCGCACCGGGACAATCCCCGCAGTTAATCAGACCGATCAGCTCCGCGCCATCCTCCTTATACCGCTCAAACTCCCCGACCCTGCGGTTAAAGCCCACCATGCACCGGCAACAACCGATGCAGACATCATCCATGGCTTTTTTGCAACCCACGATCAACACCTTTTCCATACTGCCTCCTTCCCCGAATCCGCGTTTTCAAATACGCAAGCGCGAAAAACTCCGTTACATCCAGTGTCCATCCACGTTGGGGTCCTGAGATGCTTTCAACTCCCCGTTCTTATATGCCTTTACAGCATCGGCCACGGTCCCCTGGACGCCGACAACAATTTTCACGCCGACTTCCTGTAAAACCGAGAAGGCCTTGGGGCCGCAATTACCGGTGAGAACGACCCCGGCACCGCTGTCGGCCACCGTTTTGCCGGCCTGAATCCCCGCACCCTGCGGCATATTTAAATTCTGCTTGTTTTCCACTACTTCAAACTCCATGGTGTCGGCGTCCACCACAATAAAATTGGCGGCTCTTCCGAACCGGGGATCTACCTCACTGGAAAGATCATTTCCCGAGGAACTTACAGCGATTTTCATGGTTATTCACTCCTTACCTTTAAGATTCCCGTTTTACCGGGCCGCCCCTGCCATCCGCAGCGCACCCTGTTATGAGAATATACTCAAAATAATCCGGGCCGCGGTGGTTGTCAATCGTTTTGTTTAACCGAATCCGGCTGCATGCAAAAATTTTTCCCCTTGATTTTACGCCGGAAATCAGACAGTTTCATTACAATAACTGCGATTTGAAGGAGGAACCAACATGACCAATACGGACACCGGCCAGAAAACGTCAGGCTGCAATGCCTGCCCCCCCCAATCGCCCTGGCCGAAAAAAGCGGCTGTTTTGACCTTCCTTCCCTGGCCGTTCATCGTGGGCCTGGCCGCCTACATTCTTTGGCAGACCAGTCTCATCATGCTGGTTGTATGGATGACGGCCTTTCTGCTGTTTGCCATTCCCCTGCGTTACCTGGTCTGCGCTCCCTGCCCCTATTACGGCCAAAGTTGCTCCACCATCATGGGCAAAACGGTGCCTCTGATTTTCCGCCACCGGCCGGGCGGGCCGCTGGTTCTGGGATTGTGGCTGGACATTGTCTCGTTTGCGGTACTGTCGATCATTCCAGTACCCTACGCCTATCAGCTGGGCGGAGCCGCCCTGACTGCGATCTGGCTGGGGGCATTTGCGCTTTTTCTGGTTTCGCTGGCGGTCTTCGGCTGCCGGTACTGTCCTTTCACCTACTGCCCCATCGGCAAGGCCGGGCGGATTATGACCCGGCTGTTCCGCGGCCAGCAGCGGCAGTAGCGCCGGTTACTTTGCCGTATGCCCTTGCAGGAGATGCGCCCCCAGCCGTTTGGCCAGGGCCAGAATGGTATACGTGGGCGGCAGCCCCCAGGCCTCGGGAATCACGGAACAGTCGCAGACATAAAGATTTTCGTACTGCTTTGTCTTTAAATCCGCGTCCAGCAGTTGCCCGATTTTGACCGTGCCGCCGGGATGGGCGGCCAGCATCCAGGTACGGTGAATGCCGGTGGCCCCGGCGTTCTCCAGGATTCGCCGGGCATGGCCATACCCCTGACGGAGCTTCTCGTAGTCCGCCTTGACCAGCCGTTTTCTGACCCCTTCCCGGTCCGTCAAGCCGCCGCCCAGCTCGTCCCGCACCTTGACCATGATGCGCAACACCTTTCGATGGGAAAAAATCCGGTGGAACCGGAAACCGGAGCAGGCAAAAATCGTATTCAGCATTCTCGGCAGGGCCATATCCGTCATGACAAAACCTTCTTCTTCAAAATGAATGCCGGCGGACATGGGAATCTCGTTTTCATCCACGGCGTCCTTGACATACCCCGCTACGGAAATCAGGGGATCGAAAAAGAAATTGTAGCCCGCCCCGGAAATGCCGCTGTTGCGCAGGATCAACGGTGATCCGATGCCGCCGGCAGCCACCACCACTTTTTTTGCCCGGACCTGCCGCCGGCGACCCCGCCGGCAGTATTCAACCCCTGCAGCGCGGCCGTCTTCCATGATCACCCGGGTTACCCGGGCATTATTAACCAACTCGGCACCGTGGCCAATGGCTTCATCGACGAATATACGGGCGCTCCACTTGACATCATTGGGATCGCCGTAATAAAAGTTGCCGAATTTCTGCGTTTTGCGATCCCAGCGGTCCTGGTACACAAATTTATTGAGCTTTTTCCAGTCATATCCCAGCTCCCGGGCGCTGTTCATAATCCGTTTGGCCTTGGCGCCCATCACCTCGTCCGCCAGCGGACCGATGGGCAGTTCCTGCCGGAGTTCGGCCGCCTCATGGCGGACATCAATACCATAGGACTCCAGCATGGCAAAAGGAATATCAAAACAGGTACCGTAGTAGAATACGGAACTGCCGCCGGTGATCAGGCCGCGGACCATACCCAGCAGCTGACTGGTAAGCAGCATGCTCCGAAACGGAAAGCACTGGTACAGGGCATACTGCCAGAAAACGCCCCGCAGCCTGGGCCGGCCCCCACGTTCCAGAATAAGTACGGATTGTCCGGACCGGGCCAGCTCCCGGGCCACGGTGGCGCCTCCGGGGCCGGTGCCCACCACAATGGCGTCGTATTGTTTCTGCCTGGCGGTCATTATCCACCTCCTTCGCGTTTATCGGTCCATTGAAAAAAAACGACGTTTTTGTCGATTGTCGACTGATTGTACCGGAATAAACCGTTCCTGTCAAACCGAAAACGTCGCCTTGCCGGCGCAAGAAAGAATACAAATCCGGTTTGTCCATCTTGCGTCCGGCAATTTCGCCCTTATATTAATAGACACATATTAAAGTGACAAACACCAGACACAAATCGCTCATCCGGAAGTCTGCCATGAACGGATGGGCGGAAACCAGAAATCAAGGAGTGGTATCAAAAATGGGTAATCAGATTCGCACCACAATTTTACTGGGCGTACTCACCGGCGTCATTATCTGGGCCGGCGGACTTATCGGCGGAAAAGGCGGTATGATCGTGGCCTTGCTGCTGGCCGGCGGGATGAATTTTTTTTCCTACTGGTACTCGGACAAAATTGTGCTCAAAATGTACCGGGCGCAGCCGGTATCGGCCCGGGAAGCCCCGGAACTCTATGGACTGGTGGAAAAACTCGCCCGTCAGGCGGGCCTTCCCACCCCCAGGGTATATATCATTCCGGAAGAGGCGCCCAACGCCTTTGCCACCGGACGCAATCCGGAAAATGCGGTAGTGGCCGTAACCCAAGGGCTTCTGCGGTATATGAATCAAGAAGAACTGGCCGGGGTACTGGCCCATGAACTGGGGCATGTCAAAAACCGGGATATTCTCATCGGTTCCGTTGCGGCCACGCTGGCCGGCGCCATTATGGTTCTGGCCGGTTTTGCCCGCTGGGCGGCGATTTTCGGGGGTATAAGCGGGGATGACGATGAAGGCGGCGGCGTGGTGGGCCTGCTGGTAATGTCCATCCTGGCCCCTCTGGCAGCCCTGCTGATCCAGATGGCCATCTCCCGCTCCCGGGAATACCTGGCGGATCGCACTTCCGCAGACATTACGGGTAACCCCGGAGGGCTGGCCAGCGCCCTGCGAAAACTGGACAGCTATACCAAACAGATCCCCATGAAAACGGAACCGTCCACGGCACACATGTTTATCGCCAACCCCCTGTCCGGCAAAAGCCTGATGAACCTCTTTGCCACCCATCCGCCCATTGACCAGCGTATTGCCAGGCTCAGCCGCTGAGATATGGAGGCGTCTTCTGAGATGGTGCCCCCCCAAAAAAGCAAAGCGCCGGTGAACATCACCGGCGCTTTGGGGTTTTAAAGAAATCCCATCAGCAGGATTGGAAAGGACTATTCGGACTTTTCCTCACTCCCGGCTGCCGCCATGGCTTTCAAACGTTCATATCTTTGCTGATACTCGTTTTCCAGTTGTGCACTCAGCCGTCTGGCTTCTTCCGGAAACGTCTTCTGCAGGGCCGCATACCGCACTTCGCCGGCCAGAAATTCCTGCAGGGAACCGTCGGGTTCCCTGGAATCCAGAATAAAAGGATTCTTGCCCTCGTCCGCCAAAAGAGGATTATAGCGATAAAGCGGCCAGTATCCCGACTGTACGGCCAGTTTGCACTCTTCCTGGCTTTTGCCCATGCCCTTTTTAATGCCGTGATTAATACAGGGGGCATAACACATGATCAAAGAAGGTCCGGGATAGGCTTCGGCTTCGGTGAAGGCTTTGATCAACTGTTGTTTATTGGCGCCCATGGAAACACTGGCCACATAGACATAACCGTAGGTCATGGCCATGCCGCCCATATCTTTTTTGGACGTTTTTTTGCCGGAAGCGGCAAATTTGGCAATGGAACCGGTGGGGGTGGCCTTGGAAGACTGCCCGCCGGTGTTGGAATACACCTCGGTGTCATAGACCATGATATTCACGTCCTCCCGGCTGGCCAGAACGTGGTCCACCCCGCCGAAAGCGATATCATAGGCCGCCCCGTCCCCCAGGAACGCCCAGTAAGATTTTTTGGTATACAACCGGGCCATGCCGTGAATTTCGGCCAGCAGTTCGTTGTCCGCCCGATCCGGCAGAAGCGCTTTCAAACGGTCGCCGTATTCCCGGGACTTCTGCGCATCGTCCCGGTTCTCCAACCATCCGGCAAGGGCTTCCTTCACCGGCTGGTCAAGATCCGTATTCAGGGCCTGTTGCACCAGGTCCGCCAGCCGGCTGCGGCGCTGCTTGTCGGAAAGCAGCATGCCGTAAACGAATTCGGCCGGATCTTCAAACAAAGAGTTGCCCCAGGTGGGGCCAAAGCCGTCTTTGTTGGTACAATAGGGAATGGCCGGGGCCGATCCGCCCCAGATGGAGGTACAACCGGTGGCGTTGCCGATGACCATGCGCTCGCCGAACAGTTGCGTCAGCAGCTTGGCATAGGGGGTTTCCCCGCAGCCGGCACAGGCGCCGGAGAACTCCAGCAACGGCTGCACGAACTGACTGCCTTTCACGGAATCGCGTTTGGCCAGATCGTCCCGCACCGGCAGATTCACGGCATACTGATGATTGGGAACCTGGGTTGCGGTCTGGGTCTCCAAAGGCTGCATAACCAGGGCCGGCTGTTTGGCCGGGCAGATATCGGCGCAATTTCCGCATCCCTGGCAGTCCAGGGTATTGACCTGCATACGGAAATGATACCCGTCCAGCCCTTTGCCCTTGGCGGGAATGGTCGTAAAGTCTCCCGGCGCGGCCTGCACTTCCTCCTCGGTAAGCAGATGGGGGCGAATGGCTGCATGGGGGCAGACCATGGAGCACTGATTGCACTGGATGCAATTGTCCGGGATCCACTCCGGAACATTAATGGCAATGCCCCGTTTTTCATATCTGGTGGTGCCCACCGGGAAAATACCATCCGGGGAAAAGGCGCTTACCGGCAGTTTATCTCCCTGCTGGGCCAGCATGGGCATCATCACGTTTTTCACAAAATCGGGCAGGTCCGAGGGATCTTCGGCGGTATCCGTAACCTCGGCCCAGCTTTCCGGATAATTCACGGCCACGATATTGTCCAGGGTACTGTCTACGGCGTCATAATTCATCTGCACCACGTTCTCACCCTTTTTCCCGAACATTTCCTGAATTTGTTCTTTCAGGTATTGAATGGCGTCATCCACGGGAATCACACTGGCCAGCTTGAAAAAAGCGGTCTGCATAATCATGTTGATCCGCCCGCCCAGCCCGATGTCCTGGGCGATTTTCACGGCGTCAATGGTATAAAATTTCAACTTTTTGCGGGCGATGGTGCGGCGCATGGCCGCCGGCAAATGTTCCTCCATCTGCTCCAGGGTCCAGCCGGTATTCAAAACAAATGTTCCCCCCTCTTTAATGCCTTCCAGGATGGGATAGGTATTGACATAGCTGGCTTTATGACAGGCAACATAATCGGCGCTGTCAATCTGATAAGTGGACTGAATGGGTTTATGCCCGAACCGGAGGTGGGACATGGTGACCCCGCCGGATTTTTTGGAATCATAGGCAAAATAGGCCTGGGCGTACATATCGGTATTATCGCCGATGATTTTGATGGCGCTTTTGTTGGCCCCCACCGTACCGTCGGCCCCCAGCCCCCAGAACTTGCACTGCACGGTACCTTCCGGGGAGGGATCAATCTCCTCGGTGATTTCCAGGGAAGTCCGGCTGACATCATCCGTAATGCCCACCGTAAAATGGTTCCGGGGCTGGTCGGCGCACATATTGTCGATCACCGTCTTGACCATGCTGGGCGTAAACTCTTTGGAACTCAGGCCGTAACGGCCGCCGAGAATCACCGGCGATGTCTGCTTTTTCTCCAGAAAGGCGGTGCAGACATCCTGATATAAAGGTTCGCCGGTGGCCCCGCGCTCCTTGGTCCGATCCAGAACCGTAATCACTTCCGCAGACCCGGGTATGGCCGCAAACAAATGCGGCCCGGAAAAGGGCCGGTACAACCGTACCTTGATCAGCCCCACCTTTTCTCCCCGGCCGGCCAGGTAATTGACGGTTTCTTCGATGGTTTCACAGGCCGACGTCATGGCCATAACCACATATTTGGCGTCCGGCGCCCCCACATAATCGAACAAGTGGTAGGGGCGACCGGTCAGCTCCCCGACCTTCTTCATATTTTTTTCCACAATCCCCGCCGCCTTGTCGTAGTAAGGCTGGGAGGCTTCAAAATTCTGAAAATAAATATCCGGGTTCTGCGCCGTACCGCGGATTTCCGGCCGTTCGGGGTTGGCGCCCCGGGCGCGGAACGCGGCCACCGCCTCAGAGTCCACCAGGCGGGCCATATCCGCATAATCAATCACCTCGATCTTCTGAATTTCGTGGGAAGTGCGGAAGCCGTCAAAAAAATGAACAAAAGGCAGGCTGGCCTCGATGGCGGAAAGATGGGTCACCAGCCCCAGATCCATGACTTCCTGGATGGAGGCCGAGGCCATCATACAGAAGCCGGTTTGCCGGACGGCCATAACATCCTGGTGATCGCCGAAAATGGACAGGGCATGCCCGGCAATGGAGCGAGCCGTGACATGCAGCACGCCGGGGAGCAGCTCCCCGGACATTTTATACATGTTGGGAATCATCAGGAGCAATCCCTGGGAAGCTGTAAAGGTCGAGGTCAGCGACCCTGCGGCCAGAGAACCGTGGACCGAGGCGGCGGCACCGGCTTCCGATTGAAGCTGACGCACCAGCATGGGTTGCCCGAAAATATTTTTTTCACCGTTGGCCGCCCATTCATCGCAGATTTCCCCCATGGAGGAGGAGGGGGTAATGGGATAAATGGTGGCCACATCGCTCATCGCATAAGCGACATAGGCGGCGGCAGTGTTACCGTCAACTGTTTTCATTTTTGCCATAAACCTGCTCCTTTTTTAAAAAAGTCCAAATATACTGTGTCTGCGATTGCAGCCGGGCTGGATACCGTGCGGCGCAGCTGTCTTTTTCTGACATATAAATTTTTTAGTTTATTTTAAAAAAGGCCGAATGTAAACGCCAAAATTGTTTTCGGGATAATTTTGCTTCTCCAAACCCGAAATTTTTCAATCCGGGTAACCGCTGTATTTCCATATAAATATTGACCTGTCTCTTTTTTTACGGTATAAATGAAAGGATGCAAGTATGGGGCTTCTTTTGCACCTGAGACCAAAGCCGGAACCCGAAAACCGGCAACCAGTCCAAAATATGAAAATTAGTGAGGAGTCATCATGATTATCGAAGATGAAGAAAGTTTGCAGATGTATGTGGAGGAATCCCAGGAACACCTGTCAAATATCGAAAACGATCTTCTCGAAATCGAAAAAGCCGGTGATGACGCAGACATAGAAATTATCAACAATGTTTTCCGGGCGGCCCACTCCATCAAAGGCGGAGCCGGCCTGATGGGTCTGAACAACATCAAACAACTGGCCCACAAAGTGGAAAATGTTCTGGGAATGATCCGGGAAAAAACCATTTCACCGGACTCCAACATCATCAGTATCCTGCTGAGCGCCTTTGATAAACTGCGGGACATGGTCAACAACATCAAAGAAAGTGAAACCGTCGATATTTCGGAAGAAATCGTTTCACTGACCGGGCTGACCACGGCCTCGCTGCCGGAAACACGGAAATCCGACGTTGTCAAGATGGTCGATATCTTTCTGCCGGGTCTCGACCAGCCCGTTTTTCAACTCCCCCAGTTTGACATCAATGAAGCGCAGAAGGGGGGGGAAACCCTGTACATTATCGAGTGGGATCTGATTCAGGACGTCCAGGAACAGGAAAAATCGTTAATGGAGATAACCCGGTCCATCTCCACCAGCGGCAACATCATTGAGACCAAAATCGCCCTGGCGGCTGTGGGCACCCTCGATCACACGGTTCCTTCCAGACTGCCCTTCCTGATTCTCTACGCCTCGATGATCGGCAAAGATATTCTGACTTCTCTGTTTAACGTGGAATCGGAATCCATCCATCAAGTCACCAGGGAATTGATGGTCGTTGCGCCGGAAGATGCGCCTCCCCCCCCCGCTGCTGAAGTGCACACCCAATACCGGCGGCCGGACGGCCCGCCGCCGGACATGGAAGAAACGGCGACGGAATCAGCTCCCGCGGATTCGTCGGAAAGCCTGAGCCGGGAAGAACCGGAAGCGGGCAATCCGCCGGATGACGACTACCTGGAAGAAGAGGCCGCCTCTGAGGCCGGAATGGGAAAAGACCTGCCCTTTAAAACCACTCTGCCCCCCCAGACGTCTCTGCGGGTCGACATCAAGCTGCTGGACGGATTGATGACACTGGCCGGAGAAATGGTACTCAGCCGCAATCGATTGCTCCAGAGCATCGCTTCCGACGATTACAAAGCAATCGCGGCCGCCGGCCAGAGAATCAATATGGTCACCTCCGAGCTGCAAGACGTGATCATGCGGACCCGCATGCAGCCCATTGGAAACATCTTTAATAAATTTCCCCGGCTGGTTCGTGACATGTCCCGGAATATGGGCAAAAAAATCGAACTTACCATCGAGGGCACCGAGGTGGAGCTGGACAAAACCATAATTGAATCCATCAGTGAACCCCTGAACCATCTGATCCGGAATTCGGTCGATCACGGCATTGAACCGCCGGGGAGGCGGCAGAACAACGGGAAAAACCCCATCGGCAAAATCCATCTGGCCGCGCTTCACGAAGCCGGACAGGTATCGATAGAAATCAAAGACGACGGAAAAGGCATTGACGGTAAGGAAATTGCAGCGATCGCCGTTACCAAAGGACTGATAACCGCCCGTCAGGCAGAGTCCCTCTCGGAAAAAGAAAAAACCGAACTGATTCTTCTGCCGGGGTTTTCAACTTCGGAGACGGTTACCGATGTTTCCGGGCGGGGCGTCGGCATGGATGTGGTCAAAACCAATATTGAAAAACTGGGCGGCACCATGGAGATCGACTCCATGCCCGGTCTGTATACCCTGATCAGCATCAAACTGCCGCTGACCCTGGCGATCATTCCCAGTCAAATCGTGGCCGTGGGCTCCGAAAAATTCGCCATCCCGCAGGTGAATCTGGATGAGCTGTTACGGATCCCGGCGGAGCAGGTCAAACACCGCATTGAAAAAGTGGGCGACGCCGAGGTCGTCCGGTTACGGGGCCGTCTGTTGCCCCTGGTGGATCTGGCGGAAACCCTGGAGATTCAAAAAATATATTCCGACCCGGAGACCGGCGAACCCCGGGAAGAGCGCCGCCAGAATATTGCCGACCGGCGCTCCCGGAAGTATCCCCTGCCCTCCGCCGGTGAAACCGAGCCGGAATCCCGGAAAACGTCAGCCCTTGAGGGGGAGGATTCACAGGATACGGATGAAAAATCCCGCCGAACCGGCGAGGACCGCCGCTTTCACACCACCAGTGCCATCAATGTCGCCGTTGTCTTCCAGGGCAACATGCGTTATGGCCTGATTGTCGACCGCATGCTGGATTCCGAGGAAATCGTGGTCAAACCGCTGGGCAAACATGTGAAGCAGTGCCAGGAATTTACCGGCGCCACCATCATGGGGGACGGTAAAGTCGCGCTTATCATCGATATCACCGGCGTGGCCCAGGCGGCCCGGCTCAATGCCATGGAAATTTCCCAGAAATCCCAGAAACAGGCGATTCAACAGGCGGAAAAAGAAACCGCCAAAACCGACCAGGAAAAAACGTCTTTACTGTTGTTCGGTAACGGCAAAAAAGAACAGTTTGCGGTATCGCTGGCACTGGTGGAGCGGATCGAAAGCGTTCAAGCCGCTGATATCGAACATGTCGGGGGAAAAAAAATCATTCAGTACCGGGGGGGCGCGCTGCCGCTTTTTTCGCTGGATGAAGCCACCAACGTCAAACCCCTTCCGGAAACAGACAGCATTGAAGTCATTGTCTTTTCCATCGGCAACAAAGAAATTGGCCTGATGGTGGTACCACCGGTTGACGCGATAGAGGCAAGCATTACCATCGATTCCAAGGCCCTGAAGCAGACCGGCATTATGGGATCGGCCATTATCAACAACCAGACCACCATGATTCTGGATATCTTTGAAGCGGTAAAAGCCCTTTATCCCGACTGGGTCGGCAGTCTGACCCAGCAGCAGATATTGACCGAAAACAGCTCGCCCCGCCCCACCTGCCTTTTCGCGGAAGACTCCGACTTTTTTCGCCGGCAAGTGAAGGGATTCCTGGAAGACGGCGGATACCGCATACTCGACGCCAGAGACGGGCAGGAAGCCTTGGAAAGACTGAATAATCACCTGGAAGAAATTGACCTGGTCATTACCGACCTGGAAATGCCCGTAATGGACGGTTTTGAGTTAACGGAACGAATCAGAGCCGACGCCCGTTTTCAACATTTGAATGTCATTGCGTTAACTTCTCTGGCGGGTGAAGAAGATATCATCAAAGGAAAACGGGCCGGTATAAATGATTATCAAATAAAAATGGACCGGGAAAAACTGCTTGACAGTGTCAAACGACACCTGAAGCCGAAGGAGGCGTAAACCACGCCGGTGCATCAGGTTCTCTTCTTTCCAGCAGCGAACTTTGCCCCGGCATAAGGAGGGATATTCAACACTCAAACCGGGAAACCAGTCATGAAACAGGCAGAGGAAAAAGAACAAGGGAGAACGGAACTGATTACATTCTATATCGGCAACGCTTTATGCGGAATCGATATAACCAATATCCAGGAAATCAACAAGCAGACCACGGAACTTACCTGGGTACCCAAGGCGCCGGACTATGTCGCCGGCGTTCTCAACCTGCGCGGAATGATTGTCACAGTGGTTGACATCGGCAAAAAACTGGGATTGGCCCCCCTGGAACTCAATCCCAAAAGCCGGAACATCATTGTCCACTATCACGACGAGCAGGTCGGGATCCTGGTCGACCAGGTGAGCGAAGTTCTCTCGGCCGACGTTGAAAACATCGAGCCCGCACCCGCCAACCTGGGAAATCTGCAAGGCGAATTTTTCACCGGGGTACTGAAAACGGACAAATATCTGATCGGTATCCTGGACATCACCCGCGCACTTTCCGACAGATAAAAAACACAATTACTCCACACAACTGATACGAACAGGCAAACAGAACCCATGGAATCAAGTGAAACCCTGAAAATACTGATCGTTGATGACACCATAATCTATAGAAAAATTGTCGGGGAAGTTTTAAAAAGCCTTCCAGGCGTTGAAATCGTCGGCACCGCCAGCAATGGCAAAACCGCGATATCCCGCATCATGAGTCTTCATCCGGACCTGATAACACTGGATATCGACATGCCCAGTATGGACGGGATTGAAGTCCTGACCGAGATTAACCGCATCGGCCTGGATGTCGGGGTTATCATGCTCAGCTCCCTGACGTACGAAGGCGGCGAAATGACCATCAAGGCGCTGGAACTGGGAGCCTTTGATTTTATTCCCAAACCGGAACTGGAGTCCATCAGCGCCAACAAGAAATATATCCGGGAACGCCTGGCACCGATGCTGCGATCGTTTGCGGGACGACGGGAAATCAAAAAAATTCTTTCCGGTCAATCCACCTTTCAAAGACCGCGGCGAACCCCAGATGCAACCGTCATAACGCCCCACCCTGAAAAGAGCGTCCACGTCCCGCCCGCCACAACTGTCCGAAAAAAAACCCTGCGTCCGCATTCTCAGGTTATCGCCATCGGCATATCAACCGGCGGTCCCAAGGCCCTGGCCAAAATCATACCGATGATTCCCGACAACATCAACGTCCCCATATTGATTGTCCAGCACATGCCGGCCCTGTTTACCCAGTCGCTGGCCCAGAGCCTGAACGACAAAACACCTTTGACGGTCCGGGAGGCTGAAGACAACCTCCCCCTGAAGCCGAACACCATCTTCATCGCTCCCGGCGGCCGGCAGATGAAAATTACAGCCGGCGGCAACCGCGATAAAATCATTAAAATCACCGACGATCCTCCGGAAAACAGTTGCAAACCGTCCGTGGACTATCTTTTCCGGTCGGTAGCGGAACATTTCGGCGCCAAAGCCACCGCTGTTATCATGACCGGGATGGGTTCAGACGGCAATCGGGGGATCGCCCTCATGAAAGAAAAGGGCGCTTTTATCATTGCCCAAAACGAAGAGACCTGTACCGTTTTTGGAATGCCGAAATGGCCGATCGAAGCAAAACTTGTGGACGTTGTCGCACCGCTGGAAAATATCGCGGCCGAAATCACGGCCTCTGTCAAATCATTTGAGTAAGTTTTCACTAATGCCAAAAATCAGCCCCCTGGAATTCAAAGTATTATCCCGATACTTGTTTGATATATCCCGCATTTCTCTGGAAGAAGGTAAAGAGTATCTGGTGGAGACAAGGCTTTCTCCCATTCTTGAAAGATGGGGTTTTGTCTCTTTCAGCGAACTCTATTACCGGGCCAGGCGGAACAGCGATCTGGAAAAAGAAATCATTGACGCCATCTCCACCAATGAAACCTATTTTTTCCGGGACGTCCTGCCGTTCGAACTGCTGCAATACAAAATTCTGCCGGACCTCATTGATAAACGCAGCGCCGTCTACCAGCCGCCGAAAAAAATTCCCATCCGTATCTGGTCCATCGGTTGCTCGACCGGTCAGGAGCTTTACAGCATTGTCTTTACACTGGATAAAATGGGGCTGGAGCTGGATCAGTATAACCTGCGACTGCTGGGAACGGATATCTCCAATGCGGCGATCGCCAAAGCCAGTTACGCCCATTACACCAAATTTGAGTTATCCCGCGGCCTGACACCGGAACAAGTCGGAAAATACTTTGATAAAATCAACGACAACAGCTGGAAAGTCAAAGATGAATTCCGATGGCTGATCGCCTTTGAAACCCACAATATGTTTGATGCCCGGCCCCGCCAGGAAAAATTTGACATTGTTTTCTGCCGGAATGTGGGCATATACTTCTCCCCGGAATACCGCCAGAAAATGTTTCACAAAATATCCCAAATACTGGAGCCCGACGGTTATCTGATTATCGGCGCCACCGAATCATTGACCCTGACCACCGATCGTTTTATCCCCCAAAAATACCTGCGCGGCATTTTCTACCAGCCGCCCCCCGCGGCTTTTTGACCCTTTCTCCGCCCGCATTGTAAAAGTTTTGTAAACACCTAATATTTTACTATTATCTCCTCCCCGGCCATACTATAATCAGACCGAAATGCCGGTTTTGGCCCTCTGGGCAACGGACCGGATCAATAAAAAAAATTATGCGCTGGACGAAGGAGAAATAATTATGAGCTGGCTGAACAACATCCTTCTGGTCTACCCGGAAATCCCCAACAATACCTACTGGAGCTTTCAATATACGCTCCGGTTTGTCAACAAGAAGACCAGTATGCCGCCTCTGGGATTAATCACCATGGCCGGTCTGCTGCCGGACAAATACAACCTGAAGCTGGTGGATATGAATATCGCCCCCCTCACCGAAAAAGATGTGGAATGGGCCGACGCGGTTTTTGTTTCCGCCATGATCATTCAGCAGGATTCCCTGCGCGCGGTGATCGCTTTGGCCAATCAAAAAAACAAACCGGTTGTTGCCGGCGGGCCCTATCCCACCTCCAGCCACGGAGATATTGCGGGGGTGGACCATTTTGTGCTGGGGGAAGCAGAGCCCATTCTGGCCGAATTTGTCGCCGATTTTGAAAATAAAACCGCCCGGAAAATCTATCGCTGTCAGGGGAAACCGGAAATGGCCGATTCTGTTCTTCCCCGTTTTGATCTGCTGAAAATGGATGCCTATGCCTCTATGGCCATTCAGTACTCCCGGGGCTGCCCTTTCAAATGTGAATTCTGCGATATCTGGATTATGTACGGCAACAAACCCCGTTTAAAGCCCGCCAAAAAAATTATTCGGGAACTGGAGGCCCTTTATCAACTGGGCTGGCGCGATTCCATTTTTATCGTGGACGACAATTTCATCGGCAATAAAACCCGGGTAAAAAAAGAACTGCTGCCGGCTTTAATTGACTGGCAAGCCCAAAACCGCAGTTATAAATTTTACACGGAAGCCAGTATTAATCTGGCCGAAGACCACGAGCTCATGCGCGGCATGGCGAAAGCCGGGATCGATCAGGTCTTTATCGGCATTGAAACCCCTTCCCGGGAAGCCCTGGCGGAAACCGGGAAAAAACAGAATTTAAAATGCGACCTTCAGGAAGCCGTCCATACCATGCAGGATTACGGTCTGGAAGTTACCGCCGGATTTATTCTGGGGTTTGATACCGAAACCGACGATATCTTCGACCGGCAGATTGAATTTATCCAGCAAACCGGTATTCCCAAGGCTATGGTGGGCCTGTTGCATGCCCTGCCCGGCACCCTGCTTTATCAGCGCCTGGAAAAAGAAGGGCGGTTGACCGGGCCCGTATTCGGCAGCAATACCCACTGCATGACCACCAATGTCATCACCAAAATGGCCCCGGAAAAATTAAAGGCAGGGTATAAAAAGGTCCTCGGAACGATCTATGACGCCAATCTCAAAAATTACTTTGCACGCTGCAATCATCTGTTGGATAATCTGACATCCACGGGCTATTCCCAGCGGAATATCCGGCTGCACGAGATTCGGGCCCTATTGAAATCCCTGGCGATACAACCGTTTACCTCCTATGGCTGGCAATACCTGAAATTTATCACCCGCAATTTAAGAAAAAATCCCCATCTTTTTGCGGAAGTCATTACCCACGCCGTAATGGGGCATCACTTTCATATAATCACCCAGGAAACGCTCAAAGCCGACCGGGAAGCCTCACGGCTGGATGATATTTACGGTAAAGTCCGCCAACAATTGACGCAGCCGGCCGATTCCCTGAAAACCGCCACCAGTGCCCGCCGGGAAAGCCTCACCGAACTGTGGATGCAATGCAAACAGAATCTGGAAAGGACGCGATACCGTATCGACCATATTCATAATGATTTTCGTCAGGAAGTGATTACCAAATATCAGGAGGTCTACCAGAAAATCCGGCGAATGTTCAACGAAGTGGAAAATCACCATACGACCCTGTAAATTCAGCGAAAGTTTTCGGTGAGCGATATTCGATACGAACAAATCCATGAGCAGTCCGAAACAGCCTTATATAAGCGTTATCATACCGACCTACAACCGGCGCCACCGGACCGAAGAAGCGGTGGCGTCGGTTCTTTCCCAGACCTTTTCGGATTTTGAACTGATCGTCGTTGATGACGGTTCCACCGACGATACCGCCGCCGTCCTGGAAGCCTATGCGCCCCGCTTGAAATTGATCCGGCAAAAAAACCGGGGGGTGAGCGCCGCCAGAAATAACGGGGTGGCCCACAGCCGGGGACAATATCTGGCTTTTCTGGACTCGGACGATCTCTGGCTGCCCACCAAACTGGCCGTACAAGCAGCCTTTGTCCGGTCGCATCCGGAGAACCAAATCTGCCAGACCGAAGAAATCTGGGTTCGCCGGGGAAAACGGGTGAACCCCGGCCAGCGGCACCGAAAACCTTCCGGCATGATCTTTGCGCCCTCCCTGGAGCTGTGTCTGGTCAGCCCTTCAGCGGTTCTTTTGGAAAAAACACTTTTCCGGGAGACGGGGGGATTTGATGAAAGCCTGCCGGCCTGCGAAGATTATGATCTCTGGCTGCGAATCAGCAGCCGCTACCCCATCCACCTGATTTCCGAACCGCTGATTATCAAACGCGGCGGACATCCGGACCAGCTTTCCGCCCGCCCGGCATTGGACAAATTTCGAATCCAGTCTTTACAGAAGATTCTGGAGACCTGTCCGTTATCCCAAGAAATGCGCCGGGCCGTTATCGCCACCCTCCGGAAAAAATGCTGTATTTACGCGCAGGGCTGCACCCGGCGAAAAAAAACCGAAGAGGCCGCTTATTACCGGTCACTGGCGGCCGCCTATGCAAAAGAAACGGCGGGAGAGAAGCCGTGAGGTTTCTTTTTCTGGAATCGTTTTACCGGGGATCCCACGCCCTGTTCGCCGACGGATTGACCACTGCCTCCCGTCATACAATCGACCTGAAAACCCTGCCCGGCGAGTTCTGGAAATGGCGGATGCTGGGGGCGTCCCTTTATTTTGCGGAAACCGCACCCGCCTTGGACTCCTATGACGGACTGATTGTCTCCGACCTGTTCAACCTGGCCGACTTCCTGGCTATCAGGGGCGCCACGGGTTCACGGAAACCGCCGGTCCTCGTCTATTTCCACGAAAACCAGCTTACCTATCCCCCGCCGCCCGGCGACAAAGGAGCTTTCCAGACGGGCATAATCAATATCACCACCGCCCTGGCCGCCGACCGCATCGCCTTCAATTCCGTTTTTCACCGGGAGGCGTTTCTGGCCGCCATTCCTCCCTTTCTGCAAAAAGGCCGCGACTGCCGTCCCGCAGGCGTCGTAGAAGCCATCCGTCCCAAAGCAACCGTTCTTTATCCGGGAATTGTGGTCTCCAGGCCGGAGCCGGAACCGAAACCGGAAAAATCACCGCCGCCCCTCCCTCCGCTGATCATCTGGAACCACCGCTGGTCATTTGATAAAAACTATGCGGATTTTTTCCGCGCGCTGGAAACCATTCACAAGCAGAACATTTCTTTCCGCCTGGCCCTGCTGGGAGACAACTACGGCAAAATTCCCCCGGAATTTGAACAGGCCCGGGAACAATTCCGTGACCATATCTGCCATTTCGGATTCATTGCTTCCCGGCCAGAGTACTTCCGCTGGCTGCGTCGCGGCGCTCTCGTCATCAGTACCGCCCGGCAGGAAAATTTCGGCCTTGCCGTCATCGAGGCCATGCTCTGCGGCTGCCTTCCCCTGTTGCCCGAACGCCTGGCCTATCCGGAAATTTTACCGGCGGCTTACCACCGCCACTGCCTGTACCGCAGCCAGGCGGAATTAACGGAAAAACTGGCAGAAATGCTGGTCAACCAACGGCGACGTGATACCCTGGCCGCCGGGCTGCGCCGGGAAATGTCCTCTTTTTTATGGCCCAACCGGATTCAAGCCTATGATGAAACCTTAACCGCGCTGGGGAAAATGCAGCCGGGGCCAGGGGAGGAAAAAATTTTTTGACGGTTTTCAGGCCGGCAAATTCCGGCGACAGGCAGCAGCGAAGTCTTCGGGATAATGGCCGTTGATCCAGCGAAGCTGGGCCTCGCTGAAGGAACCGGGAGAATGGGGAATTTTCGGCAGAAAGACATACAGCAGCCGGTGGTCCGGATCCCGGCGGGTAATCCGTTTGGAATATTCAAAAGTGGTAATCATCCGGGCGCCCAGAGCGCCCAGGACGCGAACAGCCGTATAAATCCCATAATCAATGGCGGAGCGGACTTCCGGGCCGGCTTCCAGGATATTACCCACCGGCTGCCGGGTCATCAACTGCAGTTCCCACTGCGAGGTCTGCGCTTTGGGAACAAACAGCAGCACCTGGGCATCTTCATAAACCACCAGGCTTCTTTCTCCCTGGCGTTCGTCCATCCGTCGATTTCCGGAAATCGCCTCCAGGTAAGCCGAAAAAAAAGGGCGGCCGGTTTGCCGATAATAATCATCAAGGAAGGCCGCCAGCAAATCTCCCCCGGAAAAAGCGGGTATGATGGTGCCCTCCGGTGTGGTAACGTCTGCCGGGGAAAGGGCATACTGCTGATGCACCTGTTGGTGGGAGGCATGCAGCCGGTAGTGGGAAGGCGCATAATCAAATCCGAAATTCCAGCCCCAGATGGTCGCATCAAAGAAAATTTTTTCTGCCGTGTCAGGATGATCCAGGGCGGCAGCCACCGCTTTGCGTAACCCCTCCAGCTCCGAGCCGCTCAGGGGACGCCGGCGGCACGGCACCTTCTTTCCCAGCATCCGGGCCAGGCGAACATAGGTCCGTTGATAATAAAGCCCGCGCATACCGGTAATATCCGCCGGGGTCAAATCGGACAGGCAATACCGGACGGCGTCATGGGCCATATTGGCCGCGTAATGCCCCCAGGGAATATAGCTGTTCTGCCGAAGGTACTCAAAAACATGCGTCTTATCATGGTTTTCCGGCCATTCGCCGACAATTTCACTGCCACCCTGGACACCCGGACGAAGAACCATGACCTCTTTATAATCAGCGGGCAGAAAAGGATTATTGGCTACGGCTTCAAACAAACCAGGATTGTAAATAACCGGTATGGGCGATGCCGATTCCCGCTTCTGAAACTGCAGTCCCGTCGGACGCCGGGAGGTTTCGTCAAAAATCAGGGCGCAGCTGATTTCCGCCAGTCGGCAGAGATCTGCCGGATCGCTGGAGGTAACCGCCAGGGCGAGCTGGAGGGATTCCGGCAAAAGAGAAAGCATTTGGCCGGCCTGCTCCCCGCCATAGTTGTCGCCCATGGTTTTGAGAAAAGAGACTTCGGGCAGGGGGGCGAGGCCGATTGACTCCGGCGTCCGGGCTGCTTTGTCCGCCCAGCGTTTGGATATATAGGTAACACCGCGAAACGGGAAAGGATTGGCGATTTCATAAACCCAGTCCGCCTCGGGCACATTTACATCAGCGACGGGGAAATTGCGGCGGTTTTCTTCTCGTCCCCCGTCGGCAGACTGTCCCAGAGGAACAATATGATCATTCTGCCGGAAATTGGGAACCGCATAACGGGGTTTATGAATCCCGTACACAAATCTGCCGTCTGCAGCCACACAGGTCCGTAACTTCATACAATCCGCAACCGAAATTCTGCGATCCATGCCGCGTCAGGTGCTCTGCAGAAACCTTTCCCAGCCTTCAACGACCGCAACAAGTTCCTTCTGGGTATAGCGCGACTTATCGATCACAATTTTGACCCCCTTGATGGTTATTTCCACCAGATCCCGGGTCATCCGCATCAACTCTTCCGGGCTGGGCAAAAATCCCTGGGCATCAATCCGCCCGATTTCTTCCGGAGTCAATTTCGAGATAAATCCCCAGCCGATAACCGATCCCAGTTGTATTGAAGAAAGATCCGAGGAAAAATCGCGGGTGATCGCCCCTCCCCGCCCGATAACCTCTTCCAGGTTGATCGAGGTCAAATATTGCGTTTCCGCGTCACTCACCTCTTCGAGATATTCGACTTTGACCATCCTGGCCTCGGCGGTTGCCGCAATCGACAGCCAGCCAACGCATACCAGAAAAAATACTGTCATAATGGTCTTCATGAGCCACCCCCAATGGTTGTGATTGTTTGCTGAAAGACATTCCGGGTAAAATTTCCGCCGGAACCCCGCCCCGGATTCAGGCCGGAATTGGGGAACGGCTTTCATCCCTGGCCTCCAAATCCGGTAAAAACTAATTTATCATTTTATCAGATAGAAGCAAGCCGGTAAACAAAAATCAACCGTTTCCCTTTTTCCGCCCGGCAGATACCCCGCGTTGCGGACGCCGCCAAATAATCCTTTTTTATTGACATCAATCCGTTTTTATGAGTTAATTACTAATTTTTAATTTTGGAACAATAATAAAGAGACGCATCTTTTGCGATCAAGGAGGTTTTGCTGTGGCCGATTTATTCAGTCTTGAACGCATTGCCGCCCAGAACGGCTGGTCCATGGCGGGCTTGGGAATCATTATTGATCTGACCGGTCTGGCCGCACTGTCACTGATCATTTCTCAGGTCCCCAAGCTGGTCAACCTGCTGGAAAAAATCAAAACGCTCGCCGGCGGGGGATCTTCCCCGGAAAAACCTTCTGTTGCGACAGCCGCTCCCGCCGCTCCGGAGGAACCGGTCGGTGATTTTTCCTCTACCGACATCTCGGATTTGGCCAATTTTTATCAAAACCATACCAGAGAGCTGGGAGACACCTTCCTGCTCGTCGCGCTTTACCGTCTGGCGGCCCAAAAAGCACTGCCCCATCCCCATCTGACCATAAAATCGCTGCGGGAAACCGGTCTGCTGCTGCCAAAAGGAGACGGCTATTTCGCCTGGAACATGTAACGAAAAACCGCCCAAAGAATAAACAGGAGCTTACATGCTGGAACTGGCACTGGATTTTATCCACAACACGGGATTTGCGCTGGCGGACTACCGCCACTTTATCATGATTATTGTGGGGAGTATATTCGTTTACCTGGGCACCGCCAAAGGCTTTGAACCGCTGTTGCTGATTCCCATCGGACTGGGGATCATCATCGGCAACGTCCCCTTTTTCAAAGGCTTCGGCCTGGGGGTCTATGAGAACAACAGCGTTCTGCACTATCTGTATTTCGGTGTTACCAGCGGTATGTACCCTTCCATTGTTTTTCTCGGCCTGGGGGCCATGACCGACTTTTCCTCGCTTTTGTCCCAGCCGAAACTGATGCTTCTGGGCGCAGCCGCCCAGGTGGGGGTCTTTTTTACCCTGATCAGCGCCCTGGGGCTGGGTTTTCTGCCCAAGGAAGCGGCTTCGGTGGCCATCATCGGCGGCGCCGACGGCCCCACTTCCATCTTTTTGACCGCCAAACTGGCCCCCCACCTGATCGGCCCCATTGCCATTGCCGCCTACTCCTATATGGCGCTTATACCGGTGATTCAGCCTCCCATTATGCGGCTGCTGACAAGCCGCCGGGAACGATTGATAAAAATGCCGGCCATGCGGGAAGTGTCCAGAACCGAACGGCTGGTTTTTCCCATTGCCGGAATATTTCTCTGCTGCTTTCTGGCCCCGGCCTCCATACCGCTTCTGGGCCCCTTTTTCTTCGGTAATTTCTTGAAGGAATGCGGTCAGGCGGACCGGCTGGCACAAAGCGCCCGCACCGCGATTATGGACACCGCTACCATCTTTCTCGGTATGACGGTGGGGGCCAGCACCCAGGGCGATGTTTTTCTGACACCGAAATCCATCGGCATCTTTGTTCTGGGAGCGGTTGCCTTTTCTGTGGCTACAGCCTCGGGACTGCTCTTCGCCAAACTGATGAACCTGTTTTTGAAAGAAAAAATAAACCCGCTGCTTGGTGCCGCCGGGGTTTCGGCCGTACCCGGTTCCGCCCGGGAGGTTCATCTGGTGGGGCAGCATGAAGACCCCAGCAACTACCTGCTGATGCACGCCATGGCCTGCAACTCCTCGGGGGTAATTGGATCGGCGACAGCGGCCGGAATTCTCTGGAGTTTTATGCTGGGCAGTTGACAGCAGCCCCCGCCAAGGAGAAAAGATAAAGGCTGCCGTTGTTTCGAACAATCGTTCCGCTTTCAGCTGAAGGAAGCCTATGACCGAAGAACGGGTACTGTATTTAATCGACGGCACCGCCTATATCCATCGCGGCTATCACGCCATCCGCAACCTTTCCAATTCCCGGGGATTTCCGACCAACGCCATTTTCAGCTTCACCAAAATGCTGCTCAAATTCATGCAGGAGCAGTCGCCCGCCTATACCGCCGTGGCTTTTGACGCCCGGGGTCCCACCTTCCGGCACGAAATTTCCACGGAATATAAAGCCAACCGCCCCCCCATGCCGGAAGATATGGCCATGCAGATTCCCTGCATCAAAAAAATCGTGGCCGGTTTTAACCTGCTTATGCTGGAGCAGACGGGCTATGAAGCGGACGACCTCATCGGCACCCTGGCCGTCCGGGCGGCGTCGGAGGGATACTCCGTGGTTATCGTGTCCGGCGACAAGGATTTCGCCCAGCTGGTAAATGCGGACATCGTTATCTGGGATCCCTTGAAGGAAAAACGAATCGACGCGGCCACCATCCGGGAAAAATACGGCGTAGGTCCGGAACAGATGCTGGACGTCATGTCGCTGGCCGGCGACAGTGCCGATAACATCAAAGGCGTACCCGGAATCGGCGAAAAAACCGCCCTAACGCTCATACAAAGGTATGGCTCTCTGGACGCCCTCTACCGGCAGGTCGATACGCTGCCCCAAAAAAAACAACGGGAAAACCTTCTCCAGTTCAAACAGCAGGCCTATCTCAGCCGGCAACTGGCGGCGATTGATACCAACGCTCCGGTCACCTGGTCCCCCGAATCTTTCCGGGTGACGGCGCCCGATAAAACGGCCCTGTCAGCCCTGTTCGGCGAACTGGAATTCTCCGCATTGCAAAAAGAGCTGTCCGGACAATCAGACCTTTCCGGAAAACAGTACCACTGCGTTGCCGATACAAAGGCGCTGGAAGAACTGCTGGCCCTGTTACAAAAGGCCGAAGCCTTTGCTTTTGACACGGAGACGACTGCTTTGGATCCCATGACAGCGCAACTGGTGGGCCTGTCTTTTGCGGTCGCTCCCGACCAGGCCTTTTATATCCCCTGCGGCCACACCGCGGATATTGCCCCGGAACAGTTGCCGACAGAAATCATTCTCCAGCGGCTGCAGGATGTTTTTAAAAATCCGAACAAAAAAAAGGTGGCCCAGAACAGCAAATACGACTGGACCGTCCTGTCGCGATACGGTTTGACCATCAAAGGACCGATTTTTGACACCATGGTAGCCGCTTATCTGCTGAACCCCTCCCGCCGCGGCTACGGGCTGGATCAAATCGCGCTGGACCTGCTGGGGCACAAAATGATCAGCTATCAGGAAGTAACCCGGCAGGAGAAAGGGGAAGAGATATCCTTTGCAGAGGTTCCCCTGGAAAAGGCGGTTCCCTATGCCTGCGAAGACGCTGATATCACCTTCCACGTTTATCAGCTGCTTGCCCCCCAATTGCAAACAACCGGGCTGCAGGAGCTTTTTGAAACCATCGAAATGCCCCTGATACCGGTGCTGATGGAAATGGAAAAAATCGGCGTCACTGTGGATAAGGAAGTTCTGCGCTCTTTGTCTCAGCGTTTTGCCGGGCAACTGGATCAACTGGAGTCCGAAATATACGCCCTGGCCGGCGAAGCGTTTAATATCAATTCCCCTCAACAACTGGGCCGGATCCTTTTTGAAAAACTGGGGCTGCCCACGCAGAAAAAAACCAAGAAAAAAACCGGCTACTCCACCGACATTGATGTATTAACCGCCCTTTCCACCCAGCACGAACTGCCGGCGCTGATTATCCAGCACAGAACACTGGCCAAATTAAAATCCACCTATGTGGACGCCCTTCTTAACCTGATCAACGCCGAAACCGGACGAATCCACACCTCTTTTAACCAGACCGCCACCGCCACCGGACGGCTCAGCAGCACCGATCCCAATTTACAGAACATCCCGATCCGCACCGAGGAAGGCCGCCAGATCCGGCGGGCGTTTATCCCCCGCTCCGGCTGGGAATTCATCTCCGCCGACTATTCCCAGATCGAATTGCGCATTCTGGCTCATTATTCCCGGGATCCCATCCTGATGGAAGCCTTTGAAAAGGATGAAGACATCCACACCCGAACCGCCGAAGAAGTGTTTCAGGTTTTTCCGGAACTGATTACGAATGAGCTGCGGCGCCAGGCCAAAGCGATCAATTTCGGCATTGCCTATGGCATGAGCCCATACGGCCTGGCCAAAGAGCTGGGAATCAGCCAGAAAATGGCCAAAAATTATATCGACGGGTACTTCGCTCGTTACAGCGGCGTCAGACAATTTATCGACGACATTATCGACACGGCCCGAAAAACCAGGCAAACCCGCACCCTGCTGGGGCGGATCCGACACCTGCCGGACATTTCCAGCAACAACAACAATGTCCGCAAATTCGCGGAACGCGCCGCCATCAACACGCCTGTCCAGGGAACCGCCGCCGATATCATCAAACTGGCCATGATCAAAGTGGCGGCCGCCCTGAAGCGGGAAAACCATTCCGCGGCCATGCTCCTTTCCGTGCACGACGAAATCGTTCTGGAATGCCCGCCCGAAGAAACCGAGACCGTTATCAACCTGATTACACGCATCATGGAATCCATTTATCCCCTGCAGGTCCCCTTGAAAGTGGAAGTCGCCCGGGGCGCCAACTGGGCCGAAGCCCATTAACCGAAAATCGCCCCGTTTTTTGGAATCAAGCAGGCAATAACGGGGGGCAGGCCTTTTCCGAGAACAATCCCCGTCCGCCGGTCGGCTCTCCGGATACCTGCTTCACCGGATATTCTTGACAGTTGCCAAGAGTCGGCATAATATAATAGATGTGAAAATAAGTAATAAAACGCCCAAAGAGCGGGTCCGATGGTATCTGGAAGCGGTAGCGGATACGGACAGGGAATGGATGGTATCCATTGAGCCGGTACCGTTTATCATTGGCCGGGCCACAGACTGTAACCTGAAACTCACCGACAAGTGGATATCCCGGTATCATTCCGAGATCCGTATAAGCAGTGACCACCTGTGGATTCGTGATTTAGACAGCAAAAACGGCACCTTCGTTAATCATGAAAGAATCGGCCAGGCAGAATTGCTGAAATCCGGTGACAGCATCTCCATTGGAAAATTCCAATTCAAAGTAAAAAGCCTCGCCCCGGATACCACCACCAGTGTGGAAGACACCTGTTTTCTTTCCGAAGTATCCGCCTATCCACCCCATCTGGAACCGAAATTACGGGCGCTGATTCGGGAGCGCAAGGTAATTCCCCATTTTCAGCCGGTATTACAGATACCCGGCCAAACCGTGATGGGATTCGAAATTCTCGGGCGGGTAATTGATAAAACCCTGCCCGCCAATCCGGCGGAACTTTTTGCCATGGCGGACTGGTTCGGCTGCAGTGCGGATCTCAGCGCTCTTTTCCGGGAAGCCGGGGTAGATACGGGCAGTCAACTGCCGGGCGATCCCATACTATTTGTTAACGTTACTCCTAATGAAATCAGTCAAATGGATGTTCTTTTGGAATCTCTGAAGAAAGTTCACGAAAACGCCCCGGCCAATAAAATCGTGATCGAAATGAATGAAAAAGCGACCAACGAAACCAGTGAAATGACAAGACTGCGCGATACCCTGGCGTTATATAATATGGGGCTGGCCTTTGACGATTTCGGCGTGGGACAGACGCGACTGGTAGAACTTGCCAAGGTACCACCGGATTTCCTTAAATTCGACATTTCCCTCATTCATAAAATTCATTTGGCCCCCAAAGGATTGCACCAGATGGTTTCCACTTTTGTAAAAGCTGCGGGAGATCTCGGTGTCGCCACGATTGCCGAAGGTGTTGAATGCCATGAAGAGGCGGAGACCTGTCATCAGCTCGGATTCGGCTTTGCGCAGGGCTTTTTTTACGGCAGGCCCCTGCCCATTACGGAAATTCCCCTGGATTCCTGAAAAACGGCGCCGGGCAGCACCTGCCAACCCTCAAAACCCGAGACCTTTCTTTCATCATGGAACTGATTCAAATTGATGATATTCGCTGGCAAATTCCTCCTACCGGAGCCATGCGTGTCCCCGGCCTGATCTTTACCAGCCCGGCCCTGATGGAAGACCCGCGAAGCGAAAACGCTTTTCAGCAGGTCGCCAATGTGGCCACCCTGCCCGGCATTATCGCCGTTTCTCTGGCCATGCCGGATATCCATTGGGGATACGGTTTTCCCATCGGCGGTGTAGCCGCCTTTGACCTGAACGAAGGCATTGTCTCCCCCGGCGGGGTGGGATATGACATCAACTGCGGCGTCCGTCTGGCCGCCGGAAAACTGACGCGGGCAGAAGTAGAGCCGCACCTGGAAAAACTGGCGGATGCGCTTTTTGCGGCCACACCCGCCGGCGTCGGCACCAAGGGGGCGCTGTCCCTTTCCACAGCCGAAGAAAAAAAAGCGCTCCGACAGGGGGCTGTCTGGGCGATAAACCGGGGACTCGGCGAAAAAAGCGACCTCGAGTATACCGAAGACAATGGCTGCCTGAAAAATGCCGATCCCGCCGCCGTAAGTGATCGCGCCCTGGAGCGGGGACGCAAGCAGATCGGCACTCTGGGGGCCGGCAACCATTTTCTGGAAGTAGGGGTGGTTGATACCATCTTTGATCCCCCCACAGCGCAGGCTTTCGGTCTTTTCACCGATCAGATCACTCTTATGATTCATTCCGGCTCCCGGGGGCTGGGACACCAGACCTGTGATGATTACCTGGCCCTTATGGCCCGGGAACTTCGTCGCCAGCCGCTGGACCTGGTTGACCGACAACTGGCCTGCGCCCCCCTGACCTCTTCCGTCGGCCAGCGATACCTGCAAGCCCTGGCCTGCGCCGCCAACTATGCCTGGATCAACCGCCAGGTACTGCTGCACCAAGCCCGTCAGGCCTTTTCCCGGGTATTTCACAAAGGCCCGGCGGAAATCGATTTGCGTCTGGTTTATGATGTCTGTCACAATATCGCCAAAATCGAAACCCACACCATCAATGGTCGACAACAAAAAGTCTGCGTCCATCGCAAAGGGGCTACCCGGGCTTTTCCCCCGGGTCATCCGGCACTTCCGGAATCCTGCCGCAGCACCGGACAGCCGGTGTTGATCCCCGGCGACATGGGGACCGCTTCCTATGTACTGGTAGGCGGCGAAAACTCCCTGCAAGAAACTTTCGGCTCCACCTGCCATGGGGCCGGGCGGATACTCAGCCGGCGGGCCGCCCAGAAAGCTGCGCGGGGGCGCCGGATTTTCGCCGAGATGAACCGGCAGGGCGTCCTTTTGCGGTGCGCCGGTAAAACCACTGCTGCCGAAGAGATGCCCGAGGCCTATAAACGCATTGATGCGGTGGTGGAAGTGGTCCATCAAGCCGGAATTTCCCGGAAAGTTGCCCGCATAAAACCACTGGCCGTGATCAAAGGCTGATTGCGGGCAAACCATTCCGCCGGACACAGAAATTTCGCCCCGGTACCGGGAAAACAAAAAAACACCATATATTGATTTTTGGGGTTGACATATCACAACATATTGAGTATGGTCCAACAATACGACTTCGAAAAATCCTGAACCCGGCAAAAAAGACGAACTGTTTGTTAATCCTTAGTTTATTTTCTTTTTTAACAAAGGAGGCCCCCATTGTTTGACAACATCAAAAAACGGGACGGTCGAATCACCGGTTTTGATTCCAAAAAAATCACCGAGGCCATTGCCAAGGCCGGTGAAGCCACAGAAGAATACGATTTCCGGGAAGCGAAAAAGTTGACTCTGCGGGTACTGACACTGGCCTCTCAACTGGGGCTCGGACCGTTGCCCGAGGTGGAAGAAATTCAGGATATCGTCGAAAGAGTTTTGCTGGACTCTCCCTTCCACAAAAGTGCCAAAGCCTACATTTTATACCGCGAACAACACGCTCAGTTGCGGAACATCGCTACCAAAGCCAGCGTGCAACTGGTGGAAAGCTACATCGACAAAATCGACTGGAAAATAAAAGAAAACAGCAATATGAGCTATTCCCTGCAGGGCTTGAATAACTATATTTCTTCCGATGTTACTTCCGAGTACTGGCTGAACCGGGTCTATCCTCCGGAAATCCGGGAAGCCCATAAGAGCGGCGACATGCATATTCACGACCTGAGCCTGCTTTCGGTTTACTGTGTCGGCTGGGACTTGCAGGATATTCTGCTGCGGGGATTCAAAGGGGTAAAAGGCAAAGTGGAAAGCTCCCCGCCCAGACATTTCCGTTCCGCCCTGGGCCAGATCGTCAATTTCTTTTACACTCTGCAGGGGGAAGCGGCCGGTGCCCAGGCCATCTCCAACTTTGATACACTGCTGGCGCCCTTTGTGCGCTATGACCGGCTAACCTTCAAAGAAACCAAACAGGCGCTGCAGGAGTTTGTCTTCAATATCAATATCCCCACGCGGGTCGGCTTTCAGACGCCGTTCACCAATCTGACCATGGATCTCAAAGTACCCGCCACGCTGGCGGACCAACCCGTGATCATTGGCGGCGAATACAGCGAAAGCGATACTTACGGACTTTTCCAGAAAGAAATGAATCTCATCAACAAAGCCTTTGCCGCGGTAATGATGGAAGGTGACGCCAAAGGACGGGTTTTTACCTTTCCCATTCCCACCTATAACATCACCGAAGATTTCGACTGGAATAATCCGGATCTGGAGCCGGTCTGGCAGATGACCGGCCGCTACGGCATCCCCTATTTTTCCAATTTCATTAATTCGGATATGTCGCCGGAAGACGCCCGTTCCATGTGCTGTCGTCTGCGCCTCGACAATCGCGAACTGACCAAAAGAGGCGGCGGTCTCTTTGGTGCCAACCCGCTGACCGGATCCATCGGGGTAGTCACCATCAATCTGCCCCGCATCGGCTACCAGGCCAGGGAAAAAAATGATTTTCTGAAACAGATCGCAGAAGTCATTCAGTTGGCGCGGGAAAGTCTCACCATAAAACGGAAGGTGCTGGAAAATTTTACCGAAAACAATTTATACCCCTATTCCAAATTTTATCTGCAGCGGATTAAAGAAGCCAGTGGCGCCTACTGGAAAAACCATTTTTCCACCATCGGCATCATCGGCATGAACGAAGCCTGCCTCAATTTTATGGGAGAAGGAATCGGCAGCCCGAAAGGACAGCAGTTCGCACTGGAAACAATGAACTACATGCGGGACCTGCTGTCACAGATCCAGCGTGAAACCGGTGAAATATTCAACCTGGAAGCCACTCCGGCCGAAGGTACGGCCTATCGCCTGGCCATGCTGGACAAAAAACGGTTTCCGGACATCTGCTGCGCCAACGAAACGGACTACCGGCAGCAGGGCTGCGCCCCCTTTTACACCAACTCCACCCAGCTGCCGGTGAACTATACGGACGACATTTTTGAAGCCCTGTGCCTGCAGGATGAACTCCAGACCAAATATACCGGCGGCACGGTTTTTCACACCTTCCTGGGGGAACAGATCACCGATACCGCCGGTACCAAGGCACTGATCAAAAAAATTGCCGAAAACTTCCACTTGCCTTATTTCACCCTGACCCCGACTTTCAGTGTCTGCCCGGAACACGGTTACATCAGCGGCGAACATAAGACGTGCAGAACCTGCGGCCGGGATACGGAAGTTTATTCCAGGGTGGTGGGCTACCTGCGGCCGGTCACTCAGTGGAACGACGGCAAACAGGAAGAATTTCATCTGCGAAAAACTTTTGATGCCGGTGTTCGGGAAGAAGTCCCGGCCAACGCCCCGCTGTTTGCCGAAACCACCTCAAACGGAGACCAGACCGAATATGAAGGTCCCGGCCCCCAATCCGCCCTGGGCTGATCGGTGGACAAACGACAACCCCAATGATTATCGGCGGCCTGCAAAAAACATCCATTATTGACTATCCCGGCAAGGTCAGCTGTGTTTTGTTCTGTGCGGGATGTAACTTCCGGTGCCCCTACTGCCATAATCCGGAACTGCTGAACACCAATGCCGAGCCGCCCCTGTCCGTTGAACAATTTTTTCAGTTTCTGGAAACCCGCCGCGATTTTCTGGACGGGGTGGTAATTACCGGAGGAGAGCCCACCCTCCAGAATGATCTTGCCGGGCTGTGCGAAAAAATCAAAAAAGAAAAACTGTCCGTCAAACTTGACACCAACGGCAGTCGGCCCGGCGTGATCCGGGATCTTCTGGAAAAAGGCCTGCTGGATTATATCGCCATGGATGTCAAAACCGATCCCAAAGACTATTTTCCGATCCTGACAAAAAACGACGATCCGAAACCGATCCGCACCAGCCTTGAACTGATTCAAACTGCGGGGGTTGCCTATGAATTTCGCACCACCTGTGTCCGGCCGTTGGTGGATGAAAAGATCATGGCCACCATGGCCGAACTGGTAGCGGGGGCGCCCCTGTATGTCTTACAACGCTTCCGTCACCGGGAAAAAATTCTTTCCCCCGCTTTTTTCCATGACCAACCGGATTTCAGCGAGAGGGAACTGGAACAACTGCAAGCCATTGTGGCGCCCCGGGTAAAACAGTGCCTTATCCGTTGAGGACAAACCGCCTGATGCCGAGCCAATACAGAAAAAATCGCCCACCGGAAGATTATCTGGTCTTCGCCCTGGATGTCCCCGATCTGGCGACCGCCGAACACTACCTCCGGCTGGTGGGGGATCGCGTGGGCACCATTAAAATCGGCCTGGAGCTGTTCGTGCATGAAGGGCCGGCAATCATTGACAGCGTCCGCAAGACCGGCGATGCGGCTCTGTTTCTGGACTTGAAGCTTCATGACATACCGGCCACCGTCTACCGCACCATGAAAAACATCGCCGCCCTGGGAATTGACTGGACAACGGTGCATTGCGCCGGCGGGCAGGCCATGCTGAACGCCGCCGTCGAAGGTGCCGAGGGGCGGGTAGACGTGCTCG
>CAZWCS010000025.1:0-38712 GCA_964632805.1 uncultured Desulfobacterales bacterium
GAAACACCTGAAAAAGGTCCCCTTCCATTACTGCCCGGGGTGCGGGCACTCCATTGTCCATCGCCTGGTCTGTGAACTGATGGAAGAAATGGATCTCCAGCACCGGGCCATCGGCGTACCGCCGCCCGGCTGCTCTGTCTTTGCCTACAACTATATCGATACCGATTTTGTGGAATCGGCCCACGGCCGCGGGGCGGCAGTGGCCACCGGCATCAAGCGGGCGGCGCCGGAAACCATTGTCTTTACCTATCAGGGGGACGGCGACATCTCCGCCATCGGCACCGGCGAAACCATCCACGCCGCCAACCGGGGCGAAAAAATCACCGGTATCTTCATCAACAATGCCGTGTACGGCATGACCGGCGGCCAGATGGCGCCCACCACCATTCTGGACCAGAAAACCACTACCAGCCCCTATGGCCGGGACAAGGACCTTGAGGGCTATCCCATTAAACTCAGCGAAATGCTGGCACTCACCGACGGGGCGGTGTATATCGAACGCACGGCCGTAAACGGACCGAAAAATATCAGCCGCACCAGGAAGGCCCTGAAAAAAGCCTTTCAGGTGCAGGCCGACAACCGGGGGTACTCCCTGGTGGAAATTCTTTCTCCCTGCCCCACCAACTGGAAAATGGGCGTGATTGATTCCTGGAAATGGGTGGACGAAGTCATGAGCGAAGTGTTTCCGCTGGGCGTGATCAAGGATACAACAGGAAAATAACCACATGGTACTCAAAACCATATTTGCCGGCTTCGGCGGACAGGGAGTTCTTTCCATGGGGCTCAACCTTTCCCAGGCCGCCATGCTGGACGGCAAGCAGGTCACTTACCTGCCGGCTTACGGCGCGGAAGTACGCGGCGGCACCGCCAACTGCACGGTGGCGGTGGCGGACGAAGAAATCGCCTCACCGGTGGCCTCTTCCCCGGATTTTATCGTAGCCATGAACCAGCCCTCCCTGGTACGCTTCCAGAATCGGCTGCAAACCGGGGGCACCTTCTTTCTCAATTCCTCCCTGACCACCGGCCCGGTTTCCCGGGGCGATGTAGAGGTGGTGGAAGTGCCGGTGAACGATCTGGCCGAGGAACTGGGCAACAGCAAATGCGCCAACATGATCATGCTGGGTGCCCTGATCAAAAAAACCAACCTGGTTTCCGCGGAAGCACTGCTCAAAGGTCTTCACAACGCTTTTAAAAACAAGAAAAAACTGATCCCGCTTAACGAAAAAGCCTTAAACCGCGGGTTTGATTATGTACCCGCGGAGTAGCGGTTGGCATCAAAGGAGTTGCAATGGTGGTAAAACAGATTTCCGTCAGCCTGGACAACACCCCCGGGGTGTTCTTGCGAATAAGTGAACTGCTGGGTGATGAAGGCATCAACATCCGGGCTATCTCCGTGGCCGACCGCTCAGATGTCAGCACCGTCCGCTTTGTGTCCGACAACCCGGACAAAACCGAAGCGGTTCTCAACGGCGAAGGCTACGACGTCCGCATCAACGAAGTGCTGGCGGTGGAAATCCCGGATCATCCCGGGGCGCTGCAGACCCTGCTCAAACCCCTCAAAGCCGCCGACATCAACGTTCACTACCTCTATCCCTATCTGGGCCGGGGAGAAAGCGGTCAGCCCATCGTCATCATGGGGGTCGACCGCTGCCAGGAAGCCCTGGAAATTCTGCAGAAAAACTGGGTCCACATCTTCGGGGACGAAATTTACGTGCTGTAAACCGGGGACATGGCCGAACGCCTTATTCCCCCGCCGACGCGGCTTCCTTTCTTACCACCACCGCTTTTTTGATAATAATCGGCTGCTGTGGCACATTCTGGTACCGTCCCACCGTATGGGTGGGCCGGCCGGCAATGGCGTCTACTACCGCCATGCCCTCGGTCACCCGGCCGAAAACGCAGTAACCCCATCCCTGCCGCGTCTTCTCCCGATGATCCAGAAAGAAATTGTCCTTGAGGTTGATAAAAAACTGGGCCGAAGCGGAATGGGGATCCGGGGTACGGGCCATGGCAATGGTCCCGCGCCGGTTGGCCAGACCGTTGTCCGCCTCGTTTGGAATCGGCGGCCGGGTCTTTTGTTCGCGCATATCCGGGGTAAAGCCGCCGCCCTGAATCATAAAGTCGGGAATCACCCGGTGAAAAATGGTGCCGTCGTAAAATCCGGCCTGCACATACTCAACAAAATTGGCCACGGTCCGCGGGGCGTTGGTCCGGTCCAGGGCAATGGTGACGGGCCCCAGGCTGGTTTCCAGAACCACCTCCGGCCCGGCTTCTGCCGCCATGACCGGAAGCGATGACATGGACAGGCTCAACAAAAACCCCATGACAACAAACGACATTCCTGGAGGAAGAAAAAACTTGAATCGCATCCTGCACTCCTTTTCCGCTGATTTTCAGTGTTCCCATCCAACCCGGCCCGTCATCAAATTCGGTTTTCGGGATATTTTCAATTTTTTCTAACGTATATGAAGCCGGGGAGAAATTCAACGGAAATTGTCGCACACAAAACGGTACGGCCGCTAAAAAAAATTTCAGCGGTGATTGCCCTTGAGAGACGGTCATGGTATGTTTCGCAACGTATCAAACCGGCAACAACCTGCAAACAAGACAGTTGAATAACGCTGAAAATATGAAAAAAAAATACGGTATCTGCGGCTTGTGCTTTCACAGCCCCGGCTGCGGGGCGGTGATCCATTTTGACGAAGAAGGCCGCATCGACCGTCTGGAACCGGACCCTGAAACACCCTTGGGCGGTGTTCTCTGCCCCATATCCGGCAGTGTCAAAGATATTATTTACGGCGAGCAGCGGCTGACGCACCCCCTGAAACGGAGCGGCCCCAAAGGAACCTACGAATTTTCCCCCATATCCTGGGAAGAGGCTTATCAGATCATCGCCAGCCGGCTCCAGGAACTCAAAACCGACCACGGACCGGAAACGGTGGGATTTTATGCCGGTACGGGAACGTATGAACGCTCCTGCAAGGATATTTTCCAATTACAGGGTTCGGAAATATATCTGGCCTCCAGCATCCTGTTCCCCTTTGGCTCCCCCAATACCTTCGGGGTAGGCGCGCCCTGCTATACCTCGCTGGGCGTACTGGCTCCCCAGCTGACCATGGGATGCCTGCACACCGACATGGTTTCCGACATCGACAACTCCGAACTGATTCTCGTCTGGGGAACCGACCCCTCCACTTCTACCCCGCCGGCCATGTATCAGCGCCTGAAAATGGCCGCCGAAGAAGGCGCCGAAATCATTGTCATTGATCCCCGACGGACCCGGGCCGCCCAGCTGGAAGGTAGCCGCTGGATCCCCCTCCGGCCGGGTACCGACGGCGCCCTGGCCCTGGGAATGAGCCATATTTTGATCCGGGACAAATTGTACGACAAAGATTTTGTGGACAACTGGACCCTGGGCTTTGAATCCTTTTCGGACTATGTAAAAAATTTTCCTCCCCGGCGAGTGTCAGAGATAACAAGTCTGCCCCCGGAGACCATCGAATATCTGGCCGGAAGTATCCGGGACGCCGAGGGTGCCAGCTATGTCATGTATACCGGTCTGGAATACACCAAAAGCGGGGTGCAGAACATCCGGGCGGTGATGGTGCTCTGGGCCCTGGCCGGACAGCTGGACGTGGAAGGCGGGCGCTGTTTTATTCCACAAGACAACTGGCTGCCCCTGCCCAGACACCGGCAGATCGCAACTCCCGGTCGGGAAAAATCCATCGGACACGGACACTTTCCCGTGTATGCCCATTACTGCGGGGGAGAACCCCATGCCAGCCTGCTGCCCGAATCCATTTTAAACAGGACCCCCTATAAAATCCGGGCCCTGATCGTCCAGGGCGCTTCCCTGCTGACCTCCTGGCCGGATTCCTCCACCTGGGAAAAAGCCTTGGCCGAACTGGATTTTCTGGTTACCATCGACTTGCAGCTGACCCGGGACGCGGCCTGGGCCGATATCGTGCTGCCGGCCACCACCGCCTTTGAGCAGGAATCCTACTGCTATTACGGCAACGCCCTGCGACGGCGGGAAAAAATGATCGAACCGGTGGGACAGGCCCGGCCCAATTATCAAATCCTTACGGAGCTGGCCGAAAAACTGGGCTACGGCCATCTCTATCCCCGGACCCAGGAGGAGCTGCTAACCTATATCTTGGAAGAATCCGGATATACGATGGACGATCTGCTGGGAGCTGAAAAACAGGTGCTCAAAAAAAAACCGAAGCCACCGGTCTATCGCAAATGGGAAAAAGGAATGCTGCGCCGGGACGGCAAACCCGGGTTTGAAACCCCCTCGGGAAAATTCGAGATTCGCTCCACGGTTTTGCAGAAATATGGCTACAGTGGGCTGCCCCGGTACGAAGAGGCGGACGAAACACCCGTCCGCAGTCCCGAGCTGTTTCAAAAATATCCCCTGGTGCTGGGCACCGGCCCCCTGAAACCGGACATGAAATCCTGTTTACGGGCTATCCCCGCTTTCATGGAAAAATATCCCGCCCCCCTGGTACAAATGAACACGAGCGATGCTGAAAACCGCAAAATTGCCAGCGGCGATGCGGTCAGTATCAAAACCCCCCGGGGGGGCGTCCGCATGCGGGCCCTGGTGACCGATAAAATCATGCCGGGTTTTGTTTATGCGGCGGTGGGCGGCGGCGGTCCGCTGGGCTCCGAGGAATGGCAGCAGGGAAACGTCAACCGAATCACTGACTTGGAACAATTTGACCCCATCTCCGGTTTTCCGGTATATAAAACCCTGCTTTGCCAGGTCAAAAAAGCCCGGCGCAAACGCCGGCGGATAACGGTTCAGGATCCCAGCCTGGGGTGCAGCGGCTAACCCCCTTGTTTGCGGCAGAAAAAATGGGAAAGGTATCCATAACCTCAAACAGACGGGCGCGGCACCCCAGGGCCATGGCCAGATTCAAAACGCCAAAATTAAAATATCGGTCATTTTCTCTGCAAACGATCCCATTGATTCTTCTTCTGCCTGGAAGGGGAAAGCCCTTCCTGATTTCAGAGTACAGGGCCGGAATCCGTGCCGCTGTTTTACCGGCACCTCTCTTTCGGCCGTATTTACCTCGCTATAGCGACCGCTTTTTATCTTCTGTGTCAGGCCAGGTCCATTGCACGATGACAGGCCACGACATGATATCCGCCGGCTTCAGCGGATACGGGCTCCAGGGGCGGTTCCACCGAGCGACAGATATCCAGCACATGGGGACAACGGGTATGAAACCGGCAACCGGCGGGGGGATCGGCCGGGGAGGGGACATCTCCCGGCACTACTTCTTTTTTTCTTACCACCGTCGGATCGGGAACCGGAATGGCGGAAATCAGCGCCCGGGTGTAGGGGTGCCGGGGTGCCGTATATATTGTCTCGGCATCGGTGAACTCCACAATTTTCCCCAAATACATGACGGCGATGTGATCGGAGACATGCCGCACCACCGCCAGATCATGGGCAATAACCAGATACGTCAGCCCCATCTCCTGTTGCAAATCCAACAAAAGGTTCAGAATCTGCGACTGAATGGAGACATCCAGCGCCGAAACCGGTTCATCACAAACAACCAGCCGGGGATTCAAGGCCAGCGCCCGGGCAATGACCAGGCGCTGGCGCTGTCCCCCGCTGAATTCATGGGGAAAACGGTCGACCGCGCCGGCGGGCAACCCGACCCGCTCCAACAGACTTTGAACCCGCTCCCGGCGTTGCAGTCGATCGCCGATATTATAAAGGCGCAGGGGTTCCTGCAGCAAATAATCTACCGTATGTCTGGGATTCAACGATTCAAAAGGGTCCTGAAATACCACCTGTATATTTCTCCGCAAGCGCCGCAATTCGCGGCGGTTAACTTCGGCCAGATTGTGCCCGTCGAAAAGGATATCACCCGCAGTCGGCCGGGAGAGCCGCAAGATACAACGGCCCACAGTCGTCTTTCCGCAGCCGGACTCCCCCACCAAACCCAGCGTCTCTCCAGGCCGAATCTTCAGCGAAACATCGTCCACGGCATATACATAGCCGGTGGTACGCAGAAAGATTCCCCCGTGCAGGGGAAAATATTTCTTTAAGTGACAGACCTCCAGCAGATAACTATTGTTTCGCACGACCCGTATCCCCTTCTTCGGCGCGCCCGGCGGCAAAGTGGCAGGCGGCCCGGTGTTTCTCCCCCACCGTTATAAATCCGGAGGCCTGCTGTCTGCAAATATTCCGGGCCTGCCGGCAACGATTCTGGAAACGGCAGCCGGGGGGTAACTCCGACAGGGACGGCACCACCCCGGGAATAACGGGCAAACGGCTTTTGCGCTCATTTTCCAGTCGGGGAATGGAAGCCAGTAAACCCTGCGTATAGGGATGCGCGGGTTGCCGAAAGAGAGTGCCAACCGGTGCCGTCTCCATTATCCGTCCGGCATACATGACACACACCCGCTGGCAGATTTCCGCGATAACACCCAGATCATGGGTAATAAAAACAACCGCCATACCCGTCTCATGCTGTATCTCTTGTATCAAATCCAGTATCTGCGCTTGAATGGTAACATCCAGAGCAGTGGTGGGCTCATCGGCAATAAGCAGGTCCGGGCCACAAGCCAGAGCCATGGCAATCATGATACGCTGTCGCATCCCCCCGGATATCTGATGGGGATACTCCTTCAGGCGCCGCTCCGGATCGGGAAGGCCGACCCGGCCGAGTATCTCCAGGGATTTTTTCCGGATGGTGCGCTGGTCCTTTTCCCGTTGATGGAGCCGGAATACTTCTGCCAGCTGTTTTCCGATATTATGGACCGGGTTCAGAGCGGTCATGGGTTCCTGAAAGATCATGGCCAGCCGCCGGCCTCGCAAATCCGGCATGGCGGCAGCCGGAAGGGAGACAAGATCAATTCCATCCAGTATAATCCGTCCGGATTCAATCCGGCCGGCCGGCCGGGGCAACAGTCGCATAATCGAAAGGGCGGTAACGGTTTTCCCACAGCCGGATTCCCCCACCAACCCCAGAATTTCTCCACTTTCCACCACCAGGGAGACCCCGTCCACCGCGCGCAAACGACCGGCTTCGGTGGCAAAAGAGACCACCAGATCTTCCACCGTTATCAGCATATTCCGCCTTTACCCAGATTTACCCGGATTTTCTCCGGCACCGTCAAATGAATTTAATAGTCCCGGGCATAGGTCTTATTAACAATCGTCCGGGGTTCAAAAGTCCGGCCGCTTTCCAGGGCTTCCTGAGTCTCTTCATAGAGCGCCGGATCAAACCAGAAAAGACCGCCCAGCGTACTGTCAAACGGTTCAAACAGGTCCGTAGTATGCCGGGTTCCCGGCGGTTCCGGCAAACGCCACCAGCGCCAGTATACCTGCCGTACGTAAGGCACCAGAAAGGTCGGCACAAAACAGCCGATTTCATGAATCCGGGCCTGAATCTGACATGACAAAGACTTGCGCTCTTCCGCATCCAGACTGTCCCGATAAGCCGTAATCAACTCATCCATAACCGGATCATCGGTATTGGTAATATTATTTGTCTGGGGTTTATGTGCATTGGCGGAATGAAAATGCTCCCAGTATTGGGGGCGTAAAGAAGTACTCCAGCCCATCCAGGCCACATCGTGCTTTTTTTCCAAAATCTGTTTAAACGCCGCCGAAGGATCCAACTGGCGGAGATTCAGTTCCATTCCCGCCTTTTTGGCTTCTTCTTTCAAAACCACCAGCCGCGGGGTATGACCGGCAAAACCATAGGTAACATCCACCGAAAAACGGTTGCCGCCTTTCTGCCAGATACCGTCATCTCCCCGTTTCCAGCCGGCTTCAGTCATGTACTGATCCACCTTGTTCAGGTCATACCGCCGGGCCTTCAAGCCGGAATGGGTGTATTCGTTGTACCCCATAAAACCGTGTTCCAGGCGGTAATAATCCCCCCGCAAGACCGTATCAATAACCTTTTTGATATTCATGGCATGGGCAAAGGCATACCGGACCTTTTTGTCGGCAAAAATCGGGTTGTCCTGATTGAGCCACATACCCTGGGCGGACCGCTGGGTATCATTATAAAAACAGATTTTATGCACATATCCTTTTTCCACTACCTTGGTGCGGGTCTTATTGTGCCAGAAATCGGGCATGGTAATGCCGAACACATCCAGCCGCCCGTTTTTAAAATACTCCCAGCTCATATTGAAATCCTTGACCACGGCATACATCACGCGATCCACGTTGAAGCGGTGTTTCATATAGCGCAGATTTTCGGCCCACCAGTCCTTTTTCCGGGAAAACTGAATATATCCCCCTTTTTCAAAATCAGTTATCTGGTAGGGACCGGTATTGGGCGCCACTTGCCAGTTATATTTCTGAACAAAGTTTTCCTTCAACGCACCGTAAAAATGGCTGGGAACCGGCCGCAGCGACAGCTTTAAATGCAAATCGGGCTGCGCTTTGGTCGAAACCACCGCCAGGGTATAATCGTCATAGACAATCACCCGCTCGATCTCATTGGTATAGTAATCATTGTACCAGGGTGCCACGATATGTTCCGACCGCATAAACACCAGCGTATAAGCAAAATCGTGGGCCGTCACCGGCACTCCGTCCGACCAGCGGGCATTTTTGTTCAACCGGAAATACATGGTTTTTTTGTCTTCGCCAAAAGCCCAGTGGGTGGCGATCTCGGGAATAATCCGCTCCGTGTTGGGATGCACGGAAATCAGCCCCAGTTGATTGCCCAGAACAGCACTGCGAAAACTGCTGTTGGAATCGGGCCCGACCACCCGGAAGGTCATGGGGAAACTCAGCAATGTGATATGGAGAGAGCCCCCTTTCTCGGCATCCGGGGAAGCATAAAGCGGGTCCGTGCTGTTGGTTTGCCACTGAATATCGGCAGGCGGCCCGCCTGGAGACAACGGCGCCCGGTAACCCGCCTGCTTCCTGCCGGCTTCCTTCTCCGGTGCTGTCGGCGGTTCCTCCGGTTCTTTTTCGGAAGTGCATCCGCCCAGCAATAATCCCGCCACGATAACCGTCAGCAACATCCATTGGGCTGTTTTTCTCATGATGAATCTCCTTGAAAAGTCCTGCCCGTAGAACAGAACTTTATTATTGGCAAATTTTTCCCTACATTTCGCAAGCAGAAGGTGGCCGTTCCTTCTCTTCTTATTATTCATACACCGTATGCTGCCGGGGATCAAACGCTTCCCGTACAGCTTCTCCGATAAAGGTCACCAGGGTCAAAGTCACGATCATGATCACCACCACTGAACAGACAATCCACCAGGCATGCAGATTGGCCCACCCCTGATGCAACAGTTCTCCCCAGCTCGGGGTGGGCGGCGGCAGCCCGAATCCCAGATAATCCAGGGACGTTAAAGCGATAATTCCTTCCGCTACGGAAAAGGGCACAAAGGTAACAATCACGGACACGGTATTGGGAATAATGTGAGAAAAGATGATCCGGACATCAGAGGCTCCCACGGATCGGGCGGCCAGAGTGTATTCCCGTTCTCTCTCTTTATATGTCACCGTCCGCATCACCCAGGTCAGGGAAGTCCAGCCGAAAGCAATCATAATCAGCAGCAAAATGGTGAAATCGGGCACCACAATGGAAGATATGATAATAATGACATACAAAAAAGGGACGTTGGTCCAGACCTCGATGACGCGTTGAAAAAAAAGATCAAATTTCCCGCCCCAGTAGCCCATGGCGCTGCCGATGGCAATCCCCAGGAAATAGTTCATGGCCAGCAGGGCCAGTGAAAAAAATACGGCAATCCGGAAACCGTAGATCAGCCGGGCAAGTACATCCCGCCCGGCGGTATCAGTCCCCAGAAAATGCCGGCGGTCCCAGGAAGGTGGTGACGGCGGATACTGATTGGGCACAAAATCGTTCTCATATGGATTATAGGGAACCGGCGGCATCAAGACCCAGTTATTCCCGTTTTCCGCGGCAAACCGGCGAGCCAGCTCCCGGTAACTGGTTTCGTAAGCATAATCCAGCCCGAAAGTGTTTCCCGGCAGTACCTCCCCATAGGTGGGGAAATACCATTTCCCCTGATAATGCACCACCAGCGCCCGGCTATTCACCAGGCACTCCGCCAGCAGCGAGACCATGATAAACAGGCCAAACAGGAGAAAGGACCAGTATCCCCGCCGAATGGCGACAAATCGCCGAATCTTTTTTTTTGTCAGGGGATTAATGGAAATCATTGAAACCGTACCCGCGGGTCCACAATGGCGACGCAGATATCCGACAGGATGTTGCCGATTAAAAAAAGCAGGGAAGAAACGACCAGGATCCCCATCACCACGGGATAGTCCCGGTCCACCACGGACTCATAGCCGAGCAGACCCATCCCGTTAATATTAAAAACCTTTTCGATAAGAAAAGAGCCCGTCAAGATAATCCGCAAATTATTGCCGAAACCGGTAGCAATCGGGATCAGACTGTTGCGGAGAGCATGGGCAAAAACAGCCTTGCGAAAAGAACGGCCTTTGGCAATAGCGGTCCGCACATAATCGGCGGAAAGATTGTCCATCAGCGTATTTTTCATAAGAAAGGTCATGACCGCAAATGATCCTATGACATAGGCGACAAGGGGAAGAACCGTATGACGGATGATGTCCGCCGCCTTCCCCCACAGAGAAAGTTCCGGAAAACCGTAACCGGTCATTCCGCCCAACGGCAGGATTCCCCACCTGGAAGCAAACAGCAGCAGCAACAAGATGCCCAGCACCCATCCCGGAATGGCATATCCGGTAAATACGGCCACCGAGGTAACATTATCAAAGCCGCTCTGGTGCCGGATGGCTTTGGCCATGCCCAGCGGAATGCAAACCCCGTAAATCATTATCATGGAAAGCAATCCGAAATAAAGCGAGATCGGCATGCGTTCAACGATCATCTGCCAGACCGGATCATAATAGCGGGTAGAAGTTCCCAGATCCCCGGATAAAACGTTCTTCAGCCACAAACCGTAACTGACCAGGACCGGCTTATCAAAACCGTAATACCGGTTCAGATAATCAATCTGCTCCTGGGAAAGGGGCTGCGAGGATTGCTGCGGGCCACTTCCGTCCATCGCCTGCATACGGTGAGCTTCGGCGATCATACGCTCCACCGGACCGCCGGGAACAAAACGGGTGATGCAGAACACCAGCATGGAAATCCCCAGAAAAGTAGGGACCACCAGTAACAACCGTCTGATAAAATACGCTCTCATACCTTTTTTCGCTTGTTCTTTCCAGTCCCCGGAAATGGAGCGTTTCAAATTTTTACACCAATAAATTTTCTCTGCTCTTCAGGCATGAATCTTTTTCAGGCATAAAAAACGCTCAATTGAATCTGCTGTTTCTTTCCGGTTGTACTTGAAAAAAGGGCCGGACACAAGTAAGAATCGCCAAAGGTGAAACCCCTGCCGGCCTCTTTGAATGCCTGAAAAAATACCGGCCACGGCCTGAAAATCCCGGCGGTTGACAGAACCGGTAAAAGCCCGATATACTTGGCGGAGAATTGGCCGGTACAAATTTTCAAAATTTTTGTTTTATAAGATATTCAGGGAGGAACCATGGGACAAACCCTTTTTACGAAATATATCATCGACGGGCGGACGTTAAAGAACCGCCTGACCATGGCACCTGTCTATCTCGGCTACGCCGCTCCGGGCGGCAAAGTCAGTTCTTTACTGCTGGAGCACTACCGTCTGATGGCCGAAAGCGGAGTGGCCATGGTAGTGGTGGAAAGTGCTACTGTTGATTATCCGGCAGGTGCCGGTTCGGACCGGATTCTCCGGCTCGACACGGACGATACCATGGACGGGCTCCAGCAATTGGCGCAAACCATTCAAAAGGGAGGGGCCCTGGCCTGCCAGCAGATCAACCACGTCGGCCGGCTGCTGTCTCCCATGTGCCCGGAACAGCCGGTGGCCCCTTCGGAAGTGGCCATGTTCGGCCGGACACCCCACGCCCTGACCCGGGACGAAATCAAAACAATCCGCCGAAAATTTGTAGAAGCGGCGCTACGGGTGAAAAAAGCCGGATTCGATATGGTGGAACTTCACGGCGGAACCGGCTATCTGCTGGCCCAGTTTGTCAGTCCCCGGACCAATCTGCGGGCTGATGAATATGGCGGTGACGGCGAGGGCCGGCACCGTTTCGGGCTGGAAGTGCTGGCTGCGGTCAAAGATGCCGTCGGGGACTTTCCGGTGGGCTACCGGTTCATGGCCGAAGAGTGGATGCCGGAAGGCCTGACATTACAGGAAGCCATTCCCTATGCCGAAGCGCTGGACAAAGCCGGTATCTCTTATCTCTCCATTTCTGCGGGAACCTACGAGGCGTTTGTGCTGCCGGAAATTGCAGAAAAAATGAGCCGGAAAGGCTTCATGGCCGATCTGGCAGCGGCTGTCAAACCCCGGGTACAAACGCCCGTACTGGTGGCCGGTCGAATCGCCACCCCGCAACTGGCCGCAGATATTCTGAACCAAGAGCAGGCCGACCTCATCGCATTAGGCCGGGTGCTCTGGGCCGATCCGGAATGGCCGCAGAAAGCCCGGGAAAACCGGGGAAAAGACATCATCCATTGTGATCCGGAATGCGGGGATACCTGCATGAAACTGATCATGCAGGAACGCCCGGCCTTCTGTACCCGATGGAGCAAAGAAAAACGCCAGCGACTGAAGGCCCTGTTTGTGTAGGCGTAAAATAGCTTCTACCAGGAGACACGCTTGAAGGCCCGGATATGCCGGGCCATTCGAAACAGCGGCCGCCACAAAGCTGGATGGACTCCCAGGCGGGCTATGAACCGGGGGGAAAAGGGAGTAAGGCGTTGGTTGTTACAGACCATCCCCGCCTGCCGCAAGACCGGGTTCGGCAGATAAAAAATATCCCGTCGGCCTTGCCAGTCAGGGGGATAAAAGTTGTTGGCACGGATCAATTCCGTATACTTTCCCGGACGGCCGTCTTCTAAGGCCTGCCGCAAATACTCGGCACAACAGATTATGGCGCTGAGCCCCCCGCCGGAGAGGGGGTTGGTCAATCCGGCGGCATCGCCGATCAAAAAAATCCGGCCCTGTTCAAAACAGGTCCCATTGATCGGTATGGGCGCCCCCCTTTTCTCTATGATTTCCCCGCGAATGCCGTACTTTTCCAAAAAGGCGTCCAGCATCTGAAAGGTACCGGCTACCCCGACATTAAATATACTGCGGCGGGGAAAAACCCAGCCGTATCCGTACCCGAGCTTGCCGGTATAAAACATATCGTCAAAAAAGAACTCGAGAAACTCCCGGTCGTAGTCCATCTTCATTCGATATTGGACGGCCGGCTTCAGCGCAACGGTTCCCCCGATGGCTTTGCGAATACGGGAAGTCGGGCCGTCAGCCCCGATCAACCAGTCACCGTCCGGAAAATCCGGAGCGGATAGCGGGGATGCAAAATGAAATTTTACCCCCCGCCGCCGAAGATAGGCGATCATCCCCTGCTGCCAGGCGGTTCTGTCCAAGGTTGCACCGGCCTGACAGAGAATGCCCGACTTCCGGTTGGGAAAGGTCAGCTTCAGGCCCTGCACCTCTCGCGCCAGAAAAGGCCGGGAGGAAAAGCCGGTATCAATTTCCAGCTTACGAAATTTATCCCGGGAAAGGCCCTCCGCACAGAGGGTAGACGCATAGGCCGACTCGGCCTGCTTTTCATAAACATCAATCTCCGCGCCGGGCATACCCCTTAAATACAGCGCCGCAATCAGCCCGGCCGGACCCCCGCCGACGATGGCAATTTTCATGGCCCTATCTCCCGCCTGCAAGGCCGGGTCAGGAGGGCAAGGCCTGACGAATCCGCTCCATGGCCTCGTCCACGTTCTCCCGGCTGTTAAATGCGGACAAGCGAATATACCGGCGGCCGCATTTCCCGAATCCCGCACCCGGCGTGCACACCACACCGGCCTTGGTCAGCAGGATATCAAACAGCTTCCAGGAATCGGCCTGGGCGTCAATCCAGACATAAGGGGAATGTTGCCCCCCCACGTAGGTGAATCCCAGCTCATCCATGGTCTGCGTAATATGATCGGCATTATCCATGTAAAATGCAATTAACCGGCGGGTCTGGGCCCGTCCCTGCGGGCTGTAAACCGCTTCTGCGGCCCGCTGCACGGGGTAAGCCACTCCGTTGAATTTGGTGGAATGGCGGCGGCTCCATAAATCATGCAAAGAATGGGAAATTCCAGAGGAGTCCCAGGCCAGACAGTCTTTGGGAACCACCGTAAAAGCACAGCGCGTCCCTGTAAAACCGGCGGTTTTGGAGAAACTTCGAAACTCCACGGCCACCTGCCGGGCACCTTCAATTTCGTAAATCGTCCGGGGCAGGGAATCATCGCGAATAAAGGCTTCATAGGCGGCGTCAAAAAGGATCAGGGCTTTGTTTTCAAGGGCAAAGGCCACCCACCGGGCCAGTTCTTCCCGGCGAATAACCGCACCGGTCGGATTATTGGGGAAGCACAGATAAATCACATCCACCGACTCCACCGGAAGTGCCGGCAAAAATCCGTTTTCGGCGGTACAGTCCAGGTAGACAATATTCTGATAACGACCGTCCTTATAATCACCACCGCGTCCCGCCATGACATTGGTATCCAGATAGACGGGATAAACCGGATCCGGAATCGCCACGCGGCAATCCGGTGCCAGTATTTCCTGAAAATTGCCGGTATCACATTTGGCCCCATCGCTGACAAAAATTTCATCGGCACTGATGTCCGCGCCCCGCCCCTGAAAATCGTGTTCGGCAATTGCCTGCCGGAGAAATTCATATCCCTGTTCCGGGCCGTATCCCCGAAAGGTGGCGTCCGCCCCCATCTCATCCACCGCAGCATGGAAGGCCGCCACACAAGCCGGACACAGGGCCTGGGTAGCGTCACCAATCCCCATTTTGATTACCTTTTCCCCGGGATGGCTATCCTGATAAGCCTTTACCCGGGCGGCGATATCCGAAAAAAGATAGGAGGCTTGCAGTTTTAAAAAATTTTCGTTAATCCGTATCATATTTTTCACCTCTGTCCGCAGAACAGATTCGTTTCGTACCGGTTTATCCCCCCTCGGCGGCATCCGTCCATCTTTCATATACTTCCGGTTATAGTAAAATCCGCTTCCCCTGTCAAATCCTGCCAGCAAAAAAAGCCCGCAAACCGGAAAAGGGACAAACCCTTCTCTCCTTACCGGCGGTATGCGGAAAAAAATTGCCATCATCGTGTTATACTGCGGGAGGGAGTTTCATAAAAAATTGACAGCGGACGGCTTTGCCTGCCGTCCGCTGTCAATCAGGAGGAGAACAACTCGACCAAAATGATGGGCACATTTCGGTCGTTGGGCGAGCATTCTGTCCCGCCCAAACAAACCGGCCGCATCAGCAAAAGAACCGCCAGACGGCGGCCGGCAGTACTGCTCCGGCGATTGCTCCGACTAATCCGCCTTCTTCCGCATAAATGTGGGCACGTCCAGATCGTCATAAAGAGTTTCGTAAGCCCCTCCTCCCCCCTTATACCCCCGATAAGATGCACCGGAAGCTTCTCCGGCAGCTTCCTGCCGCCGCTTAAAGGTAGGCTGATCCAGCGACGAAACCGAAAAATTTTCCAAATCGGCCGGCGTTACATCCCGCAGCTTACCACGCTTCATTTCCACTACCGTTTCCGCGCCGGTACCGATACCGGTGGCGATCACGGTTATCCGCAACTCATCATCCAGGGTTTCATCAATTGTCTGCCCCCAGATAATATCGGTATCATCGCCTACTTCCTGATGGATCCGATCCGAGGCTTCCGTCATTTCCTCGAAGGTCAGATCACTGGTGCTGGTAATGTTCATTAACACCCCGCGGGCGCCGGAAACCGAAAAATCTTCCAGCAAGGGATGTGAAATGGCACGCTCCGCAGCTTCTACCGCACGGTTGTCCCCACGGGCGATACCGATTCCCATCAGCGCCATACCCGCTTTTGACATGACCGTTTTCACGTCGGCAAAGTCCAGATTCACCAGACCCGGAACCATGATCAGATCGGAAATTCCCCGCACGGAATGGTGCAGCACCTCGTCCGCTTTTTTAAACATATCCACCATCCGGGCATTCTTGGAGGCGATGGTGCGTAACCGGTCATTCGGGATAGTAATCACCGTATCCGCAATATCCTTCAAGGCGGCAATCCCGTCTTCGGCCTGCCGGGACCGTTTTTTCCCTTCAAAGGAAAAGGGCTTGGTTACCACCGCCACCGTCAGAATGCCCAGTTCTTTGCAGATTTCCGCCACTACCGGGGAAGCGCCGGTTCCGGTGCCGCCTCCACACCCCTCGGTGATAAATACCATGTGCGCATCTTCCAGCGCCTCCCGAAGAATATCTTTGCTTTCCAGGGCCGCTGCTTTGCCTACCTCGGGGTTGGCACCGGCGCCTAACCCCTCGGTGACGGAAGCGCCGATTTGAATTTTGACCGAAGCATTGGAAGTCTCCAAGGCCTGGCCGTCGGTGTTGGCCACAATAAATTCCACTCCCTGCAGATTGGAATCGATCATGTTGTTGACAGCGTTGCCGCCGGCACCTCCAACACCGATCACCTTAATTCTGGCTGATTGGTTGCATTCCACATACGAAAAACCCATAATGTCCTCCTCGCTTTGTTGACCCATTATTTGACAAAATCATATTGCAGTACTGCCCTGGCAGGCATTACACAATATCCTTAAACCATCGTTTCATGCGGCTGATAAGCCGGTTGAAAATATTGGAATCCCGAATCCGGAATTTATCGTCCGCTTTATTGCGGGCCCCGTATATGACCAGCCCCACTCCGGTGGCGTACATGGGGTTGTTGACCACGTCCACCAGGCCCTCAATCCCCTGCGGCCGCCCCATCCGGGTGGGCTGATTGATAATCGATTCCGCAATATCACAAATGCCGTCCAGCAGAGCCGTTCCCCCGGTCAGCACTACCCCGGAGGTAATCATGTCTTCGGCCCCTTTGCGATAAATCTCCCGGTTGATAATATTAAAAATCTCTTCCACCCGCGGGGTAACAATCTCGCCAAGTATCTGCCGGGACAACATTTTCGGAGCTCTGCCACCCGTGCTTTGGATTTCGATCTCTTCCTCGGCCGCCTCCCGGCCGCTTAGGGTACTGATATAACGCTTCTTGATTTTTTCTGCTTCAGCGTGCGGCGTCCGCACACCAATGGCGATATCATTGGTCAGATTGTCTCCCCCCAGAGCCAGCACAAACGTATGCCGTATATTGCCGCCGTAGAAAACCGCCAGATCCGAGGTGCCACCCCCAATATCGATCAAGGCCGCGCCCAGACTCTTCTCCTCGTTGGTCAGTACCGCTTCACCGGAAGCAAGGGATTCCAGAACAATATCGCATACATCCAGTCCGGCCCGGTTGGCGCATTTGACAATGTTGTGCGCAGAGGTAACTGCACCGGTGACAACATGAATTTTGACCTCCAGCCGTACCCCCGTCATACCAACCGGATTCTGAATACCGGGCTCATCATCCACGATATACTCCTGGGGCAGGACATGAATGATTTCCCGATCCATGGGAATCGCCACTGCCCGTGCGGCGTCAATCACCCGTTCTAGATCGTGACGGGTAATTTCCTTGCCCTTAATGGCGATGACGCCGCGGCTGTTGAAGCTGTTAATATGCCCGCCGGCAATACCAACATATACATTGGAGATTTCACATCCGGCCATAAGCTCCGCTTCTTCCACCGCCTTTTTAATAGAGGACACCGTTGATTCCATATTTACCACCACACCCTTGCGAAGACCCTCCGACGGATGGGAGCCAGTACCGATAATATTGATATGATCCCCCTCTTTTTCCCCGACAACCGCGCAGATTTTTGTGGTGCCGATATCCAGTCCAACGATTAAATCCTGTTGTTGCATGCTGCCCCCTTTTGTTAAATACTAGGAGTCTTCGGTTGCCGACTGTACAACGACGCGTTCCGGAGATAAAAAATACATTCTTGCAATACGCCGGCCCTTTCCTCTGTTTTCCCAGTCCTGGAGAATTCTTTTTAATTTATCGAATTTGTTATAATAATTTTCAAATCCCAGGCGAATTTCGCCGACATTATCAAAACCGCGTACACCAATGCCCCTGTCCCGGTCAACGACCACTTCCCGCATATTCATTCCCGGCACCAGATGCTGTAGCTTGCGACCGGTTTTGACTGCTGCCAGGGAAGCTTTGTAAACGGAACTTTCCGGTTTGCCTTCGGCAGTCAAATCACCGTAATTCAACCCCGTAATGACCGGCAGGATTCGGGGGTCGACCGATTCCACACACTTAAAAAGCTGTTCCGCTTCATTGACGATAAATTTTTTTCCCAAATCCACCACCGCCAGCGGAACCTGTTCCCGGATATGAATCGTTATCTTTGCGGGAAGCTCCCGGCTGATCTCTGATTCCCCAATCCAGGGGGTTGCCAGCAGATTCCGCCGCACCCGCTCCAGGTTTATCGCCAGCAGGTTATCACCCGGCGCAATACCCGCTTTTTGCATGACTGCTTGCCGGGTTAACAGATGGATTCCCCGCACCTCGATAATTTTTAATCCAAAAAAATTGCAGGTGGTAATAATCTTATATCCATATAAAAAACAAAAGCTTACAATTATAACGCCGACCACGGGAAGACCCGCTCGCAACAAGCCGGGGTACCGCTGATACCAACGGCCCATCCCCCCGTTTTTCCGGGGAGACCGGTCAGGATGTTTTTTCCGGTTCGGCCGGATCATACTGGATTTATTCACCGACAATCATCACCTCCGGTTCCAGATAAATGCCGTAATCGTTGGCTATCTTCTGCTGAATCCGCTTCATGAGCTCCAGAACATCAGCAGCCGCGGCATTGTCCCGGATCACAATAAAATTGGCATGGGCCTCGGAAACGGCGGCCCCGCCAACCGCCTCTCCTTTCAAACCGGCCCGATCAATCAGTTTCCCCGCCGGTTCCTGACCGGGCGGATTTTTAAAAAAACAACCCGCGCTCTGAACCCCTCTCGGCTGGTCCCGCATCCGCTTCCGCAGAATCTGATTGGCCTCTTTTCTTAAAGATTCCGGATTTCCGGGCCGCAAGGCCAAAAAAACCCTGATCACCAGATCACCTCCGTTAACCTGGTCCCCTCGCGGCATCAAAGAAGATCCCCGGTATACGAAATCAAGCGCTTCTTTCTCCCGGCTGATTATTTCACCATTTGGCCGCATCAGTTCCACCGCGGTCACCACGTCCGCCATGGATCCGCCGGCAGTCCCGGCGTTCATAATAACCGCCCCGCCCACAGTCCCCGGAATTCCCAGGGCAAAATTCATACCCGCCAATCCATGATCAAGCGCATACCGGCAAAGCATCTGCAATCCGACCCCGGCCTGGGCCGCGATCTGGCTCTTTCCCTCCCGTTCTTCCCGGCTTATCGTCTGCAACCCGTGCTTGACATCAATGACTACCCCCCGGAATCCCCGGTCCGTCACCAGCAAGTTGCTTCCCCCGCCCAGCACCAGATAAGGAACCTTGTTTGCCGTACAAGCGCTCACCAAAGCCCGCAACTCCTCTTTGTCTGCAATACCGACAAAAATATCGGCCGGCCCCCCGACACCGAGTGAAGTATGGCCGGCCATCGGCTCGTTCATTCTGGCCCGCCCGGCGAACCGTTGCCGCAACCACTGTGTAAACGTTTGATTCATCAGACTTTTCTACATACTCCCGTTTTTCTCAGGAATCTTTTAGCAGTGCCTCCCCTACAGACCAGACATCCCCCGCCCCCAGCGTAACCAGTAGGTCATCGCTGGTCAGGGTTTTGCGCAAACGGGACACCGCTGTCTGTTTATCTTCGGCATACGATACCTGTTTGTGCCCGTGCGTCCGGATAGCGGCGCTCAAAGACGCCCCGTCGGCTCCCTCCAGCGGTTCTTCTCCTGCGGAATATACCGGCAGAACGATCAGCTCATCGGACTGATAAAACGCCCGGGAAAAATCTTCAAAAAGGGCTCTGGTCCGGGTATACCGATGCGGCTGAAAGACCACCACCAACCGTTTTTCTTCCCAGCACTGTTTAATGGCATGAAGCGTTGCCTTAATCTCCGTCGGATGATGACCATAGTCATCCACGATCAGCGTACCCCCCGCCTCTCCCTTTATTTCCAGCCGCCGTTGCACCCCGGCCATGGTGTCCAGCGCCTGTTTAATGGCCGCAAAGGGGATACCGAGTTCGATCCCGACTGTCACCGCCGCCAAGGCGTTCCGCACATTGTGAAGTCCCGGCTGTTTGAGAAGCAACACCCCCAGCTCCTTTTGCCCCTGATACACCGCAAAACGGGTTTCGCCCTTTGCAAAAGAGACCTGCCGGGCCTGGAAATCGGCCTGCTTGCTGATACCGTAGGTCAAATAGCGTTTTTTGATCTGCGGCAGCAGGTCCTGCAACGGCTCATTATCCAGACAGACAACCGCCAAACCGTAAAAGGGGATGCGGTCAATAAATTCCAGAAATACTTTTTTGATGGCCTCAAAATCCCCATAATAGTCTAAATGTTCCCGATCGATATTGGTAATAACCGCTATGGCCGGGGTAAATTTTAAAAAGGAACCGTCGCTCTCATCCGCCTCGGCGACAATAAAATTTCCCTTCCCGAGAAGGGCGTTGGTACCAATGCTGTTCAATTTCCCGCCGATAACCACGGTGGGATCAAGACGTCCCTGCTCCAGCACCGCGGCAATCATGGAGGTAGTGGTGGTTTTGCCATGGGCTCCGGCCACCGCAATGCTGTATTTCAGGCGCATAATTTCCGCCAGCATCTCCGCCCGCGGAATTACTGGTATGCCCGCTTTCTGCGCAGCCACGACCTCCGGATTGTCGGGGCCGACCGCTGAAGAAACCACGACCACATCAACCCCCCGGATATTTTCTTCCCGGTGGGAATAAAAGATTGTCCCACCCAGCGTTGCCAGACGCCGGGTAATATCCGATTCCCTGATATCCGATCCGGAAACGGTATAGGCCAGGTTCAACAGCAGTTCCGCGATCCCGCTCATGCCGATGCCACCGATGCCCACAAAAAATATATGATACTTTTTCAGATACATGCGTTAAAAATCGCTCTTTTTTCCCGGGCCGGAGACAGCAGAGCCAGACACTCTTCAACCACCTTTTTCCCGGCTTCCGGCCGGCCCAGCTTTTTCAGGCGCCTTGCCATTTCCGTCAGAACCTTCCGATGCGCGGCGTAATACGCAATCTTTTCGGCTACCAGTTTTGCGCTGAGATCCTTTTCGGCAATCATCTCCGCAGCCCCCGCCTCGACCAGTACTCTGGCATTATGCGTCTGGTGGTCATCCGCTGCATGCGGATAGGGTATCAGCAGACCCGTTTTCCCGAGGCAGGCCATTTCCGCCACTGTTGTCGCCCCTGCCCGGCAGATCAAAAAATCGGCTGCCAGGTACTGCCGCCCCATATCGGTAAAAAACGACTGGACCAGACAATCGACGCCATTCTGCAGATATTCCCGGCGAACCGCTTCCTCATCCGCAACCCCCGTCTGATGCACGAAAAAAAAATTCTCCTTGTTCTCCATATACTGCAAGGCCCCGACTACAGCCATATTAATGCTGTGGGCCCCCTGACTGCCGCCGAGGATAAAAACCTGAAACCGGTTTTTTCGTCCCGTCCGAAATTCGTCTTCCGGCCGCAACTGCTGCAGTTCCTGACGTACCGGATTACCGGTCAAGACCCATTTCGCCGGTGCAATGGGAAGCTTTTCACCGGCTTTCTCCTGCGAAACACAAACTTTGTCCGCCAGCCGGGAAAGCATCCGGTTGGTCATTCCCGGCAAAGCATTCTGTTCGTGCAGCACGATCTTGACCCCAAAGAGCCGGGCACAGATAACCACCGGCGCCGAAGAGTAACCGCCCATCCCGAGAACAATATCCGGCTTAAACCGGCGCAAAATTCCTATGGACCGGATAATGCCGGACAGCAGTTTAAAAATGGACCGGATCCGCGACAGCAGGCTGCGGCCTTTCAGCCCCTCCGCCGCTATTTTGGTAAAAGCGAAACCGCTCTGCGGCAATACCCGTTCTTCCAGGGCGGTGCCGGCACCCACAAACAAAACTTCATTCTCCGGGTTGTCTTCACACAGGCTATCCGCAATCGCCAGGCCGGGGAAAAGGTGGCCTCCGGTCCCGGCGCCGGCAATGATTACCCGCAGAATCCGTTCATCTGCTTTTTTTCCCTTTTCCGGTTTCACGTCGTATCCTGTCCGATATTCATCAATACACCGATAGCGGCCATATTGAACATCAAAGCGGTGCCGCCGTAACTGAGGAAAGGCAGGGTCAACCCTTTGGTGGGCAAAATGCCCACGGCCACCCCCGTATTCACAAACACCTGAATCCCCATGGCGGCGGTCAAGCCAAAGGCCATAAAGACTCCAAACAAGTCTTCGGTCTTTTGAGCGATCGTGATGCCCCGCCATAAAATAATCGAATACAGGCCGAGAATCCCCAGAACGCCGATCAGTCCCAACTCTTCCCCGATCACCGAAAAAATAAAATCCGTATGCGGCTCCGGCAAATAAAACAGTTTCTGGTAGCTCTGGCCGATACCCGTCCCCCAGATACCACCGGTCCCAAACGCCATCAGGGAATGCACGACCTGATATCCCTCATCATGCTTAAACTGCCAGGGATCCAGAAAACTGACCAGCCGCCGTAACCGGTATTGGGCGTTAAACATGTAATAGACCAGAATGGGTAACAGAAAAATGAAGGAGCTTAATAAATGCAACGGCCGCACGCCGGCTACAAACAGCATGCACCAGGTAATCAGCCCGAAAATCACTACCGACCCGAAATCCGGCTGCATGACAATCAGCAGAGAAAAAGCGCCGAAAACAACCACATGGGGCAAAAAACCGATGGAGAACTGCTCCACCTTTTCCCGTTTTTTATTTAAGGAATAGGCCAGATAAATAATTAACGACATTTTGGCGAATATGGACGGCTGGAACGAAACAGGTCCCGCCCGGAGCCAGCGCGTAGCGCCACTGGCCGATATGCCCACTCCTTTGATATAGACAGCGCAGAGCAGAGCAAAAGAGACCGCCAGCAGAATATAAGTAAAGATCCGCAGCAGCCGATAGGGGAGATAGCGGAAGAACACCATTAACCCTATGCCCAGCACCATATATAATGCCTGTCGCCTCAAGAAATAGGTTTCATCCCCGAAGCGTTCGGCGGCAATGTGAGAACTGGCACTGTAGACCATGACCACCCCGATTCCCGCCAGCAGAAGCGCCGGAAACAGCAGACTGACGTCAAAATAGAAAATATTTGTCAGGCGGTTTTGATATCTCACAGCCGTCCCTCCCGAATTTTTTGCACCGCCTGACAGAAATCCCTTCCCCTATGGGCGTAGCTTTCGTACATATCAAAACTGGAACAGGCCGGTGACAGCAATACGACCTCGCCCGGTTCCGCCAGTTCCGCAGCACGTTGCACCGCCGCCCACATTGATCCGGCCTCCATCAACGGCACCGACCCGTTCAACACGTTCTTCAGCCGCTGACGGGAAGCCCCCAGCAAAACCGCCGCTTTTACCCGCTGGCGGACAATATCTTTTAACACACCAAAATCACAGCCCTTATCTTCTCCGCCCAACAGCAGGACCACCGGCCGTTCAAACGATTCCAGCGCCCTCCGGACGGCATCCGGATTGGTGGCCTTGGAATCGTCCACATAGTCAATGCCACCGACCCGGGCCACCAATTCCAGACGATGCGGCAACCCGCGAAACTTTTTCAGGGTTGCCCGAATGCCCTCGGCGTGCCCGCCCACGGACATTACCGCCAAAGCTGCGGCCGCCACGTTTTCCAGATTGTGCGGGTAGCGGAGAACACCCTCAGGCACTGCAAAAGATTCCGTCTTCTTTCCTCCAGTTACCAGATCAATCCGGCTGCCTCCAATGATTGCACCTTCCCGGATTCCGTGGGAACGGTTGAAGAACAGCCGTCTGCCCGCGGCCTTCTTCGACAGCTGGCGCACAGAATCGTCGGCGGCATTCAAGACAGCCACATCCGCTTTCTGCTGATTTTCCAGAATACGCCCCTTGGTGCGGACATATCCGCTAAAATCGTCATATCGTGCCAGATGATCCTCACTGATATTCAGAATTACTGCCACCGCCGGCCGAAAAGCAACAATGGTTTCCAGCTGAAAACTGCTTACTTCCACCACCACCACTTCCGCCGCCCCGTTGCGGTCTACAAAACCGATCAGGGGATCTCCGATATTGCCGCCCACAAAAACCGCGCGGCCGCAAGCCTGCAGCATCTCTCCGATAAGCGTAGTAACCGTCGTTTTCCCGTTGGTACCGGTAACCGCAACCAGCGGCTGGGTGACAAAAGTCGCGGCCAGCTCGATTTCTCCGATTACCGGAATCTTTTGCTGGAGCGCTTTCTGCAACACACTTAGGGATAAAGGCACCCCGGGACTGATCACGATCATATCTGCGGCCAGAAACGTTTTCTCCGTATGTCCCCCCAGCTCCAAAGCGATATCATCCGCCCGCGCCGCCGCTATCAAAGCCTGATCAAGTTCCTGTTCACCGGCACTATCCGACAGGGTAACCGAGGCGCCCCGCCGCTTTAAAAACTTCGCCGTCGCCGCTCCGGATTTCCCGAGTCCGACCACTACTATTGTTTTTTCAGTTACAGGCATCATCTTCGATCACCTTATCTTCAACGTGCTTGCGGCCAGCAGTGCCAGAACAATGGCGATTATCCAGAACCGGACAATAATTTTCGGTTCCGGCCAGCCCTTTAATTCAAAATGGTGATGCAAAGGGGCCATGCGAAAAATCCGCTTCCCGTTGGTGGATTTGTAAAAACCGACCTGAAAAATTACTGAAAGCGTCTCAATTACGAAAATACCGCCGACCAGGGTCAGCAGAATCTCCTGTTTGGTAATCACCGCCACGGTACCAAGAGCCGCACCCAGGGGCAGAGAACCGACATCGCCCATGAATATCTGGGCGGGATAGGCGTTGTACCACAAAAACCCGAGCATGGCCCCTGCCAGCGCCCCGCACACAACCGTAACCTCACCGCTTTGGGGAACATAAGACAACTGCAGATAACCGGCGATAATCGAATTTCCCGCCACATAAGCAAAAAGCATGTAAGCCACAAAAGCGATGATGAGCGGACCAGTAGCCAGACCGTCCAGGCCGTCGGTTAAATTCACCGCATTGGAAGCACCCACGATGACAAAAACCCCAAAAATCATATATCCCCAGCCCAAATCCGGGGAAATGGTTTTAAATATGGGTACGGTCAGGTCCGTATTAAAATCACCGGCGGTTACAATTCCCCAGCAGACTGCAAGTGCCAGAACAATCTGCAGAAAAAATTTTCCCCGGGCGGAAAGCCCCTGATTGCGTTTTTTTACCTGCATCAAATAATCGTCAACAAAACCGATGGCGGTATATCCTCCAATAGAAAGCAGAACAATCCAGACATACCTGTTGGCCAGATCCGTCCACAACAAAGAGGCGATCATCACCGAAAAAATAATCAGCAAGCCGCCCATGGTCGGGGTACCGGCCTTTTCCAGATGAGTTTCCGGCCCCGCCTTTCGAATATACTGCCCCACCTGCATTCGACCGAGCCAGCGGATAAAATAGGGCCCCAGAAAAAAGCACAACAGGAAAGCGGTCAGACTGGCATATATGGTGCGGAAAGTAATATACTGAAATATATTGAAGAAGGATATCTTCGCATGAAGCGGATATAACAAATGATAAAACATTGCCTTACCGCCTCCTTTCCCCGGCCCGGAACCGCTCTTTTACAGCCGTCACCACCGTTTCCATGTTCATTCCCCGGGACCCCTTGATCAGTATCCAGTCTCCGGGACATACCCTCTCCAGCAACTGCCCGGTAATTTCCGCCTTGGTGCCGATAAAAATCTTTTCCGGCGACATACCCTCCGCCAGGGCCCCCTGTTTTACCTCGCCGGCAAATTCCCCGGTGGCATACACCGCCTCCAGACCCATCCCGGCAGCCATTGCCCCCACCTCTTCATGCATCGTCGCCGCGTATTCACCCAGCTCGTACATATCACCAACCACCAGGAAACCCCGGTTTTCCCCCTTGACGGCGCACAAGCCGGAAATAGCGGCTTCCATGGAACCGGGATTGGCATTATAGGTGTCATCAATGACATAGACCCCGGCCGCCGTCTGTATGATATTCATCCGACCCGGTGCGGGAAAAAAGCTCTCCAGCCCTTTTTTGATTTCCGGTCCGGGGACCCCCAACAGGTCTCCGATAGCGGCCGCCGCCAGGGCATTGGTAAGTATATAATCCCCAAAGGCCGGAAGTTTTACTCCGCGGCAGACACCCGCCTGTGGTAATTGCAGGTCAAATAGTAGTCCGGCGCCGGTTTTCCGGACCTGTGTGGCCTGAACGTCGGCCTTCTGGGCCCGGCCAAAGGTAACCACCTTCCCTGCTGCCTTTCGGGCCAGCGCCGCTACCCGACGATCATCGGCATTTAATATGGCTGTTCCGGCACTGCCCAGGCTCTCCACCAGTTCGCCTTTGGCTTGCACCACCCCTTCCAGGCTGCCCACACCGGCCAGATGTCCCGGCCCGATATTTAATACAACCCCCAGGTTGGGTTCGCTTATTTTCGCCAGATAAGCGATTTCACCGGGAGCATTCATACCCATTTCCAGTATGCCGACCTGATGTGTCCCCTTCAGCTGCAACAGAGTTAATGGCAAGCCAATGGCATTATTATAATTACCGGCGGTTGCCAGCACCTGCAAGGTGCGGCCACAGACCAGCGCCGCCATATCCTTGGTGGTGGTCTTGCCGTTGGTTCCGGTTATGGCCACGATCGGCAGCGCCGCCCGGCGTCGTTGGTAACGGGCCAGATCCCCCAGGGCCACCCGGGTATCGAAGACAACAATCGCCACCAGGCCCGCTTTCTGAAGCGGGTCCAGAGAATGCCGGAGCCGCCCTTCTTCCACCACCACCCCGCCGGCACCCCGCGCCGCCACTTCGTCCAGGTAATCATGCCCGTCATGATGGTCCCCCTGAATCGCGACAAAAAGCTCCCGCTCTCCAATCCGCCGGGAGTCGATACTGACACCGCTGAAACGGCGCTGTCTGCTTCCCAACAAGCAGGCGCCGCCCGTGGCGTCCAAAACGTCGTCGATTGTCCAGGTAAACCCGTTGATCACTTTTTCCATCCACCCGGTTTGCCGATTTAAAGGCCTGCACCAGCCATTTTCCGTTTCTGATTTCCCAGAAACGACAGCGCTTCCGCTGCTTCCACCCGGTCATCAAAGGCAATCGTATGCGCTCTCAGAATCTGACAGGTCTCACAGCCTTTCCCCGCTATCAAAATTGTGTCCCTTGAACCGGAAGCGCCCACAGCCGCCCGGATCGCCCGACGCCGGTCCGGTTCCACCAGATACCGCCGGGAGTCCTTACCCTCCCCCAGCTCTTTTTCATCCCGTACGCTATGCCACTTAGCAGGTATTCCCACCACGATTTCCCGAATGATCGCCGCAGGCTCCTCACTCCGCGGATTGTCGGAGGTAATAATCAGATAATCGCTGACAGCGGCCGCTGCCGTACCCATCTGCGGGCGTTTCGTCCGGTCTCGGTCACCGCCGCACCCGAAAACGCAAAAAAGCCGCCCCGGTGAAATCTCCCGGAGCGTCTTCAAGACTTTTTCCAAAGCATCGGGGGTATGGGCATAATCGACAAAAACAAATCGATCGCTTCCATTTTCCACTCGTTCCAAGCGCCCGGGCATTCCTCCAAAAGACGCCAGAGTGGTACCGACTGCTCCGGCAGACAACCCCAGCGCGGAGGCCACGCCTACGGCGCAGAGAATATTTTCCAGATTAAACCGTCCGACCAGCGGTGAAACCAGCGCAATGCGACCAAGCGGTGATATAATTTCCCCTTTTATTCCCCGCGGGGTATAATGAATATTTTCCGGCCTTACCTGGCAATATCCGGAATCTCCGACACTTATAACATCGGTATACCGAAGCACTTTCTGCAGTTCCCGTCCCATGGCATCATCACTGTTGATAACCGCCACAGGTCTTTTCCCCTCTCCGTCCCTTTTCAAATTGTCCGTAAAAAGCCGTTTCTTACACTCCCCGTAAGACGCCATATTCCCGTGATAATCCAAATGATCCTGGGTCAGATTGGTAAACACGCCGATATCAAAACGGCAACCGGCTACCCGTTTCTGGTCCAGCGCGTGGGAAGATACCTCCATTATTACATGAGTAATACCGGCTGCTCGCATCTCCGAAAGAATGGCCTGCAAATCCGGCGCAGCCGGTGTAGTCAAGGGATTATGAAAAACCCGGCCGCCATAACGATAATTGCCGGTGCCAATCACCCCTACACGGTAGCCGCTGTCGACCAGTAAAACTTCAATAAGTCCGGCCGTCGTTGTTTTGCCGTTGGTACCGGTGATACCAATCAAAACCATCTTATCGGCCGGATTTGCATAAAATTTTGCCGACAATACGGCCAGCGCCCTGCGGGCATCCGGCACCTGGGCAAAAATCGTTTTTTTAGAGATCAAACGTTCAGCAACAACCGCCACCGCCCCGTTTTCCAGGGCCTCATCGATAAAATCATGTCCGTCCCGGATGTTGCCGGGAATAGCAACAAATATTCCGCCCGGACGGACATCACCGGACCGATAATGGATTGAGGTGACTTCCGGATCGGACAGAACGCCGCCCCGGGTAATCCCCACGCCCAGAACCCGCGTGGGGGAAACCGGCTGTAAAAGGGTAGACAATCTCATCCGTTCACCTCTTTCTTAATGGCAACCATCATCTGTTCCCGGGGAACTTCCGGGGTCGGCGGCACTCCCAGATAACTGAGCGTTTCCCGGGCAATCCGCCGAAATACCGGCGCGGCCACGATTCCACCGTAATGACCGTTAAGCGGGGAATCCACAACCACCACGATCGCAATCCGAGGGTTGTTTTCGGGCACAAAACCGACAAAAGAGGCAATCACCTCCTCCTCGGTATATTCTCCGTTTTCATTGAGCTTCTGGGCCGTACCGGTCTTGCCGCACACCGTATACCCTTTTATGGCGGCCTTTTCTCCGGTACCACCGGCAGCGGTTACCGCCGCCATCATCCGGGTGATGGCCCGGGCCGTCGTTTCCGATATGACCCGCCGCCCCCCCCGACGGGTAGACGCGTGAACGATATGCCCATTGGGTGCCACCACGGCGTTCACCACCCGGGGCGGCAATAAAACGCCTCCGTTGGCGATAGCGGAAACCGCGCTAATCAGCTGAATTGCCGAAACTGATACCCCTTGGCCAAAAGCAATGGAACCGGTATCAATTTCCGTCCAGCCGGTATAATCGGAAAGAATGCCGGCGGTCTCGCCCGGACAACGCACGCCCGTTGGAGACCCGAAACCAAAGTTACGCAACGTCTCCCACAATACTTGCGGTCCGATGCTTTCGCTTACTTTCACTGCACCGATATTGCTTGAAAATTTTACAATCTGCCATAAAGACAGCCATTCATAGGCATCATGATCATGAATGCGATAATTGTTATGCACCCGATACACTCCTTTTTCGCAGAAAAAAATGGTGTTGGGTGTGCACATTCCGGATTCCAGAGCCGCCGCGGCCAGAAAAACTTTCATGGTGGAGCCGGGTTCAAAGGCGTCGGTGACTGCCCGGTTGCGCCAACGGGTCTTTTCATAAACGGCAAAAGCGTTGGGATTGAAAAAGGGATAATTGGCCATCGCCAGAACTTTGCCGGTCCCCGGATTCATTACCACCGCCATACCGGAACTCGCCCGGCTTCTTTGGACCGCGTCGGCCAGCGCCTCTTCCGCGATACATTGAATGGTGCCGTCAATAGTCAAAATCAAATTGTTACCGGCGGCGGTGCCGGGCATCTCGGGACCGACTTCAAAATTTCGTCCCAGGGCATCCCGGAACAGGGTATAACGCCGGGAGCTGCCTTTCAAATACTGGTTACAGGAATATTCCAGGCCTTCCAGGCCCTTGCCGTCAATACCGGCAAACCCGAAAAGCTGAGCGGCCAGTTCCTTGTTGGGATAGACCCGCTTGTGTTCCGGAATAAATTCCAACTGTCCTCTGCTAAACGCCATTTGTTTTACGGCCGCTTCCTCGGCGGGAGTGACGTGTCGTTTCAGCCAGACAAAGGATCGCCGGGACGACAGTTTTTGTTTTACGACAGGGGCCTCGAGTTTCAGCGCTTTGGCCAGACGATGGATTTTAATGTCCGTCGGTTCAATTCCCATCGGATGGGCACCAATGGAGACGGTATCGATACTGACCGCCATTTCGGTATGATTCCGGTCATAGATGGTACCCCGCTTGTCCATCACCACACACGTTCGCCGATATTCCCGGGTAGCGATGCGGCCGAGCGTTTCACCATTACAGACCTGCAGATATACAACCCGGGCCACAATAACGGCATACAAGAAACCCAAAAAAACACCTACAAGGGTGATACGGTTTCTGATCCTGGTCGGCACCTTCTTTTGTTTCTGCAGCCTCATGGTAGAATGACGACTTGCCCGCTCGTCGGCATGATCATCCCTTTCTCTTTGGCCATCTTCATAATCCGGGCCGGTGACCGGAGTCTGGCAATCTCAATTTTCAGATCTTTTTTTTCTTCCACCAGCCTGGCTGCGGTCTCTTTTTCGGTGCTGATGGTATAGCGCAGTTGTCTGCACTGCACCCGGCACCAAGTATAAAAGAAAAATTCTCCTACAAAAACGATCAGAATCAGCAGCCAGACAGCCGTTACTTTAACGCTGTATTTTTTTGGCAAAGCAGATTTCTGCATTTTCCCACCGGTATCCCTTATATTTTTTCGGCCACCCGCAACCGGGCGCTTCTGGCCAGGGGATTGGCCGCAACTTCTTCCGCTGTGGGCACCTGTCCGCGTTTGGTTAGGCGCCGGGCTTCCTTTTTTTTGTCGCACCGGCAAACCGGCAGATTCGGGGGACAGACACATTCCTGTTCCCAGAACTTCATTTGCCGCTTCACCATCCGATCTTCCAATGAATGAAAGGTAATTACACAAATCCGGGCACCCGCGACCAGGCAGTCCAGCACGGTTTCCAGAAATTGCCGCAGGTCATCCAGTTCCCGGTTGACAGCGATACGCAAGGCCATGAACACCCGGGTTGCCGGATGAATGGCCAGCTTGTGCCGCGCCGGCGACGGGTAGGCCGCGGAAACAATTTCTGCCAGCCGCTGGCTGGAAGTAATCTTTTCCGCCTGCCGTTCCCGGACAATCCGGCGGGCAATGCGCTCAGCGTAACGTTCTTCGCCGTACTCTTTAAAAAGTTTCGCCAGTCCTTTTTCCTTCTCCGCGTTCACCAGCTGCTCCGCTGTCACCTCCTGCCGGGTATCCATCCGCATATCCAGCGGTTCCTTGCGGGAAAAAGAAAACCCCCGGCCGCTGGTCTCGAGCTGATCCAACGACAGACCGAGATCCAGCAAAACCCCGTCCACCGAAGGTACCTTCAAGTCCGCCAGTATCCGGGAAAAATTGGCAAAGCTGTCCTGAACCAGACAAACCTGATCCCCGTAAACCGCCAGTTGTTTCCGGGCGTTCTCCACAGCCGCGGCATCTTTATCAATACCGATGAGAAGCCCCCCGGGAAGGATTTCCCGGGCGATCCGTTCGGCATGTCCCGCCCCGCCCAGCGTACAGTCCACAATGGTCCGGCCCTTTTTACAATTCAGGGAATCCACTGCTTCCTGCAGCATTACCGGCACATGACGGCAGTTCATCTTAAAGCCCCAGTTTTTCTATTTCATATTGAAAATCCTCATCGTCCATATCCGCTTCATGCAGCGCTTTTTGTTCTTCCCATTTCTTCCGGGACCAGATTTCAAAATGATCCGATATACCGATAAAGACGACCTCATCCTCCAGACCGGCATCCTCTCTCAACTCGGGCGGAATCAAAATCCGCCACTGCTTATCCGGCCGGCACTCCACGGCCCGGCCGATAAAAAACCGGCGGAACCGCCGCATCTGCGTGCTCTTTTTTTCCAGTTCCCGGAGCCGCGTCTCGATAGCTGCCCATTCCTCCAAGGTATAAGCATACAGCCCCCCCTCAAAGAAGGTGATCATGGCGGCCCCGCCGGTTCCGATTACCTCGCGAAACCGCGACGGCACAACAAATCGGCCCTTGGGATCCAGCTTATGATAGGAGGTGCCCCGAAACATTATAACTCCACTTTACTCCACTTTACTCCCCAGTTTATCGGGACAACCCCCCGTGTCAAGGAAAAAATAAAAAAACATATATTTTTTTAATAATTTATCACCACTCAAAACCGGCCTCGGGCCGCCGCCGGGAAAAATGTAAAAAAGAGAATTGTCAAATGGTAGAGATCAGGGTAGCGTACAGATTGAATCAACAACCGGACAACAGGAAGACAATGAATCCGGCGCAAAAAATATCCGCCTTGGGACTTTCCTCCGGCGGCCTGGACAGTATACTGGCGACTGTAATGCTGCGCCGGCAGGGAATTGAAGTGCACTGGCTCAGCTATGAAACCCCCTTTTTTTCCGCGGACAAGGCACGGCGGGCAGCGGACCGGTTGAACCTCCCCCTGATCGTGAAAAACATAACCACACCCTACCTGGAAATGCTGCGCGCCCCTGCCTGCGGCTATGGACAGCATATGAATCCCTGCCTGGATTGCCATGCTCTGATGGCGAAAATTGCCGGAGAGATCATGCAGGAAGAATCCCGTCATTTTGTTTTTACCGGAGAGGTGCTGGGCCAGCGCCCCATGTCCCAGACAAAACCCTCTTTACGGTATGTGGAAAAGCACTCCGGCATCCAGGGATATCTGCTGCGGCCGCTGAGTGCCCGCCTTTTACCGGAAACCATTCCGGAAAAAAAAGGATGGGTAAACCGCAATGAACTGGGAGAAATTTCCGGGCGTTCCCGCAAATTCCAGATGGAGATGGCCGAACAATTCGGTATTAAAGATTATCCTTCTCCCGCGGGTGGCTGCCTCCTTGCGGACAAGGCGTTTTCCGACCGGTTGGCCGACCTTTTTCAGTATCAGAAGACCTGTACGGAAAATGAACTGTTGCTGCTGCGCTTCGGCCGCCACTTTCGCCTCTCCTCCGAAGCAAAACTGATTGTGGGCCGGACGAAAGCGGACAACGAAAATCTGCTGCGGCATCAGGATTGCCCGCACTGTTCTGTCATGAAAGTAATGAGCTATCCCGGCCCCACCGGCCTCCTTCTGGGAAATCCCGACCAGGGGGAACTTATGCTGGCGGCCGGAATCTGCCTGGGATACAGTAAAGCCCCCAACGAGAAAACGGGCCTGGTAACCGTCACCACCGGAAAAAATCGTCAGACTGTCCAAATGATGGGAGTACCGGCGGAAAACATCCGGCATCTGCTGATTTAGCAGTCAATTCCAGACTTTCATGAAACAGGGGGCTACAGCAGCCCCATACGTTCAACAACCGTTCGTGCTTCCGCGGCCCCTTTGACGCAACAGGCCTGCAGCGCGCATTCTTCCGCTGCCGAGATATTGGCCGGGCTGTCATCCAAAAAAAGTACCGTTTCCGGAGGACAGCCCAGTTCATCCAGCACCTGCAAAAAGGCTTCCCGGTCCGGCTTGACCCGCCCCATCCGAAAAGAGGCAAACTGTTTTTCAAAATAGTCCGGCAGATCGTAATCGTTGACCAGGGTCTCCCAGTGCACCTCGTTGGTATTGGAAAAACAGGCCACCGTATAGTGTTGCCGCAGGTCGCGCAGAAGCTCCGCCGCCCCTGGATACATCCCTCGGATCCAGCCGGTAAAGGTTCGGTCATATTCTTCATCCGAGACTGCCAGCCCCAATTCTTCTTTCAGCCGCCCCCGGAACTCGGGATAGCGGATGCGACCGCTCTCAAAACTGCGAACAGCCGGTGAATCCAGCCATCGCTGCAACAACTGTTCCGGAGCCAGCCCCTCCCGCGACCACTCACAGATGGTCTGGATTCCGGCCAGTTCAAAAATGACTCCGCCCAGATCGAAAACAATGGTGCCGATTTTCCCTGTCCGCATGGCTGCAATCCTCACTTTTTAAGGATTTTCAAAACGGTCTTTTTCTGTATTTTCCCTGAAACAAATAAAACTTTGGGGAGCAAGGGAAACCCCTGCAAAGTTGCCGTCCCCGGCTTTCCTTTATTCGCCGATAATTTTGACAAGCACACGTTTTTTTCTGCGTCCGTCAAATTCCCCGTAAAATATCCGTTCCCAGGTACCGAAATCCAGCTTGCCATCCGTTATGGCAACTACGGCCTCCCGGCCCATGACTTGCCGTTTCATGTGGGCATCGGCATTGTCCTCTCCGACATTATGGCGATATTGGGTAACAGGTTCATGCGGTGCCAGCCGCTCCAGCCATTCGTCATAATCCTGGTGCAGGCCGGATTCATCATCGTTTATAAATACGGAAGCTGTAATGTGCATGGCATTAACAAGCAGGAGGCCTTCCGTAATACCGCTTTCGGCCAGACATTGTTCTATGTCCGGGGTAATGTTAATAAAGGCACGTCTGGTGGGAACATGGAATATGAGTTCTTTGCGATAACTTTTCATTTTGAAAACTCCTCTTACCCGATTTGCAATTTTCTCTTCCGACAAACGCAAATCGTATCTGCGCCCTGCTGGTTATTTGTTTCCTTTCGAAACGGAAATGAACAAATTTTACGGAAACAGTATATGCGAAACCGGTACGGAAGGTAAAGGAAAATCCTTGACAGATAAGGTCTTTGTGTATATTTTCCAATGCAAAATCGCAAATTCACCATCATTTTCTTTATTTGCCAACACGGAGAGAACAATTATGAAAAAAATAATGCTTATCCTGGGCTGTTCTGTGATGGTTTTCACGCTGATATCCTGCGCAGCGACTTATCCCGTTCCCGTGACGGCCACGGGTAACCCGGTGGGCACCAAGGTCGGCAAATCCAGCGGCAAACTTGTTTTTTTCCTCTGGGGGAACGCCTCCTGCGCCAATATTCCTGATGCCGCCAGAAACGGAAATATCACCAAAATATCAACCGTGGACATGCAGGTTGAAAATTTCTTGGGCATTGTGCAAACCTTTACCTGCGTTGTCACCGGCGAATAACCACGCTTCAGGGATAACATAACGTGACCAGGGCCTCTTTTGGCAGCAAAACCGACTGGAAAATATTTCTGTTCACCCGCATGGCGGCCTGGCTGGTACGGCTGTGGTTCGGCACCGTCCGGGTAAAAATTGTCAACCGGGACATTTTTGACAATTACTTCCGTAACGACCGGGAGACCGGCAACGTGGTGGCCGGCGCCTGGCACCGCAATGCCATCTTTTTCTTTTACTATTTTCGCCGGTTGAAAAACGCGGCCATCATGGTCAGCCGCAGCAAGGACGGCGATTATGCCGCCGGTGTGGGAAAAAGTTTCGGATATGATGCTGTGCGGGGCTCCTCTACCCGGGGTGGTGCCGAGGCCCTGTCCGGCATGATTGCGTATATGCGCTCCCATACTCCGGCCATCTGCGGTACCGCCGTGGACGGCCCCCGGGGACCGGCCCGACAACTGAAAAAAGGCATGCTGGTCCTGGCCAGCCAAACCGACGCCTACTTCATCCCCATGGCCTGCTCCGGTACCCGCGTCATCACCTTCACCAAGGCATGGGACAAAACCATCCTGCCCAAACCCTTCAGCAAAATGATCCTCACCTTCGGCACGCCCGTCAAAATTCCGCCGGACATCTCCGAAGAAGACCTGGAGACCGTGCGGGCGGACATCGAGAAAGAGTTGAACGCCATCACCGACCAGGCCGACCGCCTGTCCGGCTACGACCGGAAATTTCCCCTTACGGCGAAAGAACCGGCACAACCGCAGATATGACGGCAGCTTTCTGGTCACCGAAACGCCAGTCAGGTTTCCTGCAAATTTTCTTGACACTGCCCGCCCAAACCGGGTAAGAACAACCAATTGGAATATATATAAAAACAAGCGGCATTAAAGGAGAATGACCTATGCCCATGTCAGCGGACTTTCAGGCGCGCCTGTTTCCGATGGTGGACAAAATCGCCGACTACTTCGGGACGCCTTTTCATATTTACGACGAAACCGGCATCCGCCGGACCGGTCATGAAATTATTCAGGCCTTTTCAGGGGTCCCCCGCTTCCGGGAGTATTTTGCCGTCAAGGCCCTGCCCAACCCCCGGATTCTGGAAATCATGCACTCCCTGGGATTCGGTTTCGACTGCAGTTCCATTCCCGAGCTGGTTCTGTCCCGCCGGACCGGTGCTGCTGGGGAAGACATCATGTTTACCTCCAACAACACCGCGCCGGAGGAATTCGCCGCCGCCCTGGCGGACGGCGGTTGTATTCTCAACCTGGACGACATCAGCCTGATTCCCAAAGTACCGCGCCTGCCGGAACTGCTCTGTTTCCGCTACAATCCGGGGGAACGGCGCACCGGCAACGCCATCATCGGCAATCCCGTGGAAGCCAAATACGGCGTGGCTCACGACCAGATCCGGGAGGCCTACCAAACCGTTCAGAACATGGGCGTCCGCCGTTTCGGCATTCACGCCATGATCGCCTCCAACGAATTGAACCACACCTACATGACCACCACGGCGGAAATGCTGCTGGAGCTTCTCCGGGAAATCGGCCGTAAGCTGTCGATCCGCTTCGAGTTTGTCAACATCGGCGGCGGTTTCGGCATCCCCTACCATCCCGCGGAAACACCCCTGGATATCAGCGCCATGGGCACAGAAATCACCGCCGCCTTTGATCGCTTTGCCGCCGAAGAAGGGTATATGCCCCGTCTGTATATTGAAAGCGGTCGTTACATGACCGGCCCCCACGGTGCCCTGGTCACCCGGGTCATCAACCGCAAAAACATTTACCGGGATTACGTCGGGGTAGACGCCTCCATGTCGGCCCTGATGCGTCCCGGCATCTACGGCGCCCATCACGAAATCAGCGTTCCCGGCCGGCCGGAACAGCCGGCCGAAATCGTGGATGTGGTGGGGGCGTTGTGTGAAAACATCGACAAATTTGCCATCCAGCGAAAACTGCCCCGCACTGAAGACGGGGACCTGATGGTCATTCACGACACCGGGGCCCACGGACAGGCCATGGGCTTCAACTACAACGGCCGCCTCCGGCCCCAGGAACTGCTTTTGTGCGAGGACGGAACCGTGGAGCGCATCCGCCGGCCGGAAACCATGGAAGACTACTTCGCCACCCTGGATTTTGCGCCGCGCACCCTGAAACTGTAATCCCCGGTTGCCGACAGGATAAACATATCATGAAACCCGTGGTCGCCATCATCGGACGTCCCAACGTGGGCAAGTCGACGCTGTTCAACCGCCTTACCCGGAGCAACCGGGCCATCGTCGACGACATCCCCGGGGTTACCCGGGACCGGCACTACGGAGACGTGACCTGGGACGACCGGACCTTCACCCTGGTGGACACCGGCGGGTTCATGGCCGACGACGATGACATCTTTATGGGTCAGATCCATTTTCAGATCCGTCAGGCCGTGCAGGAGGCGAACGCCATCCTGGTAATCCTGGACGGCAAACACGGCCTTTCCCCTTTTGACCGGGAAATCCTGACCTTTCTTCAGGAGACGGCCCGGCCGCAGGAATCTTTCTGCCCGGTCTTTTACCTGGTGAACAAAATCGACGGGGAAGAACGGCAGCCGGACATGTACGATTTTCACTGTCTGGGCCTGGACACCCTCTACCCGGTTTCCGCCGCCCACGGCTACGGTCTGCGCGATTTTCTGGACAGCCTGGTGGCCGCCCTGCCGCCGGCGGAAACCAACGAAGACGGGATGGAAGCCATCAAAGTAGCGGTGGTGGGTAAACCCAACTCGGGCAAGTCCACCCTTATCAACCGCATCATTGGCCAAGAGCGGCTCATTGTCAGTGAAACCCCCGGAACCACCCGGGACAGCCTGGATACCCGGTTTGCCCGGGACGGCCGCGCCTATCTTCTGATCGACACCGCCGGCCTCCGCCGAAAAAGCCGGACCGCGGAAAAAATCGAGCGGTTTTCGGCTCTGAAAACCCTGCACAGCCTGGAACGGTGCGACCTCGCCCTGATTCTGATCGACGCCCTGGAAGGGGTCACCCAACAGGACATCACCATTGCCGGTTATGCCTATGAACGAGGCTGCGGCTGCATTTTTCTCATCAACAAATGGGACCTGGCCCGGCAGCAGGCCCGGAAAGCCAAAACTTTTTATGACGATCTGCGGTACCAGGCCAAATTCCTGAATTTCGCGCCGGCCATGGCCATTTCCGCGGCCACCGGCTGGCGGGTGAAAAAAATTTTTACGCTGGTGGACGAGGTGTACGGACAGTACAGCGCCACCCTCCGGACCGGCGAGATCAACCGGATTTTCGAAACCGCCACCCGCAACAATGAGCCGCCCCTGCACCAGGGAAAGCGGCTGAGGTTCAACTATGCCACCCAGGTGGCCAGTTGCCCGCCCACTTTTGTCTGTTTTGTCAATTTTCCCGGAGCGGTCCATTTTTCCTATCAGCGCTACCTGCTGAACACCATCCGCCGGGAGGCCGGTCTGGATAAAACCCCGTTGCGACTTTTT
>CAZWCS010000026.1:0-11682 GCA_964632805.1 uncultured Desulfobacterales bacterium
CACGGGAAAAGATCGATTACTGCTGATACGGCTTTGCGGTTGGGGCGTTTTTTTACCATGTCTCCCCAGTTTTGGCTTAACCTTCAAACCCGTTATGACCTTGAAGTAACGGAAGATCAACTGAACAATCGACTTGATAAAGAAGTTCATGCGCTTAAATTACAAACTGCTTGATTTTTATTTTGGGTTATCAAGTCAGCCCAGGTGACAGCCAGGGTGATCCTCGCTGGTTATTTAATGCCCGTTTTCCGGCCCCCTGATTTACGTTATGGATTTTACGATTGTTGAATGATCTGCACCCGGCTGAAATAAGTTGCAACCGGTTGCAGATCGGGACATAAAAGCGATAAGAAACATAAATTTTTGAATTTTAACTGTTTGATTTTATTGCACCTTAATATTCCCTCCTGAATCCGGCCTTCGGCACCACTACCGAGTCACCTGCCCCGACCGTTTCCCGGGCCCATCAGCGGGGCTGTTGTCCTTCCGTTGCGACTCAATCAAAAGGACAGCGCTCATGGAGCGGGGCATTATCTTGGCGTCCAGCCAGGCCAGAAGGGCAAAGGTCCGATTGATCCATTTGAAAACGGTTATCTCCGGCAACCCGGTGACCCATTGTTTTTTCCGCTGTTTTTTCTCCATCAACCGGATCAAAAACACCACAATGATCATGGTTATTTTTTCCAGCGGCCCCAAAACCTTGATGGGCGTGCGGGGCGACAGGCCCGCCAATTTCAGTTTATGAAAAACCTCGGCCAGATTATACCGGCCGTGGTGATTGACATAGGCATCATCAATCGCATAATAAGCCACTCGGTGGGGGAAAGTAATCAGGCAGCGGCCATCGGTTTTCAGCACCCGGGCCATTTCCTGCAGGGCCAACTGGTCATTGCCGATATGTTCCAGAACTTCGGAACCGATACAAACTTGCATGGACTGACTTTTGAAAGGCAGGGCCGTGGCGTCGGCCACCACAAAAATCCCTTCCCCCATCTCCTCTTTCAAGGCCATCAGCCCTCTTAAAGAAATATCCGTAAAAACAGTCCGCCCGCTGGTGTCAGAGACCGGTGAAATGCCGGTGCCCACCTCCAGCACCCAGCCCGAACGAAAGTTTCCCAGCACACCGGCGATGGCCCTTTTGCGAAGGAGGTAGTTATACAGGTAGTTTTTCAGGCGGATATAATGGTTGACCTGAAAAAACATTTGAAACTTGTCTGGCGGCAATACCCTGGCGTTCATGACGGGGACTGCTTGATCCGGAAAAGCGGCGAGGAAATCCACCCCATTCTGGCCAGGCGGTATATTACAGCGGTCTTCAGGCACCCCAGGCCATACACCACGCTGGGACCAAAGGTGATGGAAGAGGCCTCTTCGAAATAACGGGTGGGACAACTGATCTCGGCGACCGTGTACCCCTCCCAGATAATTTGAAGAATCATCTGGTTATCAAATACGAAATCATCATTATTGGCGTGCAGGGGTAAGGATTCCAGCAGGTGGCGGGAAAATGCCCGGTAGCCGGTATGGTACTCCGACAATTTGGCGCCGGTCAGAATATTTTCGGCGAAAGTCAAAAAGCGATTGGCCGCATATTTCCAGACCGGCATTCCGCTTTTCAAGGCATATCCCCCTAAAATTCGGGAGCCCAGAACACAATGATACAGTCCGTTACCGATAAGGGAGGCCATGGCCGGAATAAGCTGAGGCGTATACTGGTAGTCGGGATGAACCATGATAACGATATCCGCTCCGTTTTCCAGCGCCAGGCGATAGCAGGACTTCTGGTTGCCGCCATACCCCCGGTTGCGCTTATGAACATGGACAATGGTATGCGGAAGAGTCCGGGCGATGGCAGCTGTTTCGTCCGTACTGCCGTCATCCACGATAATCACCAGGTCCACAACCCCCTGGGCCATCACCTCTTCAAATGTCTGCTGCAAGGTCATACCCGCATTGTAAGCCGGCATGACCACAACAATTTTTTGATTCTTATACATTCTGGCGGCTGAAAAATTTATACCGTAAAAACGCAGAATACAGCAAATCGCATCTCCGACACGCACACAAAAGAAATCATTCGGCTGTTCTTTTGAGATACCCCTTCCCTGCCCCGGGGTACGAAGACCTCTTTCTCCTGAACTTACCACTTATCAACTATACCACAAACCGGGGGAAAAGCCCACCATTTTAGGTATCGAAATCGTTTTTCTTTGCATCGTTGCCATGTTATGCCCATCTACACCCAACGAAATTCAAGTTTGCGGCAAACACGGAAACAATAACCGCCGGCAGCAATCCCCCGGCCGGCACCATCTGCCGCGGCAGAAGCGGTAAAACAACCCATATCCTGTGGGGACAAACGGATTTTTCCCCAACCGGCGTTTTCCGCTGAAATTTTTTACCGGCCCCATTATTGGAAATAATCCGCCAGCTTTTCCCGGTTCACCAGATAATCGGCCATGATCCGGTTGGCCCGGCCATTGGGATGATAGTCAAGGGGATGCACGCGGAACGGCTTCATGGAACGGTATTGACGAAACGCCCCCCGGCCGTCAATGCAGTCAATCCCCATTTGCGAACACCGTTGTTGAATTTCCTCATGAATGGCCGCAAAGGGATAATTTCCCTGAAAATCCTTATAAATCAAAGGCCAGATGACCACCACCAGATGCCCGCCGGTTCGGTCAATGGCTTTTTGCATGCTGCCCATCAGAGCGAAGGTCTCATCAACGGCGGCGGCATTATCGCTGCCAAAATAAATTTGGTGATAGTAGGCAATGGTCAAGCGTTTTTCCCGGAAAATTCCCCAGCTTTGTTTTATCAAGCGGATAAAATACAGCCTGTCCCACCATCTTGGAAGGGATTTCTCCTTTCCCAGACGGTTTAGGCGCAGATTCTGAAAATCGACGACAAATCTTTTTTTCCGCTCCAGCGCCGGGGAATGAAGGGGATCATTCAGATTCATGCAATAGACAATCCGCGGCGCGGTATTGTTTTCCATAACGGTCCGGGCCTGTTGGACGATATGCGCGATATCGGCTGCCGAACAGGCAAAATTGCGTACGTTGTAATCTCGCAGGCGCTCCGCCAGGCACCTGGCCAGCGTTCCCTGTTTCAGCACGCCTTCCCCGAAAGCAAAGGAATCTCCGACAAGAAACATCTGTCGGGGCCGACCGGGGAACGCTCCCTTTTGCCGGCGCAAGATATTGTATTCCAGGCAGAAGGGTGCCTCTTGCACCAGTCTGGTCACCAAAGACACCGACAGACCGTATTTATTCCGCCAGTATACACAATTTTTCCGGGAATTCAGCGCCAGGGTGAAGCCTTCCGGCGGCGGCGTGGGATAGCAATTGGCATAGTATTTTCCATCCCGGCTGTTGAAATAATACTTCTGTCCGGATCGGATCCAATCCGGATGAAACCGCAAAAAGCCTTCGATGCCGGCCAGAGCCAACAGCACCGACACAATCACAATAAAAAAATTTTTCATCAATCTTTTATCCCGGTATACGGTATTGTCAGCGGCCGCAACCTGTGCTAACAATATATCCAATTTCATATCAACAAACAATGATCGAAAGCGGCGATCACCGGATGAAAAGCCTTCTTCACCTGCAAGCTACCGTCTCCTGCGCCGACTGCCGGCATCTGCACGTTACCCCGGAGGCGCCCCTGCCGTATTTCTGCCCGGCGCTGAACTTCCGGGGAAAATTTGCGCCGGATATACTGCTTTTTGGCGACGCCGGCACGACCTGCCGCTTTTTTGCCTCCAAAAACCATGAAACAACTGAAAGTCACTGAAATATTTTACAGTCTCCAGGGAGAATCCCTGTTTGCCGGCCGCCCCTGTGTCTTTATCCGCCTGACGGGTTGCAATCTCCGCTGCACTTACTGCGATACCGGCTATGCCTATCAAGGGGGGGAAAACCGGAGCCTGACCGAAATTATCGATCAGGTCAAGGCCTGCTCCTGCCCGCTGGTTGAAGTAACCGGGGGAGAGCCGCTGTTCCAGGAAAATACGCCGCAACTGCTTCAGCATCTGCTGGACCAGCATTGGACCGTTTTGCTGGAAACCAACGGCAGTTATGATATCCGGGCGGTGCCGCCGGCCTGTATCAAAATTGTGGATCTCAAATGCCCCGCCAGCGGCGAGCACGAAAAAAACGACCTGCGCAATATATCTTTTCTGGCTCCCCCCGACCAGATCAAATTCGTAATCACCGACCGGGCCGATTATGACTTTGCCAGATCCCTGGTACCCCGCATCAATACCATCCCGCCGGACCACATCCTGTTTTCCCCCGTCGCCGGGCGGCTCCCCCCTTCCGAACTGGCCAGGTGGATTCTGGCGGACAAGCTTGCAGTCCGCCTTCACCTGCAATTGCACAAAATGATCTGGGGGAAGGAGTGCCGCCAATGAGAAAAGCCGTGGTTCTGTCCAGCGGTGGTCTGGATTCCACTACCGCCATGGCCATGGCCCGGGCGCAGGGCTATGAAGTGTACAGCCTTTCCTTTGCCTATGGTCAACGCCACCACCCGGAACTGGCGGCGGCCGACCGGGTGGCCGCCGCCCTGGGCGCCGCCGGGCATCTGGTTCTTCCCATCGGCCTGGACCGGATCGGCGGTTCCGCCCTGACCGACAACATTGCCGTGCCGCCGGCCGGCCGGAACCGCGGCGAACAGATCCCGGTCACCTACGTCCCGGCCCGAAATACGATTTTTCTTTCCTGCGCCCTGGCCTGGGCCGAAACCCTGGGCACCGGCGAGATATTCATCGGTGTCAACGCTGTTGATTACAGCGGCTATCCCGACTGCCGGCCGGAATACATCGCGGCTTTTGAAAAAATGGCCAATCTGGCCACCCGCGCCGGCGTCTCCGGAGAAGCCCCGATTACAATCCACACCCCGCTGATGCATTGGACAAAAGCTGAAATCATTAAACAAGGCACGGCCCTGGGCGTGGACTACGCCCTGACCCTGAGCTGCTACAATCCTTCCGCCGGCGGGAGGGCTTGCGGCCGGTGCGACAGTTGCCGCATCCGCCGGGAAGGCTTTCAGGCCGCCGGGCTGCCCGACCCCACCCGCTATGCATAATCCGCTTCCGCTTGCCGGAGGTTTTCCCGCCTGTCCCGGATCTCCCGAATGCGTTGAATCATGGGCGGATGGGCGTAGTGCAGCCAGACGTAAAACGGATGGGGCGTAAGGTGTGACAGATTTTCCACGGACAGCCGCTTCAGGGCGCGGATAAAGGACTCCGGATCGCCGGTGGTGGCCACGGCAAACCGGTCGGCGGCATATTCCTGACGCCGCGAAACCATTTGCAAAACCAGGCCCAGCAGAAAATCAAGCGGACCATAGAGAACGCCGAAAAAAACCAGCCCCGCATATACCGAAATCCTGTCCACATAAAAGGCTTCAAAAACCGGCCGGCAGGACAGTACCAGAGAAAGCAGGTAGAAAATGATACCGAGCTGCAGAAAGGCCAGAAACATGCCGATCATTAAATGCTTCTTCCGGTAGTGACCGACTTCGTGCGCAACAACCGCGACCACCTCCGGAATCGCCAGTAGTTCCAGCATGGTATCAAACAGAACCAGCCGTTTGCGTTTTCCCCAACCCGCAAAAAAGGCGTTGGACTTGGTACTCCGCCGGGAACCGTCCATCACAAACACACTGGCCAGAGGAAAACGGTTGCGCCGGGCATAATCGAAAAGGGCCTCTTTCAGGGATGGATCCGCAGGCGGTGTAAAGCGGTTAAACAGAGGCATAATCCAGGTGGGCACCACCACCTGCATGATCAGCAGAAACAGGCTCGCCATTATCCAGCACCACAGCCAGGCCAGGTTTCCGGCATAGGTAAAAAAGGCAAGAATACCCGCCAGTAGTGGCCCGCCCAGACAAATCCCCACCAGTATGGCTTTGATCCGGTCCGCGATAAACAATCGCGGGGTTGTCCGGTTAAAACCAAAACGGGCTTCCACCCCAAAGGTGGCATAGATGGAAAACGGCAGGTGGAGAAGCCCCCTGCCGGCCGCCAGCAGGCCGATAAAGACAATTCCGGAAATCACCGGGGACACGCCGAGGGACCGCACCCATTGATCCAGCCAGGCAAACCCCCGGGCAAACCAGAAAACCAGAAACACCCCCGTTTCCACCGTTTCCGCCAGCCGGTCCATCCAGGTGGTAATTCGCAGATACTGCTGCGAAGCGGCATAGGCCTCGTCATCATAAAAACCGGCAAATTCGGCGGGGATTTCGGCGGAAACCGCGGACAGATTCATCATATCCGCCAGCCAGTGAAACACAAAGGGAACGGCCACGGCGACAACAATACCAGCGGTGATCATATGCATAAACGGCTCCTTCGTTCTTTTTCCCATTGATTATCAAACAAGCGATTGATTATCAATCAACATATCTCATGAAAAAAGACACCTGTCTCATAAAACGGGACAAAAGAGACTGTCTCATAAAAAAAAATTTTATCCGAAACATTTCGAATGCCTTGCCCCCAAAAAATAAACAATATTTATTTCAAAAAGTTATCAATTTAGACAAAAAATCGAAAGAGATGGCACGATTTTTGTTTACTTTATCAGACAAGCCACCATAAATTCGTTTTCTGGCTTATAATGTACAACAAAATAAACAGGGGGTCACATGTTCTTCAAACAAATGATGATGGATGATTCCGGAGCCCTTTCTTATATTATCGGTTGCCCCGTCGCCAAAACAGCCTGCGTGGTAAACCCCAAAACCGAAATTTCCGAATATCTCGAAACCGTCGCCCAATACGGAATGCAAATTACGGAAATTTTTGAATGCCCCGGATATGAACCCAGAAAAAGCGGCTGTGATAAACTGGCGGAACTCACCGGGGCCCGGGTTTACTTTATGAACAAATCGGAAAAAACCGGGGGCAAGCTGGCCAGAACCGGCAGCATTTTTCAATATGGCGATGCCGAGGTTCGCGTTGTTAAAAACACGCAATACGAGCCGTTTTCCACGGTACTGCTGGTCATTGACAATGCCCATACCGGCAAGCCCTGGCTGGTTCTGACCCGCCGCTTTCTGCTGGCGGACAATATCGAAGAGAACGCCTCGGGCAAAGATCTGGCGGAAAAACTCACGGACTACATGAATCTCTACGAGCCGGAAACCGCCATGGGCCTGACCGACAATATGGCCACCCTCAGCCGGAGCATGTTTCATACCAGCCGTACCGAAATCGCGGAAATGTCGCTGCCGCGGTAAAAAACGATCCGGGCTTGCATTGTAAACAAAACTGTGTCATTGTGGTAGTCTGTCTGTAGGTCATCTTCCTGCTTCGGTACGCCGGGGAAAAACCAATAACGGCGAACTTTCGGATAACAATTCGGGAAGGGGCGTTCCTGACGCTACCACCGGTATAAAAATACCCGGGCACAGAAACCATGAAAATAGCGGTTATTCATTATCACCTGCAACCGGGCGGCGTTACTACGGTGATTATGCGGCAGATCCGGGCCGTCTGTGGGCACAACGATTTTCTGGTTATTACCGGCGAATCTTTCCGGGAAGGGGATTTTCCGGCCGAGACCGCATGTCTGCCGGAAATCGGTTACGACACCCCCGGGGGGCCGGCCTGCGTTCAGCCGGAATTGGCCGCAGAAAAAATTACGGCGGCCATTCGCCGGAAATGGCCGCAGGGGTGTGATCTGATTCATGTTCACAATCCCTTTCTGGCCAAAAACCGGGCCTTTTTGCAGATATTGCAGGCCCTGCAAAACCGGGGGGAAACCCTGTTTTTGCAGCTTCATGATCTGGCGGAAGACGGCCGCCCGGATCACTACTTTGCCGAAACGCCTTATCCGGCCGACTGCCACTTCGGGGTGATCAACAGCCGGGATCGGGATATACTGATTGCGGCCGGCGCTGAACCGGCCGGCGTGCATCTGTTAAGCAACGCCATAGCGCCCCTGCCGGAGCCGGCGGCGCCGCCACCGCCGGAGGCGCTTTTGCTCTATCCGGTCCGCGCCATCCGGCGAAAAAATGTCGGGGAAGCCATCCTGCTGTCATTGTTCTTTGAAAACCAGGAAGTTCTGGCCATCACGCTGGGGCCCAACAGCCCGGCGGACATTCCCGCCTACCAAGACTGGCAGGCCTTTACCGCCCGGCACCACCTGCCGGTACAGTTCGCCGCCTCCGCCCGGAGACCGTTCCCCGAACTGGTGGCCGCGTGCAGCGGATTCCTGACCACCAGCATCAGCGAGGGCTTCGGTTTTTCCTTTCTGGAGCCCTGGACCGCCGGAAAACCCCTGACCGGCCGCAGACTTCCCCGTATCTGTGTCGACTTTGAAAAAAAGGGAGTCCGGCTGGATCATCTTTACCTCCGGCTGGCCATTCCCACCGCCTGGCTGGATTTGCCGGAACTTCAGGAAAAAATACGGCGGGCCGTGGCCCGCAGCAGCCGGGGTTACGGCACCGCCCTGCCGCCGGAAAAAATCCGGGCCCTGCTGGAGCTGACAGAAAAAGAAACCATCGACTTCGGTCTGCTGGACGAAACCCTGCAAAAACAGGTGTTGACCCGGCTACTTGGCAGTGACCGGGATAAGCGGGAGCTGGCGGAAAGAAATCCCGCGCTGCGCAACCTGAACCGGCCGCCGGGAAAGGACTGCCTCCGGGCCAACCACCACGCCATCAAGCGGCATTTCAACGACAGCACCTGCGGCGGGGAGCTGGTCAACGCCTATCGCACCGCCGCCGGCACCGCTATTCGCCACCATCTGGACAAATCCCGGATACTGGAACGATTTTTCGATCCGGAACACTTTACCCTGCTCAAATGGGGAGAATATGACGGCCCGTAACCACCTTCCGCCCCCCTTCCTCGCTCCGCTGGAACCGCTGCCGACGGACCAGCAACCGTCCGGCACGCTCCATCGACCTGTCCGGGCGATCCTGTTCGATGTCTATGGCACCCTTTTCATCAGCGGCTCGGGGGACATCGGCCCCTCCCGGGAGCAGACCGCGCTGCTGCCGGCTGTGGAAAAGATCCTTCGCCGGTTCCGGCGCAGGGAGTCTGCCCGGATACTTCTTGACAAATTTTACCGGGAAATTGAAAATACCCATATCCGGCTGAAACAGGCGGGCCGGGATTACCCCGAAGTGGATATCGAGCGCATCTGGCAGGCGGTGTTAGGGGAAAACAATTTACAATATATCCGGGAATTTGCCTGGGAATTCGAGCTGGCGGTCAACCCGGTCTGGCCCATGCCCCGGGCCGGCCGCCTGCTGGCCGCAATCGCCCGGCAAAATTTTACCGCCGGTATTATTTCCAACGCCCAGTTCTATACCGACCATCTCTTTGAACTGTTCTGGGGCGAGCCGCCGGCGGCTTCCTGGGCGGACCCGGCGCTGGTATGGTATTCCTATCAGCACGGCTACGCCAAGCCCTCTTTATACCTGTTTGAACAGGCGTCGGCCGCCCTGGCAGAAAATAAAATCGAACCCGGACAGGTTCTGTTCGTCGGCAATGACATGCGCAACGACATCTTTCCGGCCCGAAAGTGCGGTTTTCAAACCGCGCTGTTTGCCGGCGATGCCCGTTCACTGCGGCTGCGCAGGGAAGATCCCTGCTGCCGGGGACTGTCACCGGAGCTGGTGATAACGGAGCTGTCGCAACTGGAAAAACAACTGACAAACAAATAATCGCAGGAAACAATACCAACCCTTTACGTTACCCAACAACGCCTTTTAACACAGGAGGATGCCTTATGACTGATTATTCCAAAAGCCGTCGCAACAACCAGTCTTACAGCGGCTATAATCAGAAACAGTACGACGCCAAATACAAGGGGCAGCCGCCCCGCCAGGAAAAACGCCAGAAACAGAGCGCCGGCGGAACCAAGGATATCCCCCCCTACCTGAAGGGGGTTATGGACGAACTGGTTCCGGCCGTGAAACAGTTTCTGCAGAACACGGTGGACATCCAGGAACGGCAGGTGGCGGCCGGTGAAAAAACCGCCGAGGCCCTGATTAAAATCGCCGAAGCCCTGCCGGAATACATCCGTCTCACCGCGCCCGTCCGGAAAGTACCCCGCCGGCGGAAAATTGACGCCAACAAACAGAAAACGCTGGATCTGATCAAGAAACTGCGGGATGAAAACATGACCTACGAAGAAGTGGCCGCCTATCTGGACAAAAACAATGTGCCCACTTTTTCCGGCCGGGGCAACTGGCACGCCCAGACCATCCACCGGCTGTATATGTATTACCCCTGAAAAAACGAGCACCTTCCTCCCCGGCGCCGGCCGGAGGGGAAGGTGCTCGTTATCTTTCCCCGGTTACCCGCAGCAAACGGTGGTCAGCGGGTTTTCATCAAAGAAAGAATGGTCTGGCGATCTTCTGCCAGGACAAAAGTCACCCTGGTTCCCTTATAGAAATTAAGCCTGGTCAACTGCGTGCCGTCTTCGGTGTAAAACCTGGTGGCGTCAACCAACACATACCCCACATCACCGATTACCACCATCTCCTCGTCAATCCGGTCAATCGTGCCGCTTTTCCAGACAAGACCGGGTTTGTTCCAGTTGGCCGGGGTTGCTTCTTCGGCTCCCAGCAGCGGATTTTCCTTTGCCGGTGTCTGCGCCAGCACCCCTCCCGCCACCAGCAGGAGAATCATTCCCGCCATGCAGGCGATTCCGGATATTCTTTTCATTGTCGTCATGGTTCGCCTCCCTTGTTCTATCGGCAGGTGCCCGGGCCTGCGGCCGGAGACAGCCAGCCCAGGCCCGGGAAACCTGCGGCGATTAATTAATATTCAAAAAACGCCAGAAAACAATACCCAGAGATTCACTGGGGGTCCACATGGGGGGGCCATCCTCAATCGGCGGATCCGCGCCGAAAAGAATCAGGTCCGCACCGTCGCCGTCGTCGCCGCCGCCGCCGCCCAGAAAGATCGGCCGGTAATAAATATCGGACAACTGCACGCTGTTATAGCCTTCGTCACTCGAATCAAAAACCCCGTCCTGGTTGACATCAAACAGGGGGCGGTCCGGCATGGCGCCACTGCAGGCATCCATCACATAAAGATAGGAACGCCCGCCGGTTTCACACATGGAATCCGACGGCTCCAGGCTTACCACAAAGACGTAGTCCCCCCGGACCGTGGGATCGGCCACCATCCGCTCGCCGCTGTTGGGCAGGGTAAAACACCACCCCAGATGATTGCCGCCGGCGTAGTTGCTCAGATCAAGGCCCTGTTTCTTTAAGTACAGCAACTGCTGCACATTAAACCATTCCAGGCTGTTTTGCGTGCTGGAGCCCCACTCCACCTCCTGAATCTCCGTGGTGCCCGCACCGGTTTGAGAAACCAGGGTCAGATCCTGCCCGTTATTCGGGAAGTGGCTGTCCCCATACAGATTTCCCAGGGCACCGGCAGAAGGATCATGAAACGCGCCCAGATAAAGGCCGGCAATGACACTTTCACTGATGGAATAGTCCACTTCATCCGCCGCGCGGACCCACTCGTCCATCCAGTCCCAGATGCCGTAAACCGCCTGGACGCTGGTGTCGGTAAAATCTCCGGCAGCGTTGAATTTACCGGTACCGAAAACCACCAGATACCCGTCGTATTCCTTTTTGCAGTGCCGTCTTACCCGGACGCGGGTCACAATCGGCTGGGCATGGCCGGCTGCGTCCCGG
>CAZWCS010000026.1:11692-38573 GCA_964632805.1 uncultured Desulfobacterales bacterium
GGGCCTGGAACAGCGGCGCGGGGGCACCGCTTTCTTCATAGGCCACCGCCCAGCTGGCGACTGCACCGCGGAGATCAAATTTCCAGACATTGCCGCGCATGTCTCCGGCAAAAGCAAGGTCGGCTTTGCCGTTATTATCCGTATCAATCAGACTCGGCGTGGAGAGGCCGTTGCAGTTGCTGATGGGATCGCCCACCCCGGTGTCGATCATGGTCACCAGTTGGCCGGTATCGGGATCGACCACATACAAAACCGCTTTGGCCTCGGCACTGTCGTAGCCGTTCCCGAAAAAGACCAGCCGGCCCTCCTGCTCGGTGGGCGCCAGGGTGGGATGCGAAAAGGTGTAGCCCATGTTGTCCAGTTCCGCCGTGGTGGAACCGGCATGGGGGTACTCCCACCGGACATCCGAACCCGTGAAGGTTCCGGGATCATCAACAATGATGGAGCCGTCACCTTCATCCATTTCATCCACCTGTCCGTCGCCGTCGTCATCCACACCGGCATCACCCACATCCAGTTTAACATTCAGATCCAGGCAGAAATATCCATGTCCGCCCTTGCCCAGGCCGCCCAGCAGAACGATATCGTCGTTGTCGTCATATCCGATGAAGGGGGTCAGGTCCACAAAATAGCGGTGGGCATAATCGGGGTTGGCCAGTTCTTCCAGATTGGGATAGACAAAGCTGGGAATATAGGCCAGCACTTCCTCGCCGGTGTCGTCGGCAAACACGTGCAGCATGCCGTCATTGCCCCCTACATAAAGATAACCGCCCACATGCACCGGAGCCGAATGGACAATGTCGCCCATAAGGGAAGAGCGGTCCCGCAGGTCTCCGCCATGGCTCTGTTCATTGGCTTTATCGCCCCGGATATAGTTGACCAGATTGATCCGCTGGGTGGCGTCTGCACCCAGAAAATTCTGCTGCTCGGCGGTCATACTGCTGATATTGGCCGGCCGAAATTCCATGCCGCCGGAGGTGCCCATGGTGTAAATATTGCGGTCACCCGGCGCGACATAGGCGGAACTGCCCGGGTCATCCAGATTTTGCGCCGCCGACCAGACGGGATCCTCCGACGCTTCGCCGGTGCCCGGATCGATGGAGTAGGCCTCCAGGTCCCCGGTCCAGCCCGCAGAGTCGTAATAGCCCTGATACATCATGGTGCCTTCTTCCAGGGTATGGGTGTTCACCGCCACCGAAGCACCCGTCCCCCGGCGCTCGCTGACCTCTTCCAGCATTGTTTTCAGGATGTAGGCCAGTTGCTGGGCGTTGTTGGCTTTCATGTATTTTCCCCGCCCGTTGACGGCGGCATGCCACAGATCGGTAATGCTGTTTTCGTCTTCAGAATTTTCGTCCACATAGGGCCAGTCCGGGCAGTCGACCGCGGGGCATTGATAATCTTCCGGGGAAAACACCCCCTCCAGACCGAAAGAGACCGAATAGGTCACCATGTGCTGATGGGTGGCCTGATCCAGGGCGCTTTTGGGCACATCATCAACCAGATCATCGTTCAAATCCCTTTCGTAGTAATACATGGCCACATCCGCCAGCGTATTGCTGTATTCGTCGCCAAAAACCCGATTGTCCACATCAAAGCCGTCATCGTCAAAATCGGTATCATTGTTGCCGTCGGCGTTGCCCACGGCCGGATCAGAACCGTTGTAATACCCGTCGGTCATCATGATGGCAAAGGCCTGCTGACAATGCCCGCCGTTATCGGCAGTGGAATAGGGCCCGTTGGTCTCGTCGTCATAATAGTCGCCCACATCCTCCAGCCCGCGGCGCAGCGGCGTCCCGCCGGAAGCGCCCACCTGGTAGAGATCGTCCAGAATATCCCCCTCAAAGTCGTCCACCAGGCGCGGGGCCACCATGTTCACACTGTGATTAATGGCATGGATGCCGATTTTCATCCCTTCCATGCTGACCACCACGTTGGACAGCGCGGCCAGGGCGGTCAACTGCCGGGTGCGGTAATACTGAAACCAGTTGGCAAAATTCTGCCGGGCCTCGGCCGCGTCCGCCCCCACACCGTCATCGTTATAGTCGTAACGGCTGATATCCACGTCCGAAGGCGGGCTCACGCTGCTGCCCACATGGGCGGCGTCCAACTCGTCGTCCGCCGGGGGATTGATTTCATAGTAGTCCACACTGCCGGCGTTGATGATCACCAGGTAAAGCTGGCTGTCGATGGTGGAATAGGCGTAATAATGGGCGTAGGGCACCGACAGCGCGCCGTCGATATCCTCAAACTCCCAGTCCAGATCCACGGTGCCGGATTCAAGCGGGTGATACCGGGGGTCATCGTCATCCGCGTCCGTAAACGTATAACTGGCGGAATCCGGCCAGGGATGGTAGGTGACCGAAGGGTCGTAATACACCCCGTTATACCCCGCCCACTGGGACTTCCAGTATTCCGCGTTCCCGCACTGGGCGCTGCTGTTGCCGTTAATCTGGCCGTTGTCTTCCGGGCAGAGCACATCCCAGTCCATACTTCCGGAGTCGTCCACCAGCAGCATAACCAGCGGCGGGGCCGAATCCACCTGGGTCTCCAGAGGGACATCGGCCAGGTTGGCGCAGACATTGGGGGTTTCCGAGCACTCCCGGTCGTCGCCGTCGCAGTCTTCATCCACCCCGTTTTCGCAGACATCAAAGGCCCCGGGGTGAATATCCCCGTTGTTGTCTTTGCAATCCGAGTTGTCGAGGACATAATTGACCGGAGGAATGGAAGAGCAGTCCTCCAGGGCGTCGTCCGGATCGCCGTACCCGTCGCCGTCGCCGTCATGATAAAAAGTGTAAAGGGGCAGGCCCTCGTCCGCCTGGCCGTTACAGTTGTCATCCAGGCCGTTACAGACCTCCGTGGCTCCGGGATGGACCGCGGCGTCGTTGTCGTCGCAGTCGCTGTGGTCGGAAGTCCAGTTGCAGGAGGGGCAGTCACAGTCGCTGTCGCTCAGGTCCGTCACAAAATCCGCCTGGGCGTAATCGCAGCCGGCGGAAACGCCGGGGTCGCAGCCGTAGCCGTCGCCGTCGCAGTCTTCATACCAGGTGGGAATGCCGGGGTTGAAGGTAATCTGCAACTGGCCCAGGGAACGCTTGGTGGTCCTGCTGTCGCAGTCGTTTTCGATGCGCAGATAGAAAGACTTGGGGCCGTTGGTTTCCACCTCGATATAGGCCTGGCCTCCGCTGGTTTCAGCGGTCACATAACAGTCTCCGCCGAAATATTGGGTGGTTCCGGCGGTAACGCTGTCAAAGTAGCTGCACGTGCCGTTGTCGGTCAAACGCAGGTACTGCCCTCCCCCGAGTTCGTCCACGGAGATGCTCAGGGTGCCGTTTTGATCCAGGGCGAACTTGAGCCAGTCCAGGTCCCCGTCATCACCCTGTTGAGAACTCTCATCACTCCAGACACTGTCGCCGATTTCCCCGTCCACATAGCTGACAAAGCCGTCGGCGCTGATATCCCCCAGGTCGGTGGCCGAACCGTCACTGTCTCCGAAGTCCGGTCCTTCTTCGGTGGTAAAAATGCGAAGATCGTAATCCGTTTCGCCGCTGGACTCTTCGCCGATCTCCACAAAGTAGGTGCCGGCGGACAGCCTGGCCTTGATAAACACCTCGTCGTCATAGAAGGTACGATCCCAGACCGAACTGCCGTTGTCGTCGCCTTCGTAAACCTCCAGAATGGTGCCGCTGTCTTCATGAAGGTTGGTGTAAATTTCGCCGCCGGCGGTTTCCAGGACGTTCACCACCACCCAGGCTTCGTCGCTCAGGGTAAAGGTCAGCCAGTCCTCCCCGTTGTCTTCGCACTCGGCGCCGATCATAAAATAATCCAGGGTTATCGGGGTGGCCGAACCGGAACTGTCGCCGTAGTCCGGAATTTCACCGGCATAGCCAATCTCAACATAATAACTGCTGTCGCTCGACACCTTATCCATCCAGACATAATAGGATCCGGGCGCCAGTTCCGCGGTCAAAACAATGGTGTCGCCGGGGCTGCCGGCGGAGCCGTACATCCAGTCGCCGTCGGTCGGCAAAGGATCTCCGTCCGAAGGGGAATAGGGCGGCGTGCCCCCGGTGCCGGTGTCAATCTGCAGAATCTCCCCGGCCACAAACCCGTCTCCGCCGGGAGAATTCGGCGCATTGGCCGGCGCGTGCAACCCGCCCCAGATATCGTCATATTCCCGGCACTCGATCTCCACTTCTACCCAGGCGGTGTGAGACAGGTCAAACCGCAACACGTCCGGATCCGTGGCGCTCCCGGATTCCCGGCCAAAGGGCAGCTCAATCCGCTCATCATCGGTAGTGGAGCCGGAATCATTGACGTCATCCTCGTTATCCGCCCATTCGGCGGCTACCGGCAAAACCGTCAGACCGCAAAAGAGAACGAAAACCAATAACAGCAGCCGTACGCTCCAGCCCGCCGCGGCCTTTGCCCGCCGCCTGCCGCTGTTTCTCCGCCGGCTTTGGCCGGCACCTGTTTGTTGTTTTGTTCTGGTATTCATAATGCCCTCCTTTTGCCTTTTCGGCTGACTGGGGCGGTCAGATCCGCCGCCGGTAGCCCAACATCACGATAACTTCACTGCTGCCCGCGCCCGTGTGAACCGCCCGGCCGTAAATGGTCCAGGTATAGCGCGTCTGGACCCCGCCGCCCAGGCCCCATCCGGCGGGCAGCACGTCCGAACCCTCGTATACGGCGAGGGCTTCGCTGGCCCCGTTGTTGACCGGTGCCAGGTAATTCACATTGGCTTCCAAACTACTGTCCCGCACATTGGCGTAGTCGACCGTGGCCGCCTGCCAGTCATCGGCGCTGAACACAAAGCCGCCGCTGTCCGCATCATAATTGGGCGGCCCCGACCAGGCCAGACCGTTGATGGCGCCGATACCGCTCGCGGCGGCACTGTCTGCGACCTCATCCATATGCTGGGCCGCCTCCAGGGCGGACGCTTCCGCCGCGTTTAAACACTGCTGGTAAATGGCCTGATTCCGGGCCACCCGGCTTTCCATAAGCGCGTCCTGCACCAGCATCGCGCCCATGATGGTTAAAATGGCCGCAATCAGCAGCGCAAACACCATCAAGGAGCCGCTTTCATTGTTCACTTCGGGGAATAAATACCATTTCATCGCAAATATCTCTTTCAAGGTTTAGAGCATTTCCGGCCGCACCCCGACCAACGCAACCATCTCGCGCTGTTGATCCCATTGCACGGTAATCACGATCCGCTTGGCGTCATTGGTGCCGTCCGCGTTCGTATCCACATCGGTCACATCCCAGAAAAGGTCATCCACCCAGGTATAATTGCCGGTGGTATCAATCGGCACCACGTTATCCCCCCGGCGATGCGGATTTCCGGCAGGGTCCAAGTCGGTCGTGTTCGCCAGCCACATCTCGTTGCCTTCATCGCTTTCATCCACCAGGCCGTCGCCGTCGTCGTCTATCCCGTTCCCCACGCGCATCAGCCGCTCCATGGTGTCCGTGGCAAATTCCACGGCCATGGCTGTTTGCCAGGCCCGGGTGGCCGTTTTTTTGGCCGCCAGTTGCATGCTGTAAGTCCCCAGAACGCCCACGGAAAAAATCCCCATCACCAGGACCACCTCGATCAGGGTATAACCGGCGCTTTGTTTGACACCTGGTTCCGGTTTTCGATTTGCAAAGGCTTTCTTCATGGCCCGGCTTCTCCTTATGTGGTAAATTTTTTCCGCCAGCCACCGAATTCAGGCGGCGGAGGCGCTTCCGCTCAGGGGCTATTTGCCCACCATGTTCCGGCACTGCACCGTGGTACACAAAAGCCGGCGCTGTCTTCCGTCATTGTACGGCCCCCAGTTCTGCCCGCCCAGCGTGGTATAGACCCGGGAGGAATAGTAGGAACGCTCCGCAGTGGTGGTCTCCCGCTCGGTTCTCACCAGCAGGGAAATGCCCACCGCCCGGATGTCGTCAGGGTCGGCCAGAACCGTCCCCGGCGCGGGCTGGGTACCATCGTTCAGGGTGTAAAAAAACTCCATTTCCTCAATATTGCCGGCAATGGCGACATTATTCGGCACTACTTGGCTGCGCCGCAAATCGTCCTCATCTGTATCGGCATCCGTCCCGGAATCATACAGCTCATAGTGAACGGTTTCCATTTCATCCAGTTCATCTGTGATCCCGTCGCCATCATTATCAACCCCGTCATTATCGGCGTTATACAAAAACCGTACCGTGGCGTTGCCGTTGGCATCCACCCCCGTGAGGGTAACCCACGGCGGCACCGGCCGGGTCCCGGGCGGCACCGCCTGGTCGTTTTTATGGGCGTCATATCCGGCCATCATGAAATCGCGCTTCAGAAAATACAGGGCCGTCCGCAGATCCTGCTGCATGCCCACCATTTCCCGCTGACTGCGGCTGCTGACTGTCTGCGCCCAGTAGGAAGAAGCGACCATGCCCATCAGGATCGTGGCCACCACCATCGCCACCAGCAGCTCGATCAGCGTAAATCCGGAAACCTGCTGCTTTTGCACAAAATCTTCCGCTGCCATTGCCCTTGTCCTTCCTGTTTTATTCAACCCGGAACCCCCCCACTGTATTGACCACAATATCCAGCGTCCGCGTCCCGTTGGTTACGGTGGCGGTTCCGTTGCTGAGCGTGGTCAGCCCGATGGGAGTAAAGACCACGGAATCAGCCCGGTCCCCCGCTCCCATAAAATTTCCCTGGGCATCCAAGGTAACCTCCGGGGGCATAACCCCCCAGTCATAGAGCCGGTCGCCGGCACCTTCCCCGCCGGGAATATAAACACTATCGCCGTCGCCATACTTATCGTCCCCGTCAGCATCTTCAAAAATGCAGTACCGCCCCGCATCCCCCTGCCCATCGCTGAACCAGACATACATGGTGGTGTTGTCCCGGACGGCATGAGATTTGGCCTGCCGCAGCGCGGAATAGATATCCCGGGCGGCCCGGCTGACCTGCATATTGCTCCGGTAACCGATGATATTGGGAACCATGACCGCCGACAAAATGCCGATGATGGCAATCACAACGCCCAATTCCAATAAGGTAAAACCCGACTTGTTGCCCATTGTTTTCTCCCTGATTTTGTCTGCACCCACTTTACAAACAAAAATCATGCCATTATTGTTTTCCGGTGGCCGCCACCCCCTTTATTTACCATAACCCATTGAATTGAAATGATAATAAATAAAAAAAGAGGCGGAAACCGCCCCTTTTCCGCCCGGTATTTGGCGGCTTCTCCCGCCTGCAACTATTAAATTTTTTAATAGCTGTTAAAAAAATTTTAAACCGGGCCGCCGGGGAAAAAGACACCCCGTGATCAGGCCCGGCCTCTGTTTTGCTGCACAAAATCCACCCCGTTTTGAAACAGCCGCACCCCGTCGGTGGGGCCGGCCGGGGGAAAATCGCCGCCCGCACGCCGGGCCTGCTCCCGGCGCCGGGTCCAGCCGGGATGGTTGGTGGGGTGCAGAAAGGCTTCCGGATGGGGCATCAACCCGAAAACCCGGCCGCTGGGATCGCAGATGCCGGCGATATCGTCCAGGGAACCGTTGGGGTTGGCGGGAAAAGCACCTTTCGCCGGCCGGCCGGCGGCATCCGCGTAGCGCAGCACCACCTGGCGGTGTTCTTGCAGGGCGGCCAGAATTTCCGGACGGCAGAAAAATTTGCCTTCCCCGTGGCGCACCGGCAACTCCAGGGTCTCCATGCCCCGGGTAAACACGCAGGGGGCCTCCGGGGCGGCCGCCAGACGCACCCAGTCATCCCGGAAGTTCCCGCAATCATTATCAATCAGGGCCACCGCCCGGCGGCGGTAAGCGCCCGCCAGGCCGGGCAGCAAGCCCAGATTCACCAGCACCTGAAAGCCGTTGCAGATCCCGATGACCAGCCCCCCTTTTTGCACAAAACGAACCAGCTCGTCGCCCAGAGCGCTTTTCAGCCGGTGGGCGCAGATTACCCCGGCCCCGTGATCGTCGCCCCAGGAAAAACCGCCCACAAAAGCCATCACCTGAAACTCCGCCAGCTTGACCCGGCCGGCAACCAGGGCGTTGATATGCACCCGCACGGCCCCGGCCCCGGCCAGTTCCAGGGCATGGGCGGTTTCCCGGTCGCAGTTCAGGCCGTAGCCGCATAAAACCAGTGCTTTCACCAGAGAGTTCCGGCTCATATCAAGTCTCCATAAGGGGCCTGCCAGGCCGCTTTGAGCCGCTCCACCGCCACCGACAAAAGCGGCCGCTCTCCGTCAACAATGGCCATTACCCCCTGCGGCTCGCCCACCCTGCCCACGCAGGCCCAGTCGGTGCCGGCCAGCAGCCGCTCCAGTCGGGCCCGGTGATCCGGGGAGACCGTAAGAATCAACCGCCCGGGGCTTTCCGCAAACAAAAGGGTGGCCGCCGGCAGCCCGGATGCGGACGAATTTTCCACCGGCAGCCGGCAAAGATCCACCTCCAGCCCCAGATCTCCGGCCATGGCCACCAGCGCCAGGTGCACCCCCAGCCCGCCCCGGTACACGCCGTGGACCGAAGCCGGCAGCCCCCGACCAATGGCCGCCGTCCAGGCCGCATAATTTTTGCGGCAGCGGTCCAGATCCACCCGGGGCACCCTGGCCCCCAGCAGGCCCAGGTGGGCGTAATACTCCGATCCCCCCAGATGATCACCGGTCCGGCCCAGCACATAAACCAGATCCCCCGGCTGCTTGGCGTCCAGGGTCAAACAGGTATTGACGTCTTCGATTACGGCAATGGTGGAAAACTGCATGGTTTCCGGGGCCGACACCTTGCGGGTTTCCCCGTAGCGGCCGGGCAGATGCCCGTCCACGTACATGCTGTCTTTGCCGGACAGCAGTGGAATGCCGTAGGCCGCGCAGGCCGCGCGCAACGCCAGGCAGGAACGCACCAGCTGCGCCGCCTTGAACTTGCCGTCGGGATTGCCCTGCATATCGTACTGAATGCTGGGCCAGCAGAAATTGTCCACCCCCCCGATGGTCTCCATACCCGCGCCCACGGCCAGCAGGCGCCGCACCGCCTCGTCAATGGTACAGGTGGTCATATGATAGGCGTCAATCCGGGAATAAGCCGGCAACAGCGCCTGGGCAAAGGCCAGGCCGCGCAAGGACGACAGCACCGGCCGGGTCACGGCGGCGTCCGAAGGTACGTCCCGGTGGACGCCTACCAGCGGCTTGATAACACTGCCGCCCTGCACCTCGTGGTCATACTGACGGGGGATCCACTGCCGGGAACAGATATTGGGCCGGGCCAGCAGATCGCACAAGAGGGTTTCATAATCGGCGGGCTCGCCCAGCACCGGCTCCACCAGGCCACGCACGGCCGGAGGGGTCCATTCCGCTTCAAACGTCCACTGGGGAAAATCCGACTCCATGAAATCCAGATCGATATAGGCGCAGGTGGTGCCGTCATACAGCAGATGCAGTTTCCCGGAATCCGTATATTGACCGATCACCGTGGACTCCACCGCGTGTTCGGCGGACAGCGCCAGAAAACGCGCCACATCCTCCGGGGCGACGGCCACGGTCATTCTTTCCTGGGATTCGGACACCCAGATCTCCCACTGATCCAGGCCGTCGTATTTCAGGGGGACCTTTTCCAGCCACACCTCGCAGCCTCCGGCAAACACCGCCGATTCCCCGACGGAGGAAGACAGCCCGCCCCCGCCGTTGTCGGTGATAAACCGGATCAGGCCCGCATCCCGGGCCTCCAGCAGAAAATCGTGCATCTTTTTCTGGGTATAGGGGTCGCCGATCTGCACATGCCCGGCCGGCGTACTTTCGGAAAACACCTCCGAGGAGGCGGTCACCCCGTGGATGCCGTCTTTGCCCACCCGGCCGCCGCACATGATGATGCGGTCGCCGGGGGTGGTCGTTTTGGTTTCCGCGGGTTCATCGCCGACCCGGGCCGGCATGAGGCCGACGGCGGTCACAAAAACCAGGCATTTGCCCAGATAATCGTCGTCAAAATAGACCTGACCGAAGGTGGTCGGAATGCCGCTTTTGTTGCCCCCGTCCTTGACCCCCTCGATCACCCCGTCCAGCAGCCGGCGGGGATGCAGCTTGGGTTTGAGGGGACCGGCATACTCCCGGTGACCGGTGCAGAAGCCGTAGCCGCCCATGACCAGCCGGGCGCCCTTGCCGGTACCCAGGGGATCGCGATACACCCCCACAATGCCGGTCATGGCTCCCCCGTAGGCCTCCATGTTGGAAGGCGAGTTATGGGTTTCGCCGGTGATGACATAATGATGGTCGTCGTCGAACCGGGCCGCCCCGGCGTTGTCCCAGAGCACCGACACCACCCAGGGCTTTTCCCGCTGCAAGGCCAGGGTCGGTTCCCGGATACAGGTGGCAAACAGGCTGTCAATGGTGCGGGTTTCACCGGTAAGCAGGTTGCGATAGGAAAACCGCCCGCCGAAGGTGTTGTGGTTGCAGTGGTCGCTGCGGGCCTGGGAAATGTACTCCAGTTCGATATCGGTGGGCGCGGACAACCCCACCGCCGCCCGCGCTTCCCGTACCCGGGGACGCAGAAAATATTCCCGGATCACGGGTACGTCCTGCGGATTCAGGGCCAGATTGCGCGCCCGGCTCACTTCCAGCAGGGCCTCGTCCGAGTCCACCGGGATGGTGGCCACCGTGGGCTCGTGATTCAGCCGTACCCGGGGAATAATCAGGCCGATCCCGGCGGCCGGGTCCCACTTTCGACGGGAATAGATCCGCCACTGCTCAATGGTATCATTGGCCAGCAGTTCCGCGGCCAGGGCATTGGCCTGCTCCCCGGTCAAAGCGGGCGCCTGCAGACAGTATCGACGGGAAGTGTAGACCCCTTCCGCCCCGGTCAAGGGGCGGTCCAGACAGTCCGCCAGAACCTCCCGCGCAGTATCGCCGGGGTTGTCCTTGACCCCCGGGCGGAAGCCCACCCAGATGACCCAGTCCCCATCTACGGCCAGGGGATCGTAAGAGGAAACCTGGGTGACCGGGTTGGTAAAAACGTCCTGGACAATCTTCCGTTCTTGTACGGACAAGTCCAGATCCATGGTAATGACCCGGATAACGGTGACGGAAGTCAGTTCCAATCCCAGATATGCCTGCGCCCGCTGCCGCAGCTTCTCCCCGGCGGCATCCGTCAAATCCGGGGCCAGGGTGATTTCCAGGCGATGCGCCATCAGGAACGGCCCTTTCTATCCCAACAAACGGGTAATATCATTATAAAAAACCAGTATCATCAGCAGCAGGATCACCGCCAGACCGAACTGCTGGGCGATTTCCCGGGTTCGTATCGAAACCGGCCGGCGCCGGACGGCTTCAATGGTGAAAAACAGCAGGTGGCCGCCGTCCAGAACCGGAATCGGCAGAAAATTCAGGATGGCCAGATTGATGCTGATAAAGGCAATGAAAGCCAGCAGGCTGCCGGCGCCCTGCTGGGCGGTTTTTCCGGCCAGTTGGGCGATCAGGATGGGGCCGCCCAGTTCTTTGGTGGAAACGGTGCCGCTGACCATTTTGGCCACGCCCAGCACCGTCAGGTGAATAATCTCCCAGGTCTGACGCAGACTTTCAGACAGGGCCGTCAGCGGCCCCAGACGGATGGGGGTGACCTCCCCGGAAGCCACGATTCCCAACACATACCGTTTCTTCGGCTCCCCGAAAATGGTGATTCCTTCCACCAGCCGGGGGGACACCGTCACCTGCCGTTGTTGACCGTCCCGCACCACCGTCAGCGTCAGGGGACGGCCGCCGGAGTTTTCAATCATCTCCGCCATGATCCCCCAGGCCTCCACCGGCTGACCGTTGAGGGAGACAACCCGGTCACCGGCCGACAGGCCGGCCGCCTGCGCGGGCATGTCCGCCTGTACCTCCCCGATCACCGGCTTCAGAGTTCCGGTGCCCCGAACCAGAAACAGCCCGTAAAAAATCAGCACGGCCAGCAGGAGATTGAAAACCGGTCCGGCCGCCACAATGAGAATCCGCTGCAAGACGGGTTTATGGGTAAACGACAGGGGAATGTCCGCCGCCTCCAGCGGCTCATCCGGATCTTCCCCCACCATCTTCACATACCCGCCCAGCGGGATGGCGGACAAACGGTAATCGGTCAAACCCCGGGTAAAGCCGGCAAGCCGGGGGCCGAATCCCAGGGAAAACCGTTCCACTCCCACCCCGAACCAGCGGGCTACCAGAAAATGGCCGAACTCGTGAAAAAAAATCAGCACGCTCAGCACAATGATCAAGGCCACCACGGTTGTTGTCATAGGCGTACAGATAACTCCCTGCTCATAATCCTTTAATCACTTCCCGGGCGCACGCCCGGGCCCAGGCATCGGCCGCTCTGATGGCGTCCAGGTCCGGAGTGTCTGCCACGGTATGCCGTCCCAGGACCGTCTCAATAGTGGCGGGAATGGACATAAAGGGAAGTCCCCTTTCCAGAAAGGCCATTACCGCCACTTCGTTGGCCGCATTCAAGACCGCAGGGCAGGTCCCTCCCCGCCGGCAGGCTTCGAACGCCAGCCCCAGGCAGGGGAACCGTTCCAGATCGGGAGCGGCAAAGGTCAATTGTCCCAGCGCGGCCATATCCAGCATCTGTGGCCCGGCCGGGATCCGCTCCGGATAGGAAAGGGCATAGGCGATGGCCCCCTTCATATCCGGTCTTCCCAGTTGCGCCAGCATGGACCCGTCAATATAGGAAACCATGGAATGGACAATGCTCTGGGGATGAATCACCACTTCAATGGCTTCCGGCGGCACCGCAAACAAATGGCAGGCTTCAATAACCTCCAGCCCCTTGTTCATCAGGGTGGCCGAGTCGATGGATATCTTGCGGCCCATGTTCCAGGTGGGATGGGCCAGGGCGTCCGCCGGCGTGGCGGCGGCGATCTCCTTTCGGGACCGGGTTAGAAAAGGACCGCCGGAAGCGGTCAAATGAATACGGGAAAAATAGGCCCGGTCATGGCCTTCCAGACATTGAAAAATCGCACTGTGCTCGCTGTCCACTGGCAGAACGGCCACATTCCGGTCAGCCGCCAGCTTCATGACCACTTCCCCGGCCATGACCAGCACTTCCTTATTGGCCAAAGCAATCGTCTTGCCCGCCTCAATGGCCGCCAGGGTGGGATCCAGCCCGGCCGCCCCGACGATGGCGGAAACCACGGTATCGGCGGACGGCAGGGTGGCCGCGGCGCAGTAGCCTTCCGCACCGCTCATAACGGTCACCGCCGATTGAGAAGACAGCCGTTTTCGCAGGGCCGCCGCTCGCTCTTCATCTACAACCACCGCCAGTTCCGGGGAAAATCGCTCAATCTGCGCCGCCAGCAGCGCTACATTGTTGCCGGCGCACAAGGCCCCCACCGAAAACCGCTCCGGAAAAGCGGCCACAATCTCCAGGGTACTGGTCCCGATGGAACCGGTGGCACCCAGTACAGACAAGCACTTCATAAGCAGAAAACATACGCTTTGAAAAGATAGACCACCGGAATGGCAAACAGCACCGCATCAATCCGGTCCAGCAGTCCGCCATGACCGGGGAATAACACCCCGGAATCCTTAACCCCTGCGTCCCGTTTCATGACCGATTCAAACAAATCCCCCAGCTGTCCGCAAATACTGACGATCACAAAAAAAAGCAGGGCCATGCCCCAGGGCAGACGGGGCATATCCAGCTGCCAGGGCAGGCCGGGCAGCCAGAAGTTGATCAGACAACCGGCCAAAACGGTGGCCAGCAGACCCCCGGCCGCCCCCTGTACGGTTTTGCCGGGGCTGACCGCCGGCAGTAATTTGTGTTTGCCCAGATAGGTTCCGGCGTAATAAGCGCCGGTATCTCCCAGAAAAACGATGATCAGTAAAAGAAAAATCCAGGTGGCCCCGTAAGATCCGCTGTAGACCATAACCGCCAGCGACAGGCTGAACGGCAGATAGATCAGGCCGGTCACCTGCTTGACCACGGTATCAAACACAGTCGGTTTATCCTTATAAGCCGACAGGGCGCAGGCTCCGGAAAAAACAAACAGGCCGCAGGCGGCCAGGCAAATGATGTCGAAACGTCCGGGCACACCGGCCAGAACGACCAGCGCGGCCGCCAGAAACCCCGACAGCCGGGTGACCAGCAATCCCGGGCCGGCGGCGTCCGGGAGGACAATGCGGTAATACTCATATAAGGCCACAATGGCCACCAGCGCGATCACGCCCCCGAAAACCCAGTCAGCAGCAAAATAAATCAAAACGACCAACAACGGCACCGCCACTGCTGCCGTCAACCATCGTTTTAAATGCATAGCCGCGCCCCCGTTTGCCCTCCTAAATATTTCCAAACCGCCGTTTGCGCCCTTGAAAATCCTGCAGGATCCGCACCAGTTCGGCTTCGTCAAAATCCGGCCAGTAGGTGTCGGAAATAAATATTTCGGAATAGGCCAGTTGCCAGAGCAAAAAATTGCTGATGCGAACCTCCCCGCTGGTACGGATCAGTAAATCGGGGTCCGGAATATCGCTCATATACAAATAGCCGGCAATCCGTTCCTCGTCGATGGCCTCCACGGCAAGCCGGCCTTCGCGAACATCCGCGGCAATCTTCCGCACGGCCGCGGCAATTTCCGCCCGGCCGCCGTAGCTTAAAGCAACGGTCAGAACCAGCTCGGAGCAGTTGCTGGTAAAGGCCCGGGCCTCCGCCAGAGATTCCTGCACGTCACCGGTCAGCATGTCCAGTTCGCCCACTACGTTCAGCCGGACGCCGTTGGCTTTGAGCCGTTCTTTCTCGATGGCCAGAAACTGCTTGAGCAGGGCCATAATACCGTTGACTTCCTCGACCGGCCGCCGCCAGTTTTCCGTGGAAAAGGCAAACAGGGTCAAATACGGCAGATGCAGATCCAGACAGGCCTGCAATACCCGCTCGATCGCCTTGACGCCCTGGCGATGGCCCTGCAGACGATCCAGTGAGCGCTGCTTCGCCCAGCGTCCGTTGCCGTCCATAATGATCGCAACATGCCGGGGAAGTCGAGTGGGATCAAGACCTGCCTTGCGGGCCAACGCGTCGTTAGAGCTCAAGGATTTCTTTCTCTTTTGCTTGGTATGCCTGATCGATTTGCTTGATATACCCGTCCGTTATTTCCTGAACTTTGTCTTTCGCCGCAAAAGCGTCGTCTTCGGAAATATCTCCGTCTTTTTTGAGTTGTTTCAAGGACTCATTGGCATCCCGCCGGACATTGCGCACCGCCACTTTGTAATCTTCGGCCATCTGATTGACCTGTTTGGCAATTTCCCTGCGCCGTTCCTCGGTCAGCGGCGGCACGGTCAACCGGATCACCTTCCCGTCATTGTTGGGGGTAAGGCCGATGTTGGACTGCAGTATGGCCTTTTCCACGTCTTTTAGGCAGCCGGCATCCCAGGGCTGGATCACGATCAGCCGGCTTTCCGGAACCGACAGGGAAGCCAGTTGATTTAACGGCGTGGCGGCCCCGTAATAATCCACCATAATCCCGTCCAGCAGAAAAAGGGAAGCACGCCCCGTGCGCACTTTCTTGAATTCATTATGCAGGGCGGACAGAATTTTGCCCATCTTTTCTTCCGCCTCCTCATAGACCAGCTCAATCATGGCCCTTATCCTCCTTCATTGTTTCTGCGCCCCGCGCCCGCACCTTCCAAAACCGCGGTCAGGCGGTTATACGGGTTCCCAACTCCTCTCCACACAGAATCCGCCGGACGTTACCCGGTTGCCGGATATTGAAAATCACCAGCGGCAGGTTGTTATCCATGGCCAGAGAAATGGCGGTGGAATCCATCGCCTTGAGTTGATTTTCCAGAACATCCATATAGGTGGCCGTTTTAATGAACCGGGCCGCGCTGTTTTTTTCCGGATCGGAATCATATAACCCGTCCACCCGGGTGCCTTTCAAAAAAACCTCGGCGTGAATTTCTTCGGCCCGGAGCACCGCCGCGGTATCCGTGGTAAAATAGGGGTTACCGGTGCCGGCCGCAAAGATCACAATCCGCCCTTTGTCCAGATGCCGCAACGCCCGCCGCAGAATATACGGCTCGGCCACGGCGTGCATTTCGATGGCAGACTGAATCCGCGTTTCCAGCCCGCTTTTTTCCAGCGCATCCTGCAGGGCAATACTGTTAATCACCGTGGCCAGCATGCCCATATGATCGGCGGAAGTCCGGTCCATGCCGTAAGAACTGGCCGCCACCCCCCGAAAAATATTGCCGCCGCCGACCACCAGGGCTACCTGCACGCCCAGACGCACGGCCGACTCTACCTCTTCGGCCACATATTTGATAATTTCGGGGCTGATCCCGAAACTCTGGTCGCCCATCAGGGCTTCTCCGCTCAACTTCAGCAGAACCCGCTTATAGACCGGCTGGTGCAACCGTCTATCCTCCCAGTTGGAAACGGGCAAACCGTTTGATTTTGACGTTTTCCCCGATCTTGGCCACTGTCTCGTTGACATAATCCCGAATGGAAATATCGGGATTTTTCACATACTGCTGGTTCATCAGACAGGCTTCGGAAAAAAATTTCTTCATTTTGCCGTCAACAATCTTGTCGACAATGTTTTCCGGTTTGCCCATCTCCAGCACCTGCTCCCGGTGAACCTGACGCTCCCGTTCCACTACCGCCTCCGGAATGTCTTCCGGCTCAATGCCTTCCGGGCTGCTGGCGGCGATATGCATGGCGATGTTGCGGGCGAATTCCTTGAAATCGTCCGTCTTGCCCACAAAATCCGACTCACAGTTGACTTCCACCAGCACGCCGATTTTACCGCCCATATGGATATAGGATTCCACCACGCCTTCCGATGTCTCCCGGCCGGACCGTTTGCTGGCCTTGGCCAGACCCTTCTTCCGCAAAAAATCGATGCTCTTTTCAATATCGCCGCCGCACTGGGTCAGGGCTTCTTTACAGTCCATCATGCCCGCCCCGGTTTTCTCCCGCAACTCTTTTACCATACTGGCGCTGATTGTGCCCATAATATTACTCCTCCGCTGTCTCTTCTTGGCCGGTACCGTCCTCTGCGTCCGCGACCGGCTCATCAATTTCTTCGTCCTGATAATCGGCTACCGAATCAAAGGAGGTGCGCCGGATCCGCTCCACGATCGGCCCTTCCGAACCGTCGGAAATAACTTCCCGTTCCACCGGCTTCCCTTTATCGACCGCCGCGGTCTCTTTGGCCGGCTCCTCCCCGGCTTTATCGGTAACGGCCTGTTTTTTCTCCTCGAACCGACGACGACCCGCAATACAGGCATCCGCAATCCGGGAGGTAATCAAACGAATGGCACGAATGGCGTCATCATTGCCCGGAATGGGATAATCAATATTATCCGGATCACAGTTCGTATCCACCATGGCCACCACCGGTATACCCAGGCGCCGGGCCTCGAGAACCGCAATCAGGTCTTTTTTGATGTCCACCACAAAGACCGCCCCCGGAAGCTTGGTCATATTCTGAATGCCGCCCAGTACCGTATCCAGCTTGGTCCGTTTTTTAATAATCCCGGCCTGCTCTTTCTTGGGATACATCTCGATGGAACCGTCATTGATAAGATTATTAAAATGATGAAGCTGCTCGATACTCTTTTTGATGGTCTGAAAATTGGTCAGCATACCGCCCAGCCAGCGATTCTGCACATAAAACATCTCGGCGCGGTTGGCCTCTTCGTCAATGGATGCCCGCGCCTGTTTTTTGGTGCCCACAAAAAGTACGGTCTGTCCCTCCTCCGTAACCTGACGGACAAAATCATAGGCCTTTTTAAACATCCGCACCGTCTTTTGCAGATCGATAATATAGATGCCGTTGCGCACCCCGAAAATATAGGGTTTCATTTTGGGATTCCAGCGCCGGGTCTGATGGCCGAAATGCACGCCGGCTTCCAGCAGTTCTTTCATTGTTACATAACTCATGGAACATCTCCTTTTCGTTTGGTTTTTCCGCCGCTTTCATCATCCCCGTTGCCGGACCCGATGTTTTTCCGGGCACCACGGCAGCAGGTCAAAAAGCGTGTGTTTGTTTTGTATGCGTTTATGACATAAATAAATTTACATATCAAATATTAATATGCCGGGCAATTCTTTTTTTTCATTGGCCGGCCCCGGTTTCCATTTTTATGGCCCGCAATCCGCCGAAAGCAGGCCGCGGCAGCCTGACGGACAAGCGTCCGTCCGTTTTCAGCGGCCCGGCTTCCGCAGGCGCACCACCCGCTCGTGTCCGGCCAGATCCTGCACAAATTCCGGCGGTTCATACTTGCCGGTGCCGGCCGCCAACCGGCCGACCCGGTCTTTCTGATCCCAACCGATTTCCATCAACAGCCACCCCTCCGGACGCAAAAAGTCGGCGGCGGCGCAGAGAATATGCCCGATATGCAGCAATCCGTCCGGGCCGCCGTCCAGAGCGGCCCGCGGCTCATAAGCATGAATTTCCGGGGCCAGCCGGTCGATCATGTCTGAAGCGATATAGGGCGGGTTGACCACCATCAGATCGCAGGACAGACCGGCGGGCCGCAGAGCGGCAAACCAGTCGGAAGCAAAAAATTCCACCCGGTCCGCCAGGTGGTGATCGCGGGCATTCGCGCGGGCGATCTGCAGGGCCGACGAAGAATTATCGGAGGCCAGCAAGCGAGCTTCCGACACAACTTGCGCCAGCGCCAGAATTACCGCGCCGGAACCGGTAGCGGGTTCCCATATGGTCCGGAACGACCTGCCGCCGTCATCCGCAGCCAGCAATTCCAGCGCGGATTCGACCAGACACTCCGTATCCGGGCGGGGAATCAGTACTGCCGGCGTAACCGCCAGAGACAGATCCCAGAACGCTTTTCTTCCCGTAATATATGCATCAGGCTCTCTTTGGACCCGCCGTTTGATCAATTCCCGGTACCGGGCCAGTTCCCGGGAATACAGGGGCTGATCAAAACAAAGATAAAGTTCCAGCCGGGAAGTGCCCAGGGCATGGGCCAGAAGAAGTTCCGCGGAAAGACGGGGACTGTCAATATGGCGGGATTCAAAAAAAGCGGTTGTCCATTGGAGAACATGCAGAACCGTCCAGGAAGACTTATCCGACGGCATGGTCCGCTTCTACCTCCTGAATCTGCCGGGTGTGGAAGTAGGTTGCCAGTCCGTCCACCAGTTCGTCCATGTCACCGGCGAGAATGGTTTGCAGTTTATACAGGGTAATTCCGGCCCGGTGGTCCGTCACCCGGCCCTGGGGAAAGTTGTAGGTCCGGATGCGGCCGCTCCGGTCCCCGCTGCCCACCTGAACCTTCCGGTCCTGATCCCGTTTTGCATTCTGCTCGGTGACCATGGCGTCCAGCAGGCGGGCGCGCAGCACCTTCATGGCCTTGTTTTTGTTCTTCAGCTGGGATTTTTCGTCCTGGCAGGTGACCACAATACCGGAGGGCAAGTGCGTCAGGCGAACGGCGGAATCCGTGGTATTCACCGATTGACCGCCGGGCCCGCTGGAACGATAGACATCGGTTTTAATGTCGGCGGGATCGATATGCAGTTCCACCTCTTCTGCTTCCGGCAGGACCGCCACGGTCACCGCCGAAGTATGAATACGGCCCTGGGTTTCGGTTTCCGGAACCCGCTGAACGCGGTGAATCCCGCTTTCATATTTAAAATGGCTGTAAGCGCCGTTGCCGGTGACCATGAAAACAATTTCCTTCAGACCGCCCACCCCCGTCTCATGGCTGCTCATAACTTCCGGTTTCCAGCCTTTGGCTTCGGCATACCGCCAATACATGCGAAACAGATCCTGCACAAACAGAGCCGCTTCTTCCCCGCCGGTACCGGCGCGGATCTCAATGAGAACATTTTTGTCGTCATGGGGATCTTTGGGAATCAGCAGTTGTTTGAAATCCTCTTTCAGCGCCTCCAGCTTTCCCGACAACTCCTCCACATCCCGTCTGGCCAGGTCCTTAATCTCCGGGTCCTTGTCATATAAAAGTTCCCGGCTGGATTCCCGTTCCTCCTCAATTTGCCGGTATTTTCGATAGGTTTCGACAATCCGGGCCAATTCCGCGTGCTCCCGGCTGTATTTCCGGTAGACAGCCTGATCCTGAATAACCGCCGGGTCCGCCATCAACTGTTCCAGATCCGTATAACGGGCTTCCGCCTTTCGTAGTTTTTCAAACATGGATTGTCCTGAAACACTCCTGCCAGGGCCCCAAAAAAAAAACGGTAATCACGCAGCGGCTCACTTCTGCTGGGCTTTGGCGTATTTTCTGCGGAATCGTTCGATTCGCCCGGCGGTATCCACCAGCTTCTGTTTGCCCGTAAAAAACGGATGACACTGGGAGCAAATTTCTACCCGGATAGACTCCTTGGTAGATCCCAGCTGAAACTCGTGACCACAGGCACAACGCGCCGTAGCTTCAAAATAATCCGGATGAATATCTTTCTTCATTTTTCCTTCTCCCTGATATAACGATATAACCGCGACTGCCGCCGGCCGCAGCCGACCGGCAATCCGCTTAGGAATTCATCGCTTCCAAAAATTCTTTATTATTCTTCGTCCGGCTCATTTTATCAAGCAAAAACTCCATACAGTCCACAGAATTTAAAGTGGACAACAGCTTGCGCAGAACCCAGACCCGGCTGAGCACCTCCTTGGGAAGCAACAGCTCTTCTTTGCGGGTACCGGAGCGGTTGATGTCCACCGCCGGATAAATCCGCCGGTCGGCGAGCTTTCTGTCCAACTGAAGCTCCATGTTGCCGGTCCCTTTGAACTCCTCAAAAATCACCTCATCCATGCGGCTGCCGGTGTCAACCAGGGCGGTGGCGATAATCGTCAGGCTGCCGCCTTCTTCAATATTCCGGGCCGCTCCGAAAAACCGCTTGGGCCGGTGCAGCGCGTTGGAGTCCACGCCGCCGGACAGTACCTTTCCGCTGGAGGGAACCACCGAGTTATACGCCCGGGCCAGCCGGGTAATACTGTCCAGCAAAATCACCACGTCTTTTTTGTGCTCCACCAGTCGCTTGGCCTTTTCGATCACCATTTCCGAAACCTGCACATGGCGCTCGGCCGGTTCATCGAAAGTGGAACTGATCACCTCGGCATTGACGGACCGCTTCATGTCGGTCACTTCTTCCGGGCGTTCGTCAATCAAAAGAACGAAAGGAATCACTTTTTTATGGCTGGCGATAATACTGTTGGCAATATTTTGCAAAAGCATGGTTTTACCGGCCCGGGGCGGAGACACAATCAACCCCCGCTGGCCGAACCCGATGGGGGTCAGCAGGTCCAGGACCCGCATGGAATAATTGTCCGACTGCCGCTCCAGGCGCATCTTTTTTTCCGGAAAAAGCGGTGTCAGATTATCGAAAAAGGTTTTCTTGCGGGCGATTTCCGGGTCTTCATGATTGATCGCTTCCACTTTCAGCAGGGCGAAATACCGCTCATTATCCTTTGGCTGACGAATCTGCCCGGAAACAATATCGCCGGTGCGGAGATTAAACCGCCGAATCTGGGACGGTGAGACATAAATATCATCGAGTCCGGGCAGATAGCTGCTGTCCGGGGACCGCAGAAACCCGAAGCCGTCGGCCAGAACTTCCAGGGTGCTTTCACCGAAAATATAGCCGTCGTTCTCCGCTTCCGCCTGCAGGATGGTAAAAATCAACTCCTGCTTCTTCAGCCCCGCAAAATCAATTTCGTATTTCTGGGCGATCTTCTTTAACTCGTCCATCTTTTTGGTTTTCAACTCATTAATGTTCATGCCTGGAATACCTTTTTCCTGAATTTACATCTGTTTTTACTCTTACCGGATGATGAAACCTTTCCGCGCAACAACCTGCTTTTGCTCATCCGCCCGATGGTCGCCGGACATTTCCCGGCGGTTTGTGAATCAATAAACCACCGTGTAACACAAAAACCTGATTATACTAAAGAAAAGCTTGAAGGTTTTCTAACAAACCAGAACGCAGACAGTTCCCAAATGGCGGGTATACTATGTTCTAATGCTTTAAATTTAATTCTTTACATCACAAATTCCCCTTTGTCAACCTCTTTTGCAGAAAAAACCCAAAAAAAATCGGTGGCGGCATCTTGACAAACCCGGTTCTTTTTTATACCAAGGGTCTTTGCGGCTTAGATTATGGAAACGATTCCGGAAAAATCATTTTTCCGGGCGCTGGCGCACATGACACGGAAGACCGCAAAAAGAAACGCGGCAACAGGCAGCGAGCCCGGCACAAAGAGCTTTTTGAAATACAAACTACCAAACCATCAATATATCTAAGGAGAAAAACATGAACATTCTATTTTTTGGCCCCAATGGAAGCGGCAAGGGCACTCAAGGCGCAATTCTGAAAGAAAAATACAACATTCCCCATATTGAGTCCGGCGCCATTTTCCGGGACAACATTGCCAACGGAACCGAGTTGGGGAAACAGGCCAAGGCCTATATTGATCGGGGCGACCTGGTTCCGGATGACATCACCATTCCCATGATTCTGGACCGGTTGCAGGCCGATGACTGCAAAAAGGGCTGGCTTCTGGACGGTTTTCCCCGCAACAAAACCCAGGCCATTAAACTGGACGAAGCCCTGACAAAAAAAGACATGAGCCTGGATATTGTTGTGGAGATTCTTCTGGATCGCCAGATCGCCAAAAACAGAATTATGGGCCGCCGGCTCTGCGTTAATGACAACAACCACCCCAACAACATCTTCATTGACGCCATCAAACCCGATGGCGACAAATGCCGGGTTTGCGGCGGTGACCTGAAAACAAGAGATGACGATCAGGATGAGACCGCCATCAACAAACGGCACAACATCTATTACGACACGGACACCGGCACCCTGGCCTCCGCCTATTATTTCAAGGAAAAAGCCGAAAAAGACGGCGGTTTGAAGTACATCACGGTGGACGGGGAAAAAGACTTGAAATCCGTCACCGCTGAACTGACTTCCAAGCTCTAAAAATAAGGACAAGGCGCCGGAAAATAAAAAAATTTTCCCAGATTGAAAATTTTTTATTGCCAACCCACCTTTTCCATGTGAAAATAAAAAGATATAATCTGTGAGCGGCAAAATACAAAAAAATTTCGGACGGCACTTGTCTGAAATAAAGAAAGGGTGAGACATTTGAAAGAAATTGAAGTGCGCGTTATTGACAACGACTTGGAAAAAGCCATGAAAGTTCTGAAAAAAAAAATCCAGAACGACGGGCTGTTCAAACAACTCCGGCTGCGAAAAAATTATGAAAAGCCGAGCGAGTCGAAAAGGCGCAAAGAGCGGGAATCATTGCGACGACAGCGCCTGGCGCAGATCAAAAGACGCAGATACAGATAAATTTTGAAAATCTACCCCAAAAGCCCGGTCAACGGTTTGACCGGGCTTTTTTTACACTGATTGACCCGCTGCTGATCCCATGACATCCCCCCACCGTTTTTCGACCGAATACGAGGCGTGCCTGCGGGAAATGTATGCCCTCCGGCGCTTCGGTATCAAGCTGGAATTGACAACCATAGCCACCATTCTGGCCGGGCTCGGTAATCCGCAAAACCGGTTTGCGGCCGTTCATATTGCCGGCACCAACGGCAAGGGCTCCATCGCCGCCATGCTGGCCACCATTTTACATATGGCGGGGTACCGCACGGGTCGCTATACCTCTCCGCACCTGGAATCCTTTACCGAACGGATTATCCTTAACAACCGCCGGATTACCGAAGAACAGGTTCTTTGCGCTTACCGGGCGGTCAAAAACCAACACGGGGGACAGCGCCCCCCCACCTTTTTCGAATACACCACCGCCATGGCGTTTTACGAATTCGCCCGGCAGAAGGTGGAACTGGCCGTTATTGAAACCGGCATGGGCGGCCGGTTCGATGCCACCAATATCCTGCAACCGTGCCTGTCCATTATTTCCAACATTTCTCTGGAGCACCAGATGTATCTCGGTGGGACGCTGTCCGATATCGCCGGAGAAAAGGCCGGCATTATCAAACCGAAAGTTCCGGTGATTACGGGCGTACGCCAGAAAAAAGCGCTTCAAAAAATCGCAACCGTGGCCCGCACGCAAAAGGCGCCCTTGTACCGGCTGGGCGGCGATTTCAGAATCCGCCGGACGGACGCCGTCTCTTTTTCGTATTACGGACTCCGGCAGCGGTGGCGCAACCTCTCCCCGGGCCTGCGCGGATCGCACCAGCATCAAAATGCCGCCCTGGTCCTGGCGGCCTGTGAAATTTTGCGCCATCAGGGCTATACGATTTCAACCGCCGACATCCGCCGGGGATTAACGGAAACCCGCTGGCCGGGCCGGCTGGAGGTCGTTTCCACCGCGCCCTTCATCCTGATCGACGGCGCCCACAACCTGGCCGCCGCCAAAAGTCTGGCCCGGTATATAACCGACCACCTGGCAGACAAAGCGATCATATTGATTATCGGAATGTTGGATGACAAAGCCTATCCCGCCATCCTCAAAACCCTGGTTCCGCTGTGCCGGACCGTGATTCTCACCCGCCCCCGGATCGAACGGGCCCTGGCACCGGAAGTGCTGAAAAACGCCCTTCCGGCGGGAAACAGAGAAACCATCCTTACCAGCAGTGTGGCGGAAGCAATCTCATTGGGGCTGGATCGCCTGTCCGTCCCCGAAGAAGCGCTCTGTATCGCAGGCTCCCTGTATGTCGCCGGAGAGGCGAAAACGGCTTTGCAAAAGCTGAACATCAGTGCCCCCGGCGAAAAAGCCCCCTCCGATATAGTGGAATTTGATATTGACAACAACGGGGACGACCGGCTACAGTAAGAATTGCGTGCGCCCGTAGCCCAGGGGATAGGGCGTCAGCCTCCGGAGCTGAAGATCGCAGGTTCGAATCCTGCCGGGCGTACCATAATAAAAACAATTGGTTATTTATATAAAGCCGGGCTGCTTGCTACCCGGCTTTTTGTTTTTCCAGCCCTATAGTCAACCTTATAATTTAAAAATAAACCGGACACCGACTGAATCCTGGAGGTATTTTTCTTGCCTTGCTTCAGCGACACAGATAGTATTATGGCATGCATTTAAGGCAAAAGATTTCCTGGCGCATTGAATTCTTTATCTTACTTTCTTACGGTCTGATAACTGTCATCTATACCTATCCGTTGATATTTCATTTCGGTGACCACGTTACAGGGGGATTCAGAGACGTTTGGCACCACCTTTGGCGACATTGGTATATTTCACACGCATTGCTTGAAATCCATCATACTCCTTCATACACAGACCTGATCGCTTATCCGATTGGGCAAACCATTGTAGCTGGAGATTTTAATATCTTTGTGGAGTCTTGTTTCTTAATCCTTCTAAGAATATTCGATATTACTGTAAGCTTCAATTTGTTTCTTTTTCTTTCTTTTATTTTAAGTGCTTATGGAGGTTATTATCTCGCTTATACGATATATGCCAACAGGCGGGCGGCGTTTTTATGTGGTTTAATTTATGCTTTCAATCCAACAATGACCGCCATGATGCATGGTGGATGGGTGCAACATATATTTGGGCTGTGGATGCCGCTTTATATTTTATCTCTCTATCATCTACGTGAAAAGACAAGTATTAATTTCAAAGCCGTTCTTGTTTCCGTAATGTTTCTTAGCTTTGCAATGATGACTTCCTTTTACAACGGCATCGGGATGGTACTATTTACTGTGTTTTTTTTAGTATATTATATGATGCATGACAAAAATCGGATATTGTTTATAAAATGTTCCGCGGTTCTTTTAATGAGCGCATTCATATTAACGTTGGCAATGATGCCTCGCATTGTCGAGACTATTAATTACCATAGCAATATACCGCCTGCTTCTACATTGTTTTCTGCTGATCTGACCAATTTCATTACACCCGGCGAGGTTCCCCTTCAAGATGGTTTTCACGCGGTTAATCGGCAATATATTTCTACCTATATAGGAATTGGTGTTTTCCTGGTATTTATCCTGGGTTTTTTTAGTCACTCTGATCATCGTCGTCGCTTCTGGGTTTTATTGGCATTTTCTTTTTTTCTTCTTTCGTTAGGGCCATATTTAAAAATAGGGGGCATATCGGAATTCGAGCTATTAGGGCACAAAACCTCAATTGTTCTTCCGTGGAAAATTTTGCACGAAGTGCCGCCTTTTTATCGCCTGGCAAATCATTTCCGATTCAACATTATAACAATGTTAGCCATTGGTATGGCCGTAACGCCAACTGTTTCTAATCTGATCTTCCATATCAGGCATGTATGGGGTAGGAATATAATCGTATTGGTATTTGCCATTATTATTTTATTGGAATATACCTTTATACACGGTATTCCCTACCCGCGTGAGTTGATCTCTACAACCGTTCCTTCCTTTTATAAAACCATTGGCAATGAAACCGGGAACTTTGCAATTGCCGAATTACCTAATGGGATACTTGGAAAGTCTCTTTTACACCAGATTGTCCATCACAAAAAAAATCTGACCGTCAGCTTTGAACGGGCCCGGAGATACTTTCCACATTATCCTCTTGATTTATCACAGCTATTATCAGCAGCGAAACAAGAGCGGGATAAGATACTCAGGAGATTAAAGGCATTTCGAATTAAATATGTAATTGTTCATTATGACTTTTTTCCTCCCTCGGTTGATAAAAAGAAGGCCCGGTCCATATTGCTTAATTGCTTTGGTTCACCTGTGTTTCAAACCAGCAGCGTCGAAGCCTATCGCACATATGAGGCGTTAACACCAAGTGTAAAAGAGGAAGCAGAATTTTATTATACTCTTTCCTTACTGTCTTTTGGGTGCTATGAATATGAATTAGCTATGGAGCGTATCAACAGGGCAATCGATTTAGCCGGAGAAAAAGCAAAGTATACCTCTATGCGCAAGAGGATATTGCAAAAGTTGGAGAAAAAAATCCGTATATTTCCCATAGCCCGGATATTTCACGAGTCGATTTGAGCGCAGCTGCAAGGCGCAGGACACG
>CAZWCS010000027.1:0-26033 GCA_964632805.1 uncultured Desulfobacterales bacterium
CCCTCCCCGTCTTTTTACCCTAAGATATATTTCTTAAATATTATGAATATTTTTTACCCGGACAGCCACATGATCCAGATTGTAAACCATGGTCTTCAAATACGCCTCAATATTGGGCCGTTCGCTTGGACGAAAGGCTGTTACTGATCCGGCAATAATAACATTCAGCGGAATGCCCTCCACTTCAAAGGGCTCTTCGTGCAACAATTTCGTAATCCGTTTCAGGGCCAGTTCGGCATCCGCTTTGGTGGCCATGGGCAAAATAACGGTCATGGTATCCTGCTTCAACTCCCCGATAATATCCGATGTCCGCACGATATCGAGAAGGCGCCAATAAGCCGCCTGAAAGAGCTGAGACCGTTTAATTTTTATATTGACAGGCACTTTTTCCTGCGGCCGGACATTGACAATAGTAAAGGCCAGCGTCGACAGGCAGAGATCGTGACGTTTTGCGCGAAACAATTCTTTTTCCAGATAAAGCTTGAGTTCCGCTGATCTCAGCACGCCCGGAGGCATCTCTTTTTTCCTTTCCGCCTCCCGCAGCAAAGCCTCCTGCCGGGCAATGCCAGCATATATCTGCTCAAAACTGTTTTCATCAAGTTCTCCGGCGTCGGCCTCCTGGCGCAGAGCAGCCAGGATATGGCGAAGTTCCTCGTCATTTCCCCGGCTCCGTTCCATCAATTGCAACAGACTCCGCTCGGGACGAGGTGATGCGGATGGGACAGGAGAGGACGGAGGCACCCAATCCCCGGCCTGCTTTTCAAAAATTTTTTCAATACGGGCGTTAATGCGCTCCTCCATAGCAATCAGCGCGTCATGGCTGAAATTCATGCTTTTCAACTGACTTGCCAGACCCGACCCGAGATTGCTTATTATCTGCCGTGCATGGGCCTCTCCTTCGGAATTTTCTCCTGCCGTCTCGCCATATATTCTGCCGCCCAGCTGCTCCACATAGTTGACCAGTATTTCGGTGAATTCTTTCTCATTCCCCGCACCTTTATGGATTTCCGCGGCAATGGTCATGAGTTCCGCCGCCTGTTCCGGGTTTTTCCGGATTTCCGCAATCAGCTCCTCGCCGTCTACGCCAACCGATTCCGCCGCCTCCTGCAAAATCCGGGCAAGGCCCTCATTTTCCAGCTCTTTGCCGAGATGCCGGACCAGTTCCAGGTATTCGGCCAGCGGCATGCCTTCGGCCAGCAGCGTAGCTTTAATTTTCGGCAAAAGCCGCTTGAGTTCGCCCGCTTCCGGCGCCAGCCGCCGTAAAATCTGGGCCAGCCGGGAAGTTGTAATTTCTCCCTGCCGGTATTCATCCTTTATCAATTTTAAAAGAACATTATCCGTCAGTTCGTTGACCTGGTCGAGAATATTCTCTTCGTTCGCATACGCGACATTGAGTGCTTTCTGGGATTCAATTCCCATGACCAGTTGCCGTTTCATCTCAAAAACGGCATCCGCCACTTCCATCATGTCCACCTGGCTGTCTTCTTCCAGGCTTTTCTGCACATCTTCTGTCAACGCTTGAACCTGATAAAACAGCGCGGATCCGGGTGTAATCTCCTGCCCTTCTCCCGCTATCCCGCCGGTGCCGCTTCCTTCCGACCCCCCTTCATCAAGACCGCTTCCCGGGTAACCTCCCGTTTCCAAAGCCTGCTGGCTCTCTTTTTCCGCCATCAGCATACGCCGGGAAAGGCCGGTCGGATTTGTCATCAGATTTTTCATGGAAAGCGACTGACCGGCCTCCTCCGTCAGCACACTTTCCAGAAGTTTTTCCATAAACTGCTTTTGAAACTGCGTGTTGCGCTCCCAAGCAACCGCGTCGCCTGCTGCTTTCGTATCCGAACGGGCAACAATTTCATCATCCCTGGTAATTTTTTTATAGAAAACATGATTGATCTTCAGGTTTTCCACACCCCGGCTGTCCAAGGCTTCACTCATGGCCTCGCTGTCGGAATACTGATTCTGCGAAGTAAATATATCGATAAAGGTCTCAAGTTCATCCGCACCGATCCCGGCAGAAAAGGTAATGGATTGCAGGCCGAGTTTTTTGAACAGATTTACAATCCGGTTGGTATTAATACGAACATCCACCGGTTCATCATCAATATGCAGTTTTCCCTGATTCATAATCAGAGACAACATAGAAATATTGGGCAATAACACCGTGAGTTCTTCGTGGAGATTATTCACCGCTTCTTTAATGTGGGGATGCTCCGCCGTATACATCATGGCCCGGTTAAAAAGCATGCACACCAGACGGCTGAGTTTGGCATGGGCCGCCTTGGACAGTCTCTGCTCCGTCATGTATTCCCCCTTTCCCCGGGACGGAATATAAACTTGTCCGCGTAACTTTGCATTTCCTCCGACAATTCTTGACAGTCCCGATAGCGATCTTCCGGATCAAGCGCCAGGGTTTTGAATATTATCCGATCCATATCTTCATGCAGCGCGGAATTCAATTCGGACGGACGCCGAACAAACAATTCGTTCTGCAGTTTCAAGCGCAAAAGCTCCCGGGTTGTTTCATGAGAGGCCAACGGCAAATCCGCTACCAGCATTTGGAACAGCACGATCCCCGTGGCATAAATATCCGCCCGTCCATCCAGAGATTTTCCCAGTATCTGTTCCGGCGCAAGGTAAAGCGGCGTGCCCATAACCCCCGACTTAATGGTTTCGGATTCCCGCAGACTTTTGGCAATGCCGAAGTCCATAATAATTGGACGCTTGGTATGGGTTTCAATCAGTATATTGGAAGGCTTGATATCCCGATGAACAATATCCTGACTGTGCGCGTAAGACAAACCGTCAAGAACGGCAAGAATCAGTTTCACGGCGGTTTTGACAGGAAAAACCCGCTTGGAGGGAATCACATGTCTGCGGGCGCGATCCATAAAATAGGACAAGGGACGCCCCTGAACCAGCTGCATGGTAAAAAAAAGAAATTCTTCGGTAACGCCCACTTCATAAATGGGAATGATATTGGGGTGGGATAAAATAGCGGCTGTTTCCGCCTCCTGTTGGAAGAGTGCGGCATTCTCCGGCGTCAAAAGGGATTTGGGCAAAATTTTTACCGCTATCTGCCGCTTGAGCGTCCGTTGATAGGCGATAAAAATCACCGCCATGGCGCCGCGGCCCAGTTCTTTTAAAAGCGTTGCCGTACCCACCTCCTGACCGATGAGGTGATCAAAATTCATTTCGGTTATAGCCGCCATGGTATCCGCCGAAAAGTAACAATGACTGAAATTAAAAATGCAGCAAGATTTTTTTTGCCTTTATCAACGCTTCACAACAAACAATTGCTTGGCGCGTATTATGATATGGCGCGAATGCTGTCCGCCAGGTTGGCCGCCTTCTGCTCATCATCCAACAACAATCCGGCGGAAATTTTTACCCAGCGGGCCAGTTCTTCTTTATCGGAAATGGCTATCATTTCCGGTTCTTTACCAAGATGCGCGGTGATCTGCCGGTCTAAAAAATGCCGCGTTCTGGCCCCGAAAAGCGGCTCGCAAAGCGCAAAGGCCTGCTGATAAAATTCCGCGGTACCTTCGGTCTGCGCGGCCGGCGTATTGCGGTGCCGGTGTTCGACATCCAGATCCATCTGAAAATATTTGACAATAATATGTCCGATCTGGATTTCGTCCTGATCGCGAAGTTCCGCTTCGCTGACCTTGTTCTCATTAACATAGGTGCCGTTTTTGCTCTTCTGATCGCGGATTATGGTCTTGCGGTCCATTGTTACCACCTCGGCGTGTTTCTTGGATACAATCCGTTTTTCAATAACAATGTCCGATTTGCTGTCCCGACCGATGGTCATTACAGGCTTTCGAACCGGTACCACTTTCCCGTTGTCCGGGCCGGTGATAAAAACAAAAAAAGCACCTTTCGTCCCCGCTTCAGAGACGGTTTCTTGGGAAACCGCCACTTTCCCCTGCCGCAGCGAAGCAAGTTCGTTATCATCGATATACAAAGTATCGTCGGTATGGGATGATGTCATATGCCCTCCTCCTGATTGTGATGGGTTACAGCGGCAATACCTTTTCAATGTTGAAGGTATTACGGTACAGCAAGTATACTGTCCGCCAGAGTGGCCGCCCGCTCATCATCCAGCAGCAACCCGGCGGAAATCTTTACCCAGCGGGCCAGCTCCTTTTTATCGGAAGCTGCTATGGTTTCCGGATCTTTCTTGAGATGCGCCTTAATCTGCCGGTCTAAAAACTGCCGCGTCCTGGATCCGAAAAGCGGTTCGCAGAGCGCAAAGGCCTGCCGATAGAATTTTGATCCGGTTTGTGCGCCTTTGGCGGACTTGCCCCTCCCCTTCTCTTCGGCATCCAGGTCCATATGAAAATATTGAACGATGACATGCCCGATCTGGATCTCGTCTTTGTCCCGGAGTTCCGCTTCGGTGACTTTTTGCTCATTAACGTAGGTGCCGTTTTTGCTCCCCTGGTCGCGGATTATGGTCTTGCGGGCCGTTGTCATCACCTCGGCGTGATTTTTGGAGGCGCTTCGTTTCTCAATAACAATATCCGATTTTCTGTCCCGGCCGATGGTCATACGAGATTTTCGAACCGGAACGACCTTCCCGCTATCCGGGCCGGTGATAAAAACAAAAAAAGCGCCTCTGGCCCCGCCGATTGCAAGGGTTTCCTTGGAAACCGCTACTTTCCCCTGCCGTGGCGAAGCAAGTTCTTTATCATCGATATAAAGGGTGTCGTTGATATGGGATGATGTCATATGCCCTCCTGGCTGTTATGGCATGCCGTGATGATCTTTTCCGAAAAAATCATAAAAAGATTCAACTGTCTTGCGAACCCGACGCCAAACTGCCATTAATTTTATCTTAATCGCCGGATTTGTCAATTAGAATCAGGTGCTTCGCCCCAAAAGACATGGAAGTCGTTTTCCCAAACCCCCTCAAGCTGGTATAAACATGATTGGTTTGACCATTCCGGATTACCAGTCTACCGGTAACCGTACCGTCTGTTGGGCTTTGTTGTGAAACAGCAGGTATCCGTTCTGTCTGCCAAAACGGTACAGGTCCCGGGTCAGGGCGACGTCCTGTCGGCAGTATTCGACAATCTCGTCGATTTTCCCCTGTTTCCACCAGGTCAACGCCTGCAGACCGTCCGCACTTTTTTTCGTCCCCAGCGTAACGCCGGCCAGGTTGTCCAGGGAAAGGCGGTAGCCCAATGTCTTGTGAACTTCTTCCAGCATGTCCAGGGTAGGCAGAGAAGAAAAATCAAAGTCACTGTATCCGGCCAGGACGCGATTGTCAAAGCGCTTGTTGTTAAAACCAACCACCAGTTCCAGCTTCTGTAATGCCTGAATGAACGCCGGAACCTGGTCTTCCAGGTAGGTCAGATAGCAGTTCTGCGCGGAATCGTACAATACGACGCAACTGATTCCCATGCGGTCGGCCCGGTGCCAGCCGCCCACCTCCCGGGCGGAACGCTGGGTCTCGATATCAAACACCCCGTAATAAAGGCTGCGGCGCCGAGTGTGGTTTCGGCCCGCTTGTTTTTCTTGCGGCGGCTTAACCGGAACCGCCGGCGCGGGCATGACCGCCGGCCACTCCGGATGCAGCATCCCGTTCAGAATAAACAAAGAACAGCTTTTATCAATTGGTCGGTTGCCGGAACCGCATTTGGGGGAATGTACGCAAGAAGGGCAACCGTTATTGCAGGGGCACTGCTGAATCAAATCACGAGTAAAGCCCAGGATCTCTTCCGCCCGGGCACCGGCCTGACGGCTCAGCCCGATCCCGCCGGCCAGGGCATCATAAATAAAAACCGCGGCCGTATTGATCTGGGGATGCCAGGTTTGAGATATCCCGCCCAGATCGTTGCGATCACACATGACAAAATAAGGCAGAACGCCGATCACGGCATGTTCCAGGGCATGCAAGCCACCCATATAATGCCGCTGTTCTATTGCCGCCATCTCCGCCAGTCTGCGGGGAAAGGCAAACCAGACGCCCTCGGTTTCAAACGTCAGCGGCGGCAGATCCAGGGGCAGAATGTGTATCCGTTTTTTGGCATAAAGCAGCCATTTTTCGTAACCGGTGATCTGTTCTGTTACCTTGATACGGCCGGTGGATACGGTGAATCCGGGCAGTTGTCGTTCCGTAAACACCTCCAGTATCTCGGTATCCTTGTCCGAGCGGACCTTGGTATAATAGTTGACCTTCCGGGCGGAAACCAGGGCTTTGCCTTCCCCGGGATCCAGAGACTCCACCACGTAGGTTCTGCCCTGATGAATATAAACCGCTCCGGGATGGGCGTCACGAAAAACCCGCAGGCCGTCAATATCTCCGATATGCCGACCGGTAGCGCTGCAGAGAAGTTGATAGGCCTGACCGGCCCCGCGCAGATCCACGCTGCGCTGGGGAAATTTTCGGGTGGCGTGCAGATATTGTCCGTTTTCACTTCGCAGCAAACGGCCGGATTTCTCCAGCCTGGCAACGGCCTCTCTTGCCGCCGCCGCAACCAGAAACGGCTCGGTTTTTTGGAGCGGCAATTCCGCAGCGGCACAGATCAGATGTTTTTCCAGGATATTCCGGTTTTCCGGATTGATTACCGCCGTTTCCGGGGGCCGCTTCAACAATTCCTCAGGATTACGCATAAAATACTGATCCAGGGCATCTTCCCCCGCCACCAGGATCAGAGCCGAGTCCTGCCCCTGGCGTCCCACCCGTCCACCCCGCTGCCAGGTGGCCATGACCGATCCGGGATATCCGACCAGAATACACAAGTCCAAATCACCGATATCGATCCCCAGCTCCAGCGCGCTGGTGGAAATCACCGCCAGCAACTTTCCGGAGGCCAGCTTCTGTTCGATATCCCGGCGTTCTTCCGGAAGAAATCCCGCCCGATAAGAACTGATCCGATCAGCATGAACATTGGATTTCTCGGCCCAGAGCGAAATCAATTCCGTCAGTTTCCGGGACTGGGTATAGACAATTGTTCGCAATTTCCTGTGCAAAGCGGCTTTCAGCAGCGCAATCGCAGTAGCCACCGGACCGGCGGCAGGATTCATCAAAACGACATGACGCCTCCCCCGGGGGGCACCGCTGTTATCCAGCGTGCCCACCTCCAGGCCGGTCAAGCGGCCGGTCAATTCCCCGGGATTGGCGATGGTGGCGGAACTGGCCACGAATACGGGCTCAGCCCCGTAATGCGCGCACAAACGGTGCAGGCGCCGGAAAACCTGCGCCATATGGGAACCCATGACACCGCGGTAGGTATGAATTTCGTCTATCACCACCACTTCCAGCCGACGCAGAAATTCCGCCCAGAGCTCATGATAGGGCAGCAGAGAAAGATGCATCATATCCGGGTTGGTCATGATCACCGCCGGCGGTTCCCGGCGAATCTTTTTGCGCTGCCAGTCGGTGGTGTCCCCGTCGTAAATCGCAGCCGTGGCGGTTTCAGACAGATCCGCCGCCGCGGCCATGTCCGAAAACGCCCGCAACTGATCCTGCGCCAGGGCTTTCAAGGGGAAAATATACAACGCCCGGCTGGTGGGATCGGCCTGAATTCGCTCAATGACCGGAAGATTATAGATAAAGGTCTTGCCGCTGGCGGTAGGAGTGGAAATGACCACATGCCGGTGCTGGCGGACCCGCTCAATACCCTCAACCTGGTGGGCGTAAAGGGCCTTCACCCCGAGTGCCGCCAGGGTGTGGCGGATGATACCGTCCGCCCCTTCCGCTACCGGAGAGAAACGAGCCGGGGCGGAAGACAGTCGTCTGTGATAAACCACCTCCGGTGCCATGCGCGGAGAAGTCACCAGCGAACGGATATATTCATTAATACCTTGGAAATCTGACATTTTTCCCTGTCCGGTCAGAAAAAACTTTTCATCACATTAAAACCTCGTTATAAATTGTAATAAAACTATAATTGAAATCATATGTTTTGCAAGCGCCCACCGTCTTGCGGATAAGGGCCGCCAACCGGGGGCTGCATACAGGAGATGATTACGTGCGCGGCGCCTTTCTGATCATAATGCTGATTTCTTTGCTGATTGTAGGCATGCTGGTAATCAAAAATCTCTCTACGGAACCTGTGGATGATGTAGAAAAAATAGAAAGCGTCCAGAAGGCCAGAGAAATCACCCGGGAATCGAACCGGCGAAACCGGGAAAAAATGGACCGGCTGGATCAGGCCATGCCGAGTGAACCATAGATCCTCCGCCCTCCCCCATTCGATCGATCAGGCCCAAAACCGGCTATCAGAAAATGCACCGAAAGAAAAGAAGTATGTTAATCCGGATTTTCTGGTCGGCAGAATTCCGTTGATCAAGGTGAAAAATGGATTCCAGGGAAATTGTTTTCTGCGCCCAGCTCAGCGATTTCGATCAATCCGGAGAAGACCTGTCTTTCCTGCCGCCGGAGGAGATATCCTGTATCCGACGTTGTTTATCCCCCCGGGAAAAAGATCGCCGCCTTGCGGCCCGGCTGGCACTGAAAAAAGCGCTTTATCATTTTTTTGGCATTGCCGCGCTAGATATCCGGCGCGATTTTTATGGTCGGCCTTTTGGGGAGGCTGCTGGAACTCCGGATTTCAATCTTTCCCATAGCGGAGAATTTATCCTCGGCAGTTTGACTACAACCGGAAAAACCGGTATTGATGTGGAACAAACCTGTCGCCTGTCGTTTAAACGCATCGCTCGTTATCTTGCCGAACGGGAACAAAAGGAGATAAAAGCCCTGGCTGAAAGCGAGCGGCAAAGACGCCTGACGGACCTCTGGACCTGTAAGGAAGCGTATTCCAAGATGCTGGGTAAGGGATTACGCCTTCCTTTTTCGGAGATCGCCTTTCATTTCTATCAAAACACAACGCCCGAGTTGGTGCAACCCGTACCGGACGACAGCGGCAATTGGTCGTTCCAGACCTTCGGCGGCAAGCAATACCGCGGCACAGTCTGTTTTCCCCGCGGTGCAGTTCCCCGATTTTACAGGCTTCGCCAAGAGCGCTGGGAGGAGGGCCTGCACCTTCCCTGATTATCCCGGGGAAACCCCGCCGCTATTCTATTCCTTGGGATACATGGAAGCAATCCGCTCCGCGTATTGATCCTGTATGATGTTCTTCTTCAGTTTAAAAGTAGGTGTGATCATTTTATTTTCAATAGTAAACTCCGGAACAATCGAGACTTTTTTGATGGTCTCAAAAGAGGCGAATTTTTTGTTTTTGTCAGCCACCTCGCTTTCAATCAGCGTAACAACCCGCTCGTTCTCTGCTAAATCGGCCAGACTGTTATAGGCCAACCCCTCTTCCGCAGCATATTCCGCGATATTTTCCGGGTCCAGTGTCACCAGGGCGGTCAGGTATTTACGGTGATCCCCGATAACACATACCTGTCCGATATACTTGGAGGTTGCCAGCTCCCCTTCGAGACGGGCAGGAGCAATATTTTTTCCGCCGGCGGTAATAATCAACTCCTTTTTTCGCCCTGTTACCCGTAGAAAGCCTTCTTCATCGATTTCACCCAGGTCGCCGGTATACTGCCAGCCGTCTTCAGTGATGGTTTCCGCAGTCTCTTCCGGCATTTTATAATACTCTTTCATAACATTTCGACCACGGAACATGATCTCGCCGTCATCCGCGATTTTTTGCTCAATACCGGGGCCCGGCTGGCCAACCCAGCCAAAACGATAGTTATCCACCCGGTTGACATTGGTAAAGGAAGTGTTTTCACTCATGCCGATGCCCTCCAGAATCAGAATACCGGCGGCGTGGAAAAATTTAGCAATATCGGGGTTGAGCGGAGCGGCACCGCTGATGCACCAGCGGACCCGGCCGCCCAGAGCTTCCTGGAGTTTGCTGAAAACAAGTCTGGTCGCCAGCTTGTATTTGAACCGGGTCATACCGGGGATGGGCTGATTGTTCACCAGACAGTCACTCACTTCTTCGCCCACCTTGCAGGCCCAATGGAATATCTTCAGGGCCGGACCGCCTTTGGCTTCGGCGCCGCTGACCACTTTGGAGTAGACCTTTTCATATATCCGGGGCACACTGGCAAACCAATGGGGTTGCGCCTTTTTCAAATCGTCCACCAGCGTATCAATGCTGCGGGCAAAGACAGTGGTCGCCCCCGTCAAAAGAGCAAAATTGACACATATACGGGCAAAGACGTGTGCCAGGGGAAGAAACAGGAAGGTGACATCACCGTCACGGATGTCCGCACATGCCCGGGCGGACTGGGAGGTGAAAGTCAGGTTGTCGTGAGTTAATACGGCGCCCTTGGGGACGCCGGTGGTGCCCGAAGTATAAACAATTCCGGCCACGTCATCCGGTTGAACGGAAGCGATCCGTTCCTGCAGGGTTTCCGCGGTGACCTCTTTTCCCAGCGCCAGAAATTCTTCAAAATTAATAATCCAGTCATCGCCGCCGGAATCGCCATTAAACAGAATCACCTTGCGGATATTCGGAATTTCGCTGCGGATTTCCAGCAGCTTGTCCACCTGAACCTGATTTTCGGCAAAAATCACTACCGCATCGGAATGGTTGATAATGTACTTGCAATCTTCGGGCAGATTGGACTGATAAATCCCCACCGTACAAGCACCGGCGGTGGTGATCCCCAGGTCTGTCAACACCCAGCGATAACAGGTATAACTGAGGATATTGACTTTATCGTTTTTTTTCACATCCAGAGCGATTAAGCTTTTGCTGACGGCCTTCATCTGCTCATAAAACTCTCCCCAGGTGACCGACTCCGTGCTTTCCCCGGACGGTAAAAACCATTTGTAGGCCGTCTCCATGGAATGCCTGTCCACCGTATTTCTGAGCATGGCGTGAATATTCTGATAATCCGTAATGGCCATTTTATCCCTCCTGCCAGATGAGTTGATTAAAAATGAATGAATATTCATTCATTTGACAAACACTGAAACAATTTGTCAATGAAAAATCGTACATCTTTTATTTTTTTATCCTTTTGGCGGACCATCAAATTCAAGGCTTTTCTCTTCACCCCGGATACGACCTTACACGATCCGAAAATCCTCTAAAAGACTTGAAAAAATATTGTAATTCCATGAGAATGCAGTAAATCACATGTGATATCCGGGCGCAATAAAAAAAGCGTGAAAGGCGCTGTCATTATAATTAAAGATGCGATATTGTCAATCCCCGAAGCCGGCTTGCGCCAAAATTCTTCTGGATTGGCCAAATGTTCGACAAGACAGACGGAAATGAGAATGACCGCTTACATTGCATTTTTTGATCTGGACGGCACCATTTTAGATACCAGCAGTGCCAAACTGTTTATCAAGTATTTGTTCCAGAACCGGCGTATCGGTGTCCGGGATTTGCTGGAAGGCGCCTCTATCGGCATCATTCACCGGCTCGGTATCATGAACACGGAAAAGCAGGTTAAACAATGGGTGATGAAATATAAAGGCCAACTCGAGTCCGAAACGCTTGCCGAAGTCCGGCAATGGTTTGAAACCGATGTCAAATTCCATATTCGAAAAAGCATGGTTCATGAGATGGAGATGCATCGAAGGCAAGGCGGAAGACTGGTTATACTTTCCGCTGCCACTGACTATATCTGCAATATTGTCAAAAACCATCTTTCCATGGACGAAGTCATCTGCACGAGACTGGAAGTTGAGAACGGTCGTTTTACCGGAAAACTTCTGAACAGGTACTGCTATGGCGAAGAAAAGCTGGCGCGCGCCATTACCTATTGTCGGTATCAAGGTTTCCCGCTGGATACAGCTTATTGTTATGGGGATTCTTTAGCGGATGCCCACGTCATGAAAAAAACCCGTTATCCGGTGTGCGTGGATCCGGACTGGCGTCTGCTCCGTCTCGCCCGGAAAAAAGAGTGGCGGATTATTAAAGACTGATCTTGTAACCAATAAAATGCTTCCTTTACGCCCCCAAATATTCCGATACCCTTCGGATTCTCCGCTGAGTAAGCAGTCAAATTTACCGCCGGCGGTCCGGAAAAAACATCTCTTCCGTCGACTGATGGTTGGAATGGTATGTCTGCTGGGAGGTCTTCTCTTCATATTTTCCACCGGATGCCAGCGAACTTACCGTTTAACGGTTCTGGGAACCAACGATCATCACGGCCATTACTGGCGGAATCCGCATGGGGAATACGGACTGGCGGCGCGTCGAACGATTATCGATGCCATTCGCAGCGAAGTGCAAAAAAACGGCGGACAGGTACTGCTGCTTTCTGCCGGGGACATCAATACCGGTCCCCCGGAATCGACTCTTTTGCAGGCCAGACCCGACATTCTCGGCATGAATCTTTTGGAATATGATGCCATGGCGATCGGTAACCACGAGTTTGATCAGCCCTTGGCCGTCCTGAAAAAACAGGAAAAATGGGCCAACTTTCCCTTTTTATCCGCCAACATTAGGCACAGACGGAACGGGAAAAATGCCTTTACCCCTTATATTAGTAAAAATTTAGACGGATTAACCGTCACCATTATCGGCTTTACCACGCCGGATACTCCCCGGCAGGCAAGGCATCAGAATACGGCAGAATTGATTTTTCAAGACCCTGTCCAGGTAGCCGGGCACCTGTTACCAAAACTGAAAAAAAAATCGGACATCATTATCGGACTGAGCCATCTGGGCTACTACCCAGGCGGACGACACGGAAACAATGCCCCCGGCGATGTAACCCTGGCCCGTAATACCGACGGGATTGCCTATATTGTCGGCGGTCATACCCATGTCCCGTTGGCACAGGCCCATCTGGTCGGAAACACCCTCATTTCCCAGGCAGGAGAATGGGGAAAATATATTTCCCGGGCCGACTTTCTCATCGAAAAAGGCCGGATTACATTACAAAAATACCGTCTGATTCCAATCAACTTATTATCTCCCCAAAACGTTTCCAACCCCGAAAAATCCGAAGCCGCCGTAAAAATTCCGGAAGACCCGATGATGATAACGCTACTGACACCTTATCGATTACAAGCCCTTGAACGATTATCCCGGCCCGTCGGCCGGATTGATGCCCGGTTTGAAGGCGCCCGGAAGCATATTCGCAATCGGGAGACAAGCCTGGGGAATCTGCTGGCCGACGCCATGCGGCGAATCACCGGTTCGGACCTGGCCATTATAAACAGCGGGGCCATCCGGGACAGTCTGGAACCGGAAAAAATTACTTTGCGTCAGATACTGACCGTTCACCCCTTCGACAACACGATCTGCACCGCGGAATTGACTGGTTCATCGTTAAAAGACTATTTAACGGAAGTATTCAACCAGCCTCCCGGAAATGGCGGTTTCCCGCAGACTTACGGTGTAGCGGCGGATTTACAGCAAGGAATAATCAAGCGCCTGTGTATTCAAAACCAAGCGGTAGTTGATAATCGGCTCTACAAAATTGCGGTCAACAGCTTCATTGCCCAGGGCGGCGACGGTTACCCTCTCTTAACGGCATATTCTTCCTTTCTGGATACCCAGTTATCCGTCAGTCAGGCCCTGCTGGCGCTTTTTTCGGACAAGCCGGTTGTTTCCCGTCACACCTATCGACCGCAAAACAGAATTCGACATTTGTCCGCATTTGGGGAGTAAAGGCCGGGACATTTGCCATTCCCCCCGCAGAATAAAGATGCCCACCCCTTTTACAAAAATTTTACATTATAAAGCTTGCCCTGATCAAAATAGTAGCATAATAGAACGTTCATGCGAAAAACATTTCCCATGACCGTCTGGACGATCGTAACCATCATGGCCGATACCCTTTTTATCGGGATAGCGGTCATTCTGGTGGCCCCATTCAGCAAATCCGGACGGCTGCCGTTTGCCTTATGCCGGGTATGGTCTTGGATCTTATTTAAATTTCACCGGGTCAAGGTACAAATCGATGGAAGAGAACACCTGCGGCCGAATACCTCTTACGTATTCATGTCCAACCACGCCAGTCATCTGGATTCACCGGCGGTCGTTCTGGCGCTGCCCAATACGCTCCGTTTTGTGGCCAAGCAGTCTCTGGCCCGGATTCCGGTTTTTGGGTTGGCCACCCGTATGGCCAGAATGATCTATATTGACCGGGAAAATACACGCAGTGCGTTAAAACGGCTCAATCAGTCTCTGACGGAGCTCCGGGACGGCATCAGTGCCTACTTTTTTGCCGAGGGAACCCGCAGTTCGGACGGTCGTCTGATGCCCTTCAAAAAGGGTGGTGTAATGCTGGCGATCCAGGCGCATCTGCCGGTAGTGCCGATTACCATCGCCAACAGCCATCGATTATTACCCAAAAACAGGCTGTATATAAAACCAGGCACGATCCGGATCATTATCTCCCCTCCGATTACCACCCGGGATTATAACGAAAACAATAAAGAAGACCTCCTGGAAACGGTTCGGTCTGTTATTCATCACAACTTGCTCCAAACCACCGTCTGAAATCAAAACCGCGCCCCTGGTCGACAGATCAGCTTATGAAATCTTTCCGGGTTCTCCGATTGCTTTACGAAAAACATGCCCGGAGCGCCGGCACCAGAAATGGCCCTTTGCCTACTTGACAAGCGTACGATTATACGGTTTATTCTATCGATAGTCCGGGCTTGGTCTGCTGAGATTTCATAAAATTCGATCAACTCGATTTTCTTTTATTGATACGTGGATTTGATCATGAACAATGACAATCAACCCAAACTGTCCGTGGTGATTCCGGTCTACAATGAAGCCGGGGGAATTGACCGCTTTATGAACCGATTGGAAAGCGTCCTCAGCGCCTTTCCCTTTCCCTGGGAAGCAATTTTTGTTGATGACGGCAGTAAGGATGCGACCTGGAGTAAACTTCTCCATTTTCATCAAAAAAAAAGCAATATCACCATTATCTCGCTATCCCGGAATTTTGGAAAAGATACGGCTATTTTTGCAGGCCTGGCCGATGCCAGGGGGGACGCGACGGTGGTCATTGATGCCGATCTCCAGGATCCGCCGGAAACCATTCCGGATATGATAAAACAATGGGAAGAAGGATATGAAATCGTTTTTGGATTGCGCCAGAATCGCCAGGGAGAACCCTTGCTGCGAAAACTTCTGGCGGCCCTTTTTTATCGCGTCATCCAGCTCATGTCCGAGTGCGACCTTCCCATCAATACAGGTGATTTCTGCCTGTTGGATCGACGGGTAGTGGAAGAAATCAATACCATGCAAGAGCGTACCCGTTATTTCAAAGGATTGATAAGCTGGGTCGGCTTTCGTCGCGCTACCATTGGCTACTGTCGAAAACCGCGGGAAACCGGCCGATCCAAATGGAGCTATCACCGCCTCGTACTCTTCGCCCTGGATGCATTAACCTCTTACAGTCGGCTTCCTTTGCGCCTGGGGATCGTAATGGGTTTTGGTGCTGCTCTGCTCGGAGCGATTTACGGCCTGTATGTTATCTTTTACACGCTTATCATCGGCGGCGATGTCCCCGGATATGCCTCCCTGGTTATCATTATTCTCTTCCTGGGGGGAGTGCAATTGTTTTCAATTGGTATCGTCAGTGAATATATCGGGCACCTGTTTATCGAGACCAAACAACGCCCCCTGTTTATTGTGCGGGAAAAAAAACAGCCGGACCATAGTACGGGCCCAGAATGAAAAAAGAAAACAATAATTCAGCCCGGACTGAAATAAGTGCCAGAGACAAGGTCAGGTTTCAGGAAACGTTGTATCATTCTTCCAATCCAACCCGGCGCTGGCTTCATCAGAACCGAAGCAAGTGGATTACACTTTCGATTGATCGATATTGCAACAAAAATGAAGTTATCCTGGCGGTGGATATCGGTTCGGGAATCGGCGTTTATCTGCCGCATATGAGCGAAAAGTGTGAGCGGGTTATCAGTCTTGATATCGATCCTGTCTTTCTTTACGCCAGCAGAGATAAGGGCCCGTCCCCCAACATCGATTTTGTCAATGGAGATATCCGGTCTCTTCCGTTCCCAGACGATTGTGCCGGCCTGGTACTATGTTCTGAAGTGCTGGAACATGTACCCGAAAGCCAGATCTGTCTACAGGAAATCCATCGGATATTAAAACCGGGAGCAAAATTGGTCTTTTCCACCCCGCAGCCTTACAGCCTGATGGAAATCACGGCCAGGATTGCGCTGTCACCGTTTTTTTTGCCGGTAACGCGTTTGATTTACCAGGAACCGGTATATTCCACCGGCCATATCAACTTGATGAACGGTTCAAAAATTAGAAGTCTGCTCACCAACCAGGGGTTTATTATTGATGAATTTTTTTGTTCCGGACTCTACCTCCCGTTTTTCGCAGAACTCTTTCCCAACCTGACGCGGACGGTTGCGGCCGCCATCGAGCCGGCTATCCGGAATAATTTTCTGTCTCCGTTGCTCTGGACGCAATTTTATGTCGCCACCAAAACAGGCGACTGAACAGGTAAAATATACCACCGAGGATAACAGCGAACAGTACGCCCAGCGTAATCTTATTGGCAATTTGCTGTGTCCCGGACATTTGAAATGAAAACGGCCGGTAGTGTGTAAAGGCAAAAACCTGTTTTTTCTGCCGCACAGTAAAGTGATCCCCGGGGCGGCATTGATTTTCCTTCGGAAAAACATAGCAGGACGGGTTTTTAATATTCAGATATCCGTTTTTTTCCTGCCACACGGAGCCTGGGGAAAGCGCACCCTCGGGAAAGTTCTCCAGGCGATATCCGAACATGGAGTACCAGCCCAATAATTGCGAGTATCCGAATATCAAGCTGTCGGTCCGGGCCACCGAAAACCCTTTCCACCAGGCCGGAGGCGGCTCCGAACCAATGGCGGTAATACCCGGTTGCCATCCCCCCTGTTCAACGGCTCGGTAGCTGGAAATAACCGGAGCCGGAGAATAGGACTGATCATAATAATAGCTTTTATCGACACTGATATGCCACAATACAACAAATATGATTCCGGCAATGGCGAGTACCCTTTGAAATTTCCGCAATACGGAAACCCGTTGCAGGGCAACGCCTGCCAGAACGATCACAATGGGAATAAAAAGACAAAACCAGCGGAGATTCTGACTGCAACTTTGAATCAGCGGCACCGTTTTCAAAAACCGGTTCCAGGCCGGAGTGTAAAAATTTAAGACAATCGGAAGACACAGGATAATACCGCAAATCGCTCCCAACACCAGGCGTTTGACGGTAAAAACCGATTTCCAGTTTCGCGGCGTACGCCAAAAAAGAAAAAGGCCGGATAATAATCCGACACAGATAAACAGCAGGGGCACCACGGTTACCCCGTATTCAAATTCATGACGGTTCAGCACCAGTTGCATATTCACCATCGAATTCTGCGCAGCTTGCCAGGGCGGTTTTCCAAAAAGAGAAGTCAGGAGAACCGCAAAAAGATCGGACAGTCTGGGAAACTGCGGCAAGGAATACTGGGTCCGGGAAATATTATACATAAAATGGGCGACAGCAGAAATTTTGGCCGCACTCAGAGCCAGAAAAACGATCCCCGCCCCTGTCAATTTTCCCAAAAACGGTCCCACCGCAAACCGACGGGGGAACATAATCCCGAAAATCAAACAAAGGCTTACCATGCTCAGCAATACCGGTGGCAACAGGGTCTGCAAACCGGAATAAAGCATATAAGCCATGAAAATACCCGCGACGCAGGCAGAAGCAATACTTCTCCGCAGGCTTGTTTTGATTGCTGATAAAGGGGGCGGCCGTAGAAGCAACCACACGCACCAGGGCAGGAGCATATAGGCATGAACGATAAAATGACCGATTATCATGCGGTAGGTGTAAAACCCGTTAAAAAGAAAAAGCGTCGCTCCCAATAAACTCCCCCAGTCTCCCACTTGATAAATTTGCCGCAGCAGAACATAAGCTCCCCCGAAACCAATCAGGGCGAAAATAAAAAAAGTCAAAACGACCGCCAGGTAAGGATTCACGACAAAAGTAAAAAATTGCGGCAGGGAATAATAAAAATGTATGGGATCGGCAAAGGCAGGTACTCCGCCGCACACAGAGGGGGTGAACCAGAAAACCCGGCTGAGGCCGTTGATTTTGAACCAGTAATACCCATCCAGAAGCATTGGCAGGCCCAGGGCATAATCATGGCCCAGATAGCCCTTATCCATTGGCGGAAATAAAACATGGGGGAAAAATGCGAAAAAAATAAAACAATACGCAATAATAATGGCGGAGCCCGCCATACCAATGAAAATTGTATTGGTAAATCGTACGTTCATAATTACGCTACATGTCCACTTGAAATCGATGCCGCCTGAGCGCTGAATTATAATTCAAGTCGCCTGGACTGAAGCGACTGAAAGAACTCCGTGCAATGATATTGTTTCCGAACATCCTTGAAATCCGACAGACGGGGATAGCCGGACATCATTTCAGCCCCCATGCGGGCATCTTTGGCCAGATAAATTCTGCCGCCGTGATCAGCGACAACCCTGTCCAGTTCATTCAGTAACAGAAAAAGACCGGGAGTCGATTTGAAGTCCAGCGCCAGCGTATACCCCTTTTGGGGAAAAGTCAGAAAATTTTCATTTTCACTGCCCATCAATTTTAAAACCCCCAGAAAGGGGACTTCACCGCTTTTTCGAACCATCTCCAGAATTCGGGATAAGCCTTTCTCCCCGGCGGGTTTTGGTAACACCAATTGATATTGCAGCAACCCTGTTGCCCCGTATAACCGGTTCCAGTCCGCAAGGCCGTCCAGGGGATAAAAAAAATGCTCCATGGAGCTGATAAAATTTCTTTTTTTAAGGTTGTTCAAGACATAATAAAAGGTATTAAAACATTTCGCCGTCCCCCAGTTCAAAGCAATGGCCGGAAATTGCTCCGGTATCGAAACGGTTTTTCTTTTTTGATACTGAAGACTTCCCCGCAAGGCGTGTTCTCCCGCAATTAATATCGAGCGTCCGGCCCGGTTTCCGCCGGCCAGGCAGTCAATCCAGGCCACCAGATAATGCCAGTGAGCGTAAGCCTCGAAACAATCAAATATTTCGGCAAGATTACGGGCCGGAACGGTCCGACCGCTAATAGCGCTGCTTTCCACCCGGCGCAGACGGAATTCGGCCCGCAGAATGACTCCCGTCAGGCCCATCCCACCGCAGGTAGCAAGAAACAATCTCCTGTTTTTATGCGCCGAACATAATTTTGTCTCTCCTCCCGGCAGCATCAGTTCAAAATTTTCCACCCAGGCACTGAAGCAACCGTCCACATGATGATTCTTTCCATGCACATCACCGGCAATGGCACCCCCGACGGTAACCTGTTTTGTTCCGGGGGTAACCGGCAGAAACCAGCCCCGGGGAACAATGATCTCGATTATTTTTGCTAACGAAAGGCCCGCTTCACATATAATCCGGCCCGCTTGCATATCAAACAACAAGCATCGATTCATATAGCGTGTCAGCAATACCTGCCGGGCCAGGGCACTGTCTCCATAACTTCTGCCCAGACCGTGAGAAATCCAGTGGCCGTTGCGGCTGAGGCGATCGGCCACATCCTTTTTCCGGAAACATTGGACCGCTTCTGTTTCAATCTGCGGATATTTTCCCCAGCCGCTTAATTTCATACCACTATCCCACTCCATATATTTGCAGACGATCATTATAAAAAAACGCGAAAATATCTGTATAAAGAATTGCCCATAACGTAAGCAGCCACAAAAGGATCAGAACCTGCAGATAAACATCTTTGAAAAGCACCGTAACCGGGGAACAATCGCCATCGGAGCGAAAAACGATATGGAGATATCTACCGATGCCCGGCAGGACCCATATCCCGGACAAATAAAGATAGGGAGCATTATGTTCTGTTACAACGGCCGGAGATAAGGTATAAGCCATATATCCGACTGCGGTCAGTACCGCGGTTACCACTACCATCATCGCCAGGCTCCGGGACGTATAAGCCGCTGTGGGCCCCGTCGGCTCCCTGTTTTCTTTGCCCGCGAACCAGTCGCACCACCGTTTGGCAAAAGCAATAAACAGCGCCAGCAAAAAAGTCAATCCCGTCAGCCATCCGGATACGGAAACCTCTATAACCAAGGCACCGGCAAAAATCCGGAAAACAAATCCCGCCGCCACACACAAACTGTCGATCACGGGAAAACGCTGAAGCCAGAAAGAGTAAAAAATATTTAATGCCACGTAAGCCAATAGAAGAAGAGAATAGGCGGAATCAGCAATCAGCAGATGAAGCGGTATTCCCAGAACCAACAGAAACAACAGAAGGAAGAGCGCCTCTTTTCGTTCCACCGTCTTGGCGGCCAGCGGACGAAAACGTTTCAGCGGGTGAGCCCGGTCCTGGTCGACATCGACCATATCATTTAAAACATAAACCGCACTGGCAGCCAGACAAAAACCCGCAAATCCGTAAAATGCAGATATAAGCAAGGCAACGTCCGTTATGCGGTGGGCGAAAAAGAGCGGGACAAACACAAGTCCGTTTTTAATATAATGATGCGGGCGCGCCAGTTTTATATAAGCTGCCAAGGGCGGCACTGTCCCTCCTTACCATGACCATAGAGTCGGATATAGGGCGATGGAGCCCGGGACTGCACTCTCTGGCCATTCATCATCATTTTTTGATTTGTGACATCCAATACGCCTCAGTGCCGTTTGACGCCTTCCGGATCAATGGTCGTATTCAGGAGGCAGGCCTGTTCGTGGGTGGCTAAAATTTCCTGCCAATGCGCCTTCAGCCGGAGAATGCGGTCCGGCGTTCCCAGCGCCCAGACACACCCTCCGCCACCGGCACCGGTGAAACGTGCGCCGCAACCATTCTTCCGGGCGGCAATGACCAGTTTCAATCCCATATCATCAAATACGCCGGGGGTCATTTTTTGTCGTTCGTCCACTTCCGCGTCCATCATGGCCACCGCCTGTTCAATATCATTTTTTTCCAAGGCCGCAATAAATCCGTTGGTCGAAGCCACAATTCGTTGCCAGATATCCGGTTCCCTGGCCTGTAAAAAATGCGCCAGCCACTGGCTGTTAATGTCCTTGGATTCGTGGGGTATGCCGCAATAAGCCACCAGAAAGCAGGCCTCCAGTTCGTTCTCCCTCCCGTCGACAAACAAAGGCTGTCGCGCAAACTGCAAAGGATTTCCCGGCACCGGTTGCCAGTGCCAGGCATGCACCCCCCCATAAGCTGCTGCCAGTTGATCCTGAAGACCACACGGTACCCGGGCGACACTTTCTTCCAGCGCATGAGCCGTTATCACCAGATTTTCTTTTGATATTTGCCCGACAGTGTCCGATGCCCCCGCCAAGGCTGCAATCAGGGCAACCGCTGCAGCGGAGGAACCGCCCAGTGCGCTGCGAGGCGGCGAACTGGAATCGATATCAACCTGAATCCCGCTTGCATTGAAAAAAGCTGGAATGGCAAACATTAACCCCAGGGGATGATCAAAAGCTGCCCGACCACAGGGAAAATCCACACGGTCAAACCCCCGGGAACTCACTCGGATTCTGTTTCGGGTATAGGGAGAAACAGTGACGGTTGTGCGTAAATCAAGGGCCAGATTGAAAGTCGATGGCGATAAATGCCGCAACGGCAGAAATATGGTTTTAATATCCAGGGTACCGCCCATATCGATGCGACAAGGTGCGGAAGCGGTTACCGGACCGGTTTGTTCCAGAAAGATACGGAAGCGATCACTCATCGTTTGGTCCCCTTTATTTGGCGCAAACGGCGCAATACCTGTAAACTTTTGATTTCCGACGAAAGATGATAAAGGACAAAAGATTCCAAAAGCATCAAGGACTCTTTCTGGGCCGCTTGCGTGAATTGCACGCGTTGCGCCTGTTGAAATTTACTCTTCTGCAACCACATCAACCGCTTTACCGTCCCCATGGATAGCTGCGTCTTGCTTTCCCGGCCGGCCGCTTGCCGGCAACGATCACAGATTACACCTCCGGCGGCAATGTCAAACACAACTTTGTCCTGGGCAATCGTCTCCAGCGATCGCTGACATCTTCGACAGCACTCCAGCCCCGGAGCCAGACCAATCAAGGTTAACAGGCGAAGCTGAAACAGCATACTCAGTTTTTCTGCTGCCATTGAACCCTCAGCCAAAGCCGTCAGTACATGATGGAACAAAGAAAAGACGCCCTTTTGTCTCACCGCCGCCTCGGAAGAACGATGAATCATTTCCGCCCAATACGCGGCATAGGCCGTTCGTTCGAAATCGGACCGAATGCCGGCGAAAGGGTGCGTCAGAAAAACCTCTTTAACAATTATCAAGCCGTCTCCGGTTTTGGGATAGCTGAATACCGCCTCCACTTCCGAAAAAAGTTCCAAAACGCCGCCAAAACGTTTTCTGCTTTTTTTGGCATTTTTGGCAATGGCAGTTACCCGCCCCCGGGTATGGGTAAAAAAATCCACAATTAAATCATAATCCGAATAGTTCAACCGGCGCAAAATAATAGCGGAAGAGGTAAACCCCGACATGGATCAAATTCCGAGCAGGGTGGTGGCAGTCAGGAAATAAAACAGAACGCTTAAAATATCAATGGAGGTGGTTACAAAAGGACCGGTAGCGACCGCCGGATCAATTCGGACCTTTGCAAAGGTCATGGGTATCATCGAGCCGACCAGAGCGGCAATTGCCATGGAGGAAAGTACGGATAACCCGACAGCAAATGCAAAAGGCACCTGATTGAAATTAAACTGGGCGACTCCGGCAATTAAAAGACCGTAGAATACACCCAGTAAAAGCCCCACGGCCAATTCTTTGAGAACCACCGGGGCCAGATCGTTCACGTTGAGACGATTGGTAGCCAGACCGCGCACTACAATGGTACAGGACTGCGTTCCGATATTACCGCCCATACCCATGATGACCGGGATAAACGCTGCGATATAAGCCACTTTCCGTAAACTTTCCTCAAAATACCCGATAATAAAAAAAGCCGCTATACCACCCAGGCAGCTGGCAAACAGCCAGGGCAGACGAATGCGGGTACTCCGCCAAACGGACTGGGTTTCCACAAAGTCTTCGCCAACCCCCGCCATTTTCAGAAAATCTTCGGTCGCTTCTTCCCGCAGAACGTCAATAACGTCATCCACCGTGACAATCCCGACCAGATGTCCTTTTTCGTCGACTACCGGAACCGCCAGAAAATCATAACGGGCGACAATCTTGGCCACCTCTTCCTGATGCGTGTGTGGCGTTACGGAAAAAACATCGGTGGTCATAAACTCTTTTAATGACGTATGCGGCGGTACCACCACCAATTGCCGAAGGGATATCACGCCCAGCAATCTTTCGTATTCATCCACTACATAAAGATAAAACGGCATTTCTACATCAATATACTCACTTTGCAGCGATTCAATCGCTTCTTTGGCGGTGCAGGTATCCTTTAAAGCAACAAAGTCCGGCAACATAATGGCACCGGCGGTATTTTCTTCGTAGGCCAGCAGCTCCTCAATATCTTCCGAACCTTCCGTAGCCATTTTTTCCAGAATGGCCTGGGCTTTTTCCCCGGGAAGCCGGCCCAGGATAGCAGCCACATCGTCCGGCGACATCTGTTCAAAAACGCTTACAACCTCTTCCAGCGGAAGTTTGTCGATCAAATTGGGAAAAACGGATTCATCCAGGGTGGCAAACAAACCGCCCTTTTGTTCCACGGACTCGATCAGATTAAACAATTTCTGCTGATCGGAAAGCGACAGTGCCGGGAATACCACGGCCAGATCGGCGGCATGGGTTTTGTTGACCAGATTGCTCAGATGACTGATATTACCGCGCCGAAGAAGCCGCCGAATGCTTTCCACTAAGATTCTGCTGCGATTGCTCAACATATTACATTACCGGCCGTAAAAATGATACGGCTGCATCAAATATTTTTAACATAAATGAAATGATAATAAAGCCTGTATAACAGGGAAGCGAATCCGCTCCGGTTATGGTATTTCTATGGTAACAACTTCTCCCTGCTCGCCGGGTACAGGAACAGGGTTGCCGTTTAAAAACAGCTTGACACCCGTTGCATTTCCGATCAAGAGATTATACCGGGAGATGGCGCCCAGCTCTAAATAATCACCAGCCTGAAGAGTATACTCACTTGGTTTCTGATTGTCGATAATTATTTTGATCCATGTTTCTTCTAAAGTATCGATGGTCAACAACAGCGCTTCGCTTCTTTTTTCCGTATTCGCTATGGCTGTCTTCGGTTTCCGGATTTCGCCGGAGGATAATCCGGACGGGGAGCGGTCTTCACCATCCGCAGGTTCCTTTTTGACCGCCGGCGAAGACCGCAATTTGTCCGGGGATAACGTTTTATAATAGGTAAAAATCGTTATCGTCATAAGCAGCAACATCGCGGATACGGAAATCACTAGTTTGAACCAGAACCGCCCGTTTTTTTTTTCCTGCCCCGATTCCGCGGCCTGGGCGGTATCAAGGTTCGCCATCTGTTCCGCATAATTGTGAATAACGATATCGGCGTCCGCGTCAACGGCATTGGCAAAAGCGCGTAAAAATCCCTTGGCATATACGCTTTCCGGTATCCGGGAAAAATCTTCATTTTCCAGCGCCTGCAAAATATCGGTACTGATTTTTAAATCATCGGACAGTACAAACAGATCAATTCCTTTGGCCAATCGGCAGCCCTTAAGGTATCGGCCAAACGAAAACGTATTTTCTCGATCCGCTGACATTTTGAATATATTCAGATTACATTATAATTTTGATATAGGATTTTTTCCGCAATTCCGTCAGCCAGGTTTGAAACCGTTCATTAATTTTTTCCTGATAAATCTTTTCCCGAATTTCCTGGGATACGTCCTCTATGGAGACGGCGGGCTGCTGGACGATCTCCTTGACGTAAAAAATCTGATAGCCGTTTTCCGTTTCAATAACCGGGGTGATATCTCCGGAAGCAGTTTGCGAAACCGCGTTTTGAATCGGTTCGGACAAATTCTCCAGGGAGAAAAGACCGAGATCACCACCGTCTTCCGCAAAAGAAGACTCCGAATATTGTCTGGCCATTGCTGCAAACGAAGCCCCTTCTTCCAATTGCTGATGAATATTTTCCATTCTGGTATAAATTTTCCGCCGGCTGTTCCCGTCCATAGCTTCCGGCGGACGCATGACAATATTGCATAAATGATATTTTTCCCGGACGCCGTATTGCTCCGGATGAGAATGATAATATGCTTCTATCTCCTCCTGGGTGACCACGGTTTTCGATTTTACTTCCAGACTCAACAAGCGGCTCTGCAATATTTGCTTTTTCATCTGTTGTCTGTAATCTTCCATGCTGTATCCTTCCCGACCGATCGCTCTCCGCAGCTCTTCATCCGTATACATCAATGATTTCTTCATATGTTCAATAGCCGCGTCAACATCCGCCTCTCCCACTTCAATACCCATATCCTTCGCCTTTTGTTCAGTCAATCGGCTGTCGATAAGGTCGTTTATAACGTCTTCCCGGGCCCTATAGCGCATTTCCCGGGCCGTCTCCGGCGGAAGACCTTTTTTTTGAATCATTTTCTCATAGGGTGCCAAGGCTTTCTCCAGATCGGACAGAAGGATAACCTCTTCATTAACGACCGCCACAATCCGGTCGACCACTTCTGTAGAGCTGTTGTTCGCAGCCAGCGCCGCCGGCACGATACCCCCTGCCACTGTTCCCATTACCTGCATCACTGCCACAAAGACAATTATCTGTTTGAAAAATATTCTCATGGTAACTGCAAAATCCTTTCCCACATATTGGCATTCAGTTCCACCGGATAATTCTGCTGAAGGCGATCGATCCAGTCGGGATATTGACGGCGGGCTTTTTCACGCCGCAATCGTTTGACAATCATTATATTGTTCCGGTGATCCATTGGCATCTTCCCCTCAATTTCCTGATATTGCCTCTCATAATAGGCCTTTACCTCTTCCGGGGTGACTGTAACATTTTCCATCAACTCTCTGCGAATAACTTTTTCCATTAAAAGACGCATTTTCAGTCGTTTTTTCCAGGCCGTAAAGGAAACGGCATTTTCAAACAAAACCTCCTCAAAAGCACCTTCAGGATAATCCGCCTTTATGGCGGCAATCGTATCTTGAAGTTCGG
>CAZWCS010000027.1:26043-38530 GCA_964632805.1 uncultured Desulfobacterales bacterium
CCAGCTCCCGGGCACGTTTTGAGATAATCAGTTCTTCAGTCTACTGTTTTAACAAGCGGTTTTTAATTCCTCTCAAGGTATCCTCATCTTGCAGGGCTTCATACGGATAAGCGGTTTTCGCAATCTCCAGCGCTTCTTCATAATCCGCCCGGTTAATCGTATCCTTGTCGATTCGTAATAAATAATTATTTCCAGTAGTTGACCGGTCAGAAGTGCAGCCGGACAACAACGCGAGTATCAACAGTAATACCGGTACCGCCCACTGGATCAATTTATCCTGCAATTATACCTCCCGGAAAACAAAATCATCTCCCCGGTCAATCCCGGCCCGATCGTTTATAATAGTTTAATATTTAAAAATAATCCATCACTGCTTGTTGTTATCATTCCGATAGATTGCTTTCAAGATATTTTTCGCAAATAACAGGGCGGACCGGTCCTTTCTTCCTTTCAAAGATACTTTCAGTACCAGCTGCGGTGTCATTTCCATGCTGTCCGGGTTTTCCTGTACCAGGGAAAAAACGGCTTCCGGATTTTTCAGGTGTTCCCCGGAAAAGGTGATAAGCATATGGGTGTCGGTTATATCCATTTTTTTAACGGATGTTTTCCCGGCCAGTATTTTTAACATGATTTTCAACAATAGATTTTCAGCAGTTTCCGGCAACTCTCCGTATCGATCCTGCATTTCTTCCTTGATAGTGACGATTTCCGGTAGCTCCTCCAGACGGGACAGACGGCGATAAAAATCCAGCCGTTGATCCATGTCCGAAATATAGGCTTCCGATAAGAAAGCGGACATGGGGATACTGATTTCCGGAACCAGTTCTTCTGTAGCCGGCTCTCCCTTTAATTCTGAGACAGCTTTTTCCATCAACTGTAAAAACAAATCATAACCGACGGCGGCAATATGACCGGACTGCGATACGCCCAGAACCGAGCCTCCGCCCCGTATCTGGAGATCGTTCATGGCGATCTGAAACCCGGAACCAAGGTCATTGTGTTCCATTAAAACTTTTAACCGCTTTCGGGCATCTTTTCCCAAAGCACTGTCCCGGGGAATAAACAGATAGGCATACGCCTGTTCATCCGAACGTCCGACTCGTCCCCGCAGTTGATATATCTGGGAGAGCCCGAACATGTCCGCACGATTCACAAAAATCGTATTGGCGGCCGGAATATCCAGTCCGGCTTCAATGATGCGGGTACAGACCAGCATATCAATGTCCCGTTCGACAAACTTCATCATCTCCCCTTCCAGCTCGTTTCGGCCTAATTGACCATGCGCTATACCCAGGCGGACTTCCGGCACCAATTTTTGAAGATGGTTGGCGATATACCGGATTTTGTGGATATTATTATGCACGAAATAAATCTGCCCGCCCCGCTCCAGCTCTCTGCGAATCGCATCGGCAATAAGATTGTCATCAAATTCGGAGACATAGGTTTTAATTGCCCGGCGTTTATCCGGTGGCGTGTTGATTATACTGATATCGCGCACCCCCATCAGCGACATATGCAGTGTTCGGGGAATTGGTGTCGCCGTCAGCGACAGCACATCCACCGTAGTCCGCATTTGTTTCAATTTTTCTTTATGCTGCACGCCGAACCGCTGCTCTTCGTCCAGAACAACCAGGCCCAGATCGCGAAAGGCGATATCTGCCGACAGAAGACGATGGGTGCCGATCACGATATCGGCTTGTCCCTGTTTTATGTCTGATATGATCTGTTTTTGCTGTGTGCCGGTACGGAATCGATTCAGACAAACCACCGTAATCGGAAAATCGGCAAACCGCTCTTGGAAAGTCGTCAGGTGTTGTTCGGCCAGCACTGTAGTGGGTACCATAACGGCTACTTGCTTCCCGTCATAAACCGCCGCGAAAGATGCCCGCAGGCAAACTTCCGTTTTTCCATACCCCACATCTCCGCAGACCAGCCGGTCCATAGGTACAGGGGACTGCATGTCAGCCAGAACCTCTTCAATCACACGGGTCTGATCCGCTGTTTCTTCATAAGGAAATCCGGCTTCAAAATCAGCCAGAAGATTGTCCGCCACGGTAAATGTATGCCCCGGCCGGGCTTTCCGTCCGGCATACAGCGCTAATAACTCCTTGGCGATTTTCTGAACTTCCTGTTTCGCTTTTTCTTTGGTCCGGCCCCATGATTTTCCTCCCATTTTATCCAGAACCGGCGTGACGCCTTCCACACCGATATAGGGTTTAACCATATCCATGCGGTCCACCGAAAGATAAAGTCTGTCGCCGTCTTTATATCGCAGCAGCAAAAAATCACTGGCCAGCCCCTCCACCTCCAGATTCACAATCCCTTCATAGCTTCCGATGCCGTGATCGACATGAACCACCAGATCCCCGTGTTTCAGCTCTTCCAGTTGCAAAAATTGTTCTCGAGGCCGGTGGCTTTTTTTTATCGCCCGTCTGGGCCGCTGTTTGCCAAAAATCTCCCTTTCACAAATAACAGCCAGATTTTCCTCGAAAAAATCAAAACCGGCGGAAAGATGGCCCGGCACTAAACGGACAGGCGCACGACTGCCTTTACAATCAGAAAAATGATTCTTCCGCACCGGATCAATTCCATAAGAACCCAGCAGGTAAGCGATTCTTTCCGTGTGATTGTAACTGCCGCCTGCGATGACGCAGGTTTGTCGCTTATTCTTTTTTTGTCGAATCCAGTCGGCAAAAGGAGCCAGCAGGTTTTCTCCGGTATTGCCGGCCTGAAGGAGACCACTGATCCGGCTGTTGTTTTTTACAGAAAAAGAAATCGTTTCCCCACCGGCGTCTACCTCACGGAAAGGCGTCGGTACCGGGCCCGTTGTAAATTGGACCACGCGTTTGGAGGCGAGTATCCGCTTTATCTCCTCCCAGGAGAGGAACAGGGTTTCCGGAGACAAAAGCAGCTGACCCTGGGCGCGACTTTGATGCAATTGGTACTGTCGCCGCTCCCGATGATCGCGGGCAATACTTTCCCAATCCCCTTCCAGCAGAACAAAAACAGCCATATCGGGAACATAATCAAAAAATGTGGACAGGTCGTCATACATCAGCGGCAGCAACCCGCCCCGGATGCCATAACCTCCCTCTTCCTGGATTTGCGCAATAATTTTTCGGGTAGTGGTCAGCGGCACTTCCTGCTCCGCCGCTTTTTTTTTAACGGCTGCAATCACGGTACCGATACGTTCGGGTGCCAGGATGGTTTCCCGGGCCGGCAGTAGAATAATTTCCTCGGTATCGGCAGTGCGCCGCTGGGTCAGGGGAGAGAAAAACCGCAACGACTCCACCAGGTCACCGAACAGTTCAATTCTTACGGGCTCTGCATAAAGCGGAGAAAAAATATCCAGAATACCGCCCCGAACCGAAAAATCACCGGGCTCTTCCACAATCGCGGTATGGGTATAGCCGCCGGCTACCAGTTTCCGGTTTAAAGCTTCTACGTCGATTTCTTCTCCGGCCATAATAATTTCCGCATAGTTGTTCAGCGCTTTCCGGGGAATAAGACGTTGTTCCAGGGCGCTTAGCGCTAAAACAAAAACATTTTGCAGGCATCCGCCCTGGGATAAACGATACAAAATTCTAATTCGTTCTGCAGCAGTGCGGTTGTGATAGGCAGCAGCAGATGATAAGAAGTTGGTATAGTCGGGAAACAGTCGTAAATTATCGCTTTTGTCATCTTCGACAAAAAAAGAAATATCGTCAAAAAAACGCTCGGCGTGAGTTGCCGTATCTGCCACCACAATGATCGGCGCCGATATGCCTTTCGCCAGCCGCCAAACCAGATAAGAATCAGCAGAACCGGAAAGACCGGAAACCGTGACCGGTCCGGACCCGGCCTGCATCATTTTCAGCAACCGGGCTACCGAGTTTTTCTCTTGATTTTGCATTACACCTGCGATAACTTTGGCTTGAATCTGCCTGGCCACCGTAGCTCAGCAGGTAGAGCAACGCACTCGTAATGCGTAGGTCTGCGGTTCGACTCCGCACGGTGGCTCCAATACGGGAAAGGATTTAGGCGCACTGCCTAAATCCTTTTTTATTTTGTTTCCGAATCAACAGAAACCGTTCGATCACTGCATAAAATCCGTGAATCAAAAGGACGAGACCGTCCAGATTACCGGAAATCCAACATGTTTTGCTCTCTGAGAATAATTTCGGCCGTCTTGCGCGAAGTGCGGCCCACCAGCTCCGAACAATACGCCAGCATATCTGCTTTCCAGGCTTGCCGCAATTCCCCCGGTGAAAGCAGATTATATGATCGTCCCATAAGCCGGGTTTGCAGATCAAAACACCGGGATGTCCCGTTTTCTTCAATAAAATAATCGTACAGCTCACGACACAAGAGGTAGGATTTCATCGGTTTCATTGCGTCTTCGTGGTCCTTTCGTTCCCGTCCAAAAAAAAGTCCAAGCACCATGGCGGATGCCGTCAGGGAACCACAGGACCCCTGCCGGCTGAGGCCAATTCCATCCGCCAGACCGGAGGCCGCTTTGAAAACGTTTTCATTTCTCAGGCCCAGCGCCTCCAGCAAACCGGCTACTGTTGACTGTGCACAGCCGGTGCAGCTTTTTTCGTAATGTTTGCTGAGTCGATAGGCTTTTTCCAGAATTATCCGGTTATCATCCATCCGCGCGCACCTCTTCCAGACCGATGTAAAAAGGCAAAAAATTATCCCCATTTCCGTAAAACAACACCGGAAATCTTTCCGGACCAATAAAGAGGATAATCCAGCACCTTGGGCAAAGCCTGTTCCCGCAGAATCACCCCGGCGGTCAAGCGGGCGGAGCGGCCCACGACCTGCGCGCAATGCTCCACCATCTTTTCCCCTACAGCCGCCTTCATATCCTGCGGATTCATCAGATCATAGGTCCGGCCCATAAGTTTTTTCTGGATATCGTAACATCGGCAACTGCCGTATTGTTTCATAAAATCTTTCTGAATCTTGCGGGAGAGCCGATAGGATTTCATGGGGGCCAGAACATTGAAATGATCTTTATATCCCCGTCCGAAAATCAGTCCGATCACCATGGCAGAACCGATCAAAGCGCCGCATGTCCCGTCTCCACTGAGGCCGATACCGTCCGCCAAACCACTGGCTGTTTTAAAAACATCCGTTTCGTCGATGTCCAAAGCGTCCAGCAAACCCGCCACCGTAGACTGGGAACAGCCCGTAAACCGCTTTTCATAGGTCATGGCCAGTTCCGCGGCCTTCTCCATAACGCTCTGTCTGTCAGCTTTTTTCATAATGTTTGTACCATTTGCATCATGACATATTTATCAAATATTGCAAGCAACACTGAGGCCACTGAGGGTATCATCCACGGCTGTTGGTAATAACCTCTGGTTTATGCTAAACTGAAACCAGGAGTCGTTTTCTGGTGATCAGTGTCAGGAACAAGATAGAGGGCTAAATTTTTACATTTTTTCCGCTACCCAAAGCAGAGATATTGGCCGCTGAACAATATAAAACGATCATAAAAACAAAATCATGAATTTAAGCTATTACATTACCGAAAATACCATAACCCTTTTGAAAACTTCGGAAAAGTTTGAAACCATCCATGCCCTTGTGGAAAAAGCCGCTTCTCTTAATTTTCTTGCCCGAGCCAACACTTTTGAAAAAGCGGTCATCGAAAGAGAAAACATGATCAGCACCGGCATCGGAGCAGGAGTTGCCATCCCGCACGCCCCAGCGGCGAAAATCGATAATTATTTTATTATTACCGGCATTTCTCAAATTCCCATAGCATGGCATGCCATAGACGGTCAGCCTGTTCGTCTTATTTTTCTGATCGGCATCCCGCACCATATTTTCGGCCAGACAGAACCCACCAAACGGTATCTGCAAATCATCGCCCGGTTGATGAAAATGATCAAAAATGAAGACAGGTACAGAAAACTGGTGACGGCATCCTCTGCCGAAGAAGCCTGTAAAATCATGAACAGCCCTTGAAAACCGCAAATCAAGAGTAAAGAATCAAGCCCGGGGCATAACGGCAATCAATCCGCGAAGCAGTGCTGTTTCCACCAGCTATTCAACAAATCATCCCGGCAGTCTTTTTTATCACAAGCATTGTGCAGATCCGCACAGGCTTGTTCCCGCCGACCCAGTTTAATCCAGACCCGGGCCCGATTCTCACGAGCATCTGCATAATCCGGATTAATGGCAAGGGCTTCATTATAGTTCTCCAGCGCCCGGTTGTAGTCACCATTATGCCGATAAACATTTCCCTGAAGGGTATAGGCGGCGACCGCCGTCGGGAATAAAAAAAGTGCCCGCCGGCAATCGGCAAGAACTTGCTCATATCGTCCCTGCTGCCAGTGAATCTGTGCCCGCTGGATGTAGGCATTGGTGTAACGGGGATAAATACCAATCGCCCGGGTGAAATCTGCAAGGGCCTTGTCGAAATCCCCCTTTTCCTTCAGCAACAGGCCCCGTTCAAAATACAGATGGGCGTTGCGATCTTCAAGCGCCAAAGCTCGGTTAAAATCTGCCAGCGCTTCATCCAGCTTACGCTGCTGCCGGTAAATTTTAGCGCGCAGTTGATAGTCCTTACAGGATTCCGGATTCAGCGCCAGCGACCGGGAAAGGTCGCTCAAGGCCTTCTCCCATTCTTTTTGCTGCACCCGGGCAATGGCCCGAAAATAATAGGCTGGCCGATAATCCGGATCACACGCAATTGCCCGGGTCAAATCCGCGATGACCGACTCCCAGTCCTGCAACAATCCATAGGCGTTACTGCGATGAAAATATGCCTCCGCCTTGTCAGGCCGAATCCGGATGGCGTCGGAAAACGCCTCCAGGGCAACCCGGGGATTATCCCGGCGCATTGCCTTTTTCCCTTTCTGCAAATGGTTGCTGTAGGCGCACCCCCCCACGCCGGCTATCATAGAAAAAAAACCGATGCCTGCAAGAGCAGCCGCCAGTTTTTGTCGAAGGCCTCGCGCGCTCACACGCTTCCAACCATTTTGTTCTTCTTCCGCGCACCGGAAATAACAATCATCAACGCCGGTGCCAGAACAAAATCCGCCAGCAATGCAAAAATTATCGCCAATCCCGTAAAAACCCCGAACCGTTCCCCATGTTTCAAGTCGCCGATAACCAGAACAAAAAAACCATAAGACAACACTACCGAGGTTATCAACAGCGCCCGCCCGACGCCGGTATGGGTGAGCCGGACCGCTTCGTAAGCATCGCCGGTTTTGACATAATACTTTCGAAAATTATAAATAAAATGGACCGTATCATCCACCACCAGTCCCATGGCAATACTGCACATCATCAGTGAAGTCATGTCCAGGGGAACACCCACAAAACCCATCAGCCCCAGGGTCAAAAGAAGGGGCAAAAGGTTGGGGATCATGCTGAAAAGACCGATTTTCACGTTTCCCACCAACAGCACCATCATGATGCTGATCACGATAAAGGCCAGAATATAGCTCCGGGTCATACTGTCCAGGGCGGCGTGAATGGTCCGGGCCATAATTTCCGCCATACCGGTAATGGTAATTTGCGCCCGGTCTTTAAAGATTCCCTCAAAATAAATACTGACCTTATCGATAAAACTGTCCAGAAAAACGGCGTCCACCCAGGGCAGCTTCAGGCTCACCCGGGTCAGGGAAAACTGCGTGTCCACAATGCTTTCCAGATCGTCGGCCCCGGAATTTTCAAACAGAAAAAGTTCCTGGGCAATGGTATCGTAATCCTGAGGAATGCGATAAAATTCTTGTTGGTTCTCATGCAGGGCCTGGTTGGTCTCTTTCAAAATATCATTTATGGACAAAACTTTTCCGACAAAAATGTTTTTCGTTTCATATTGTTCATAATATTGGGCGGCCTGCTCGATACGGTTTAAAATTGCCGGTTCGTAAATCCCGTTTTCCCGGCCGGTGTCAATCAGTATCTCCAGTTGCGTCGCCCCTTTTAAGTGTTTATCAATAAACATGACATCCTGCTTGATGGGCATGGAATCCGGAAAATAGTCCACCATGTATTCGGTATAGCGCAATTGAAAAATATAATGCAGCGAAAGGGCATAAATGATCAGACTGATACCGATAATCCGCAGGGGATAACGGGTAGAGAAATTGGCAATCCGCAACAGAAACCGGTCCATAACCGTTTCCCGATTCAGAATTTTTTCCGATGACACCTTCTGCTTGACCGGTGTCAGGGCCAGCAACGCCGGCATCAGCACGATCGTATAAAGCAAAGCCAGAATGACACCTGCGGCGGCGAAAATTCCCAGTTCAGCCAGAGCTGTCAGGCCGGCAAACGAAAAGGACAGGAGAGCGGCGGCCGTCGTCAAGGTGGTTAAGGTGACTGCCAATCCGGAATGGCCAAAGGCATAGGCCACCGCATCTTTCCTGTCGGCACCGCAATCAATCTGCCGGTAAAAAATCGCCAGAATATGCACGGAATCCGCCACGCCCACGCAAAGCAGAAAGGCAGGCAGCAAGGTAGAGGTTATTTTAATGGGAACCGCGAACCAGGCCATCAATCCAAACGCAGAAAAAGCGGCACAATTGACAATAATCGCCGGCAGAATCAGACCGGACAGGCGTCGGAAAAGGAGGCCCTGAAACAGCAGAATACCCAGAAAACTGACGAGAAAGGTTTTTCGCATATCATTGATGACGCACTTATTAAACACATCAATAACCACCGGCGCACCGGCCAGCGCTGTCTCAAAATCCGGGCCCCGGTACTTGTCAATCACGGAATTCAGTTTTTCTACGACCTCGGCGGTCTCTTCATCCGTCAAGTAAATTTTTTCCGCCGCGTCCGTTTCACCGGCAAAGGTGTCTTCGCTGAAATTATCCAGTAAAGCATCCAGGCTGTCCGACGCCTCCGAATGGTAGACTTCCGTTTCCAGCACCACGGCGGTGGTCCGACCATCTTGGGTGATGATATAATTGATATAAAAAGGATTGGATAATACTCGCTCTTTAAACTGCGCCAGATCAATTTCTTTTTCTTCCGGCCATCCTTCCAGCAAGTCCTCCACAATCAGCCGATCCCCTTCTCCGCGGGTATTTCTGGCATTCACCAGGCTGGTGATCTCTTCCAGATAAGGGACCTGCTCTTTAATGTCGTTGTGAAAGGCTTTCAGTTTTTCCAAAAACGGGCGGGTAAAAACGTGATCCGAAGTAATGGTGACGATGATCAAACGATCCTGGCCAAACTGATCGCGAAACTGATCATAAACAATTTTGGCCTGATCTTTTTCCGGCAGCATTGCTTCCGAAGAGGTGTCAATCGTTAAGCTGGGGAATTTGTAAAGAAGAAAACCAATCAGTATGACCATAAAAAACAGGGTCTTAAAACGATTGGTGTAAAAAAAACCGGCAATTTTCTCAAACGCGAACTCAATTCGATCTCGTAATGGCGACATGGGCTCTTTTCTAAGTTATCTGGGGGCTCTATCCAGAAATTTGCACTTTTTTGCACTTTATGGATGAACGGTGTTAATATTAAAGTTATATGTGAAGAGGTTCTATAACAAAATTTTGCAAAATAAAAGCAAAAAACATCCAACCCGTTCTTGATTCAAGAGCGGATAATGAATATAATAACATCGAAGATGATTACCATTTGGGAGGTCTGATATGCCAATATATGAATTTCAATGCAGCAAATGCCGAAAAATATTTGAAGAACTTGTAATGAGCAGCAACATGACCGATATCTGCTGTCCCGAATGCAAAAGTACCAAAGTACAAAAACTGATCAGCCAGACCAGAGGGACCCGCACGCATGCAGCCAAAGGTGCCGCTTGCGCCAGACCCGCATCATCGGGGTTCTCCTGAGCCGGATGATACAGTGACGGTCCGTCATTTTTGATTTTATTTCAACAGGGCCTTTCACAGAGCGCTTGGATCCGCGTGTATATACAAAAGCCCTTTCAAACAGCAAGGGAGGCACTCTACAGCGCCTCCCCCGGCAATGTTTATCTTGTTTCTTTCAAAAGTATTGTTTTCGAGCGCCAAACGCCAAAAACAAATACTATGATGTAAAGGTTGCATTGGCCTGGCTGAGCACCACATTCCCTTTCTGGGTTTCCATCTGCACGATGGCTTCCCCGTCGCCGATAATCCACATTTTGGTAATCAGGGTATCTCCCATCCAGACCTGCTCGGAAAAACGTCCAAAAAACGACTTGAATTTTTCCGGATCTCCGCCGCAAAGGGCTTTCAGGATGGCGCGGCCTCCGAAACCGTAAGTACACAGACCATGCAAAAAGGGCTTATCATAACCGGCCATCTGGGCAAACTGCGGGTCAATATGAATGGGATTGCGGTCACCGCACAGGCGGTAAATCGCCGCCTGCTGGGGAATGGTCACATCCTCCACCACCTGATCCGGCTCCCGGTCAGGCGGCTGATTCATGCCTTTGGTGGAAGGTCCCCGTTCCCCGCCAAATCCGCCGGCTCCCCGGATAAAAAGCGTTGATTTATTGGTAAAAATGGGTCCCTTGTCATCGGAAACGGTTCCTTCCACACCCAACACGGCACCTTTCCCCTTGTCAAATACATCTACAATTTTTGCCGTGCTGGTGCCTTTGGCCTCGGGTGGGATGGGACGGTGCAGCGTAATCATCTGTTCGCCGTGCAATACCATGGCCAGATTGACTTTAACGTTCATCACCAGATCCGTCAACAAATTGATACCGGGAATCACCCCAAAAGTCGGCAACACCTTGGGCCCTTTGTTTTCATAAACAAAATCCAGTTCTTCGTCCGGCTTGGCGCCCACGGCCAAGGCATAAAGCTGGGTGTCATCGGCCTTCCATGAAACCTCTGAGGCATCAAACTCCATTCCTACCAAATCCGATGAAATCTCTTTTTGTGCCATAATACTCTCCCTTGCTCTTTCTCATCTATTGTTAATTGATTCCTGTCACGCGTCCCGACCCCATATATGAGCAGCTACGAGCAGCCTGCCGACTTCCTCACCAAAGACTGAATTTTTACCAATTGCCAAAATGTCACCCTAACCATCGCCCCAAAAAAAGTCAAGTCAATTTTCTGGCTTCTTGCCCGGGATAATCATACCGGCCGCCTTGCTTTTCCGGAAAATATGATTATAATTGGATTATTATGAAACCGAATAATGAAAAAATACCCGATCCCCAAAAGATCGAAAAAGAAATCAGCGAGTTTTTAACCGAAAAATACGGGGACAAGGTCAAACTGGTCCCGCCCATCGTCATGCCGGAAGTGGATGAAACAGATGAGGCCGGGGATCATAAAAGAAAATCCGGCACTCCTGATTTTGATCTTACTCCCGAAGAGCTCATTGCCTATTTAGACCAGTATATTATCCGTCAGGATATCGCCAAAAAAGTTCTGGCCACCAAAATCTGCACCCATTTTAACCGCATTACCCATCAAAAACACTGGAAAGGTGCAGGCCATATTGTCGGCGGGGTGAAAAACAATGTTTTGATGATGGGCCCCACCGGTGTTGGTAAAACCTATATGATCAAACTGATTGCCACTAAACTGGGGGTCCCTTTTATCAAGGGAGATGCCACCAAGTTCAGTGAAACCGGTTATGTAGGTGGTGATGTGGAAGACCTGGTACGGGATCTGGTGCGGGAAGCCGGTAATGATATTGAACGGGCGGAACACGGTATCATCTATATTGATGAAATTGACAAGATCGCCGCCAGCCAATATTTAATGGGAGCGGATGTATCCCGGACAGGAGTGCAGCGAGCGCTGCTGTCGCTTATGGAAGAAACCGAAGTGGAAATGAAAGTACCTCACGACCCGGTCTCCATCATGCAGGAAGTGGAAAACTTTCGAAAATCGGGAAAACGGGAGCGGCGTGTTGTTAACACCAAAAATATTCTGTTTATTATGAGCGGTGCTTTTACCGGCCTTCAGGACATTATCCGAAAACGAATCTCGAAACAGAATATTGGATTTGGAGCCGATATCGTTCAACCGGACAGTGATCCCTATGAGACTCTTGCCCAGATTAAATCGGAGGATCTGACCAATTACGGATTTGAAGGCGAATTTGTCGGACGCTTGCCGGTCCGGGTCGTTTTTGAAAATCTTTCGGAAACCGATTTGTTTGCAATTTTGCAAAATCCCAGCAACCCGATTATTCTGAACAAAAAAATTGATTTTGCCGCATACGGAATTGATATTCAATTCGATTCGGAAGCATTATACCAGCTGGCCAGAAACGCCTGGCTGGAGAAAACCGGCGCCCGGGGTCTGGTCAATGCCGTGGAAAACGCCCTGATCAATTTTGAAAGTCGTCTGCCGTCAACCGAGGTTACAAAGCTTCCAGTGACCCATGCCACCGTCACCAATCCGCAGAAAACGCTGGAAAAACTGCTCTTACCCGGAAATCGTCATATGATTGACACGGAGTATATGGAAATCGAAAAAACCGAAAAACAGCGGCTGAAACAAATAAAGGATTAGTCCCGAGTCGAGCCAAGCGAGTGCTCGTTACTAATCCA
>CAZWCS010000028.1:0-15665 GCA_964632805.1 uncultured Desulfobacterales bacterium
GTGTCCTGCGCCTTGCAGCTGCGCTCAAATCGACTCGTGAAATATCCGGGTTAGGGGGTTTTTCCGGTGTCGTCCTGGCCGGTTAAAAAGGTTTCAAATTCCAGTTCATAAATATACAGCAGCACCAGAGTGACGCCGAACACCAGGGGGCCGTAAAGCAGTCCGGTCAGGCCGAAGCAGTTGATCCCGCCCAGAATAGCGAAAAAAATCAGAACCGTACTCATGCCGGCGCTGCCTTTCATAAACAGCGGCCGCACCAGGTTGTCTATCATGCCCACCACCACCACCGACCAGATCACCAGAAACATCCCGTATCCCAAGGATCCGGAAAGGAAGAGGTAGGCCGAGGCCGGTACCCAGATGAGAGCCGTGCCCACCATGGGAATCAGCGAGGAGAAAGCCATGACCGCTCCCCAGAAAAATCCGGGCAGGCCGCAGATGGCAAAGGCGATGCCGCCGGCGATCCCCTGGGCTAAAGCGGTGACCAGGCTGCCCAGGAAGGCGGACTTGGCTACACTTTCGATTTTGTCAATCAGGATGGTTTCATGCTCGGCGGAAAGCGGCATGAGGTGGAGAACATAGTCGAACATTTTCTGCCGGTCCTTGACCACAAAAAAGAAGACAAATATCATCAGAAAAAACTTGCTGACCAGCAGCGAAAGATTGCTGAGCAGCCGGCCACTTTGCCCCATCAGTGCTTTGCCCGCCCTGGAGGACAGTTGAATGGCGGTGGACCGGAGATTGAAATCCTCTCCCAGACCGGCCGGCAGGTATTGTTTGATCAGGGCCAGACCTTTCTGCACCGGCGGTGCGGCCAGCAGTTTTTCCAGGTTGCCGCCCGCAACCCAGTGGGTAATGGCATTAAAGGAGTGAATGCCCTGGGCGATGATAATGGTCATCAGAAACAGCAAGGGCAAAATAATAACCAGGGTCAGCAGAACGCAGGCCAGAAGCGCCGCCAGGTTCTCCCGGCCCCGGGTCTTTTTTTTCAGCCATTCGTATATCGGGCCGGTTAAAACCGCCAGAATGATGGCCAGTAGAACCGGGTTCAGATAGGGCCGCATCATCTGCCAGCAGACAAACAGCGCCGCAAAAATCAGCAGAAAGAGAAAATAGTGGGCGATGGTCAGAGACTCGTGTCCCCCGGAATTTTGCGCCATGATTCCGCCTCCTTAATTATGGATCCCGTGTTGGAAATTGTCCTGTCCGATTGTATATCACATCTCGCCGGAGCTGTAAATGATTTGGCCGAACGGATTCTTGCCTGTTTTCTTGCCGGAATGGCCCGGTGTTTTCGTAACAGAAAAATACACGGGCGGAGACCATCGTCCGGAAAACATCTTTCGAAAAAACGACAGAAAAAAAGAAAATCAAGGGATGTTCCATGTCAGCTGGTGTGATATCAAGCAAAAAAGTTGCAGGCCACGGAAAACAGGGGTATTATCTTTCAGAAAGAGAGGATATCACCGATCGTCTGCCGAAGAGGCGTATTGAAAGGCGGCAGTTCGGCAGTCTAGTCATGGGCGGAGGAGTCAGCAGAAGGCATGGCAGGCAGGGAAACGAGCCGCGAGAGCCTCCGAGGAAATGGCAGCGGACTTATCCTTCCTGTCCCGACTGGCAGGTCAGAAAGGAACCGGAACCCGTGGATACGATTTTCGCATTGCGCCTTTTTTGGGGTATTGGTTTCCTGCTTTTCGTCAGTGCGGTTGGCAGTGCAGCGCTTCTGTTTCGATTGGTGTGGCGCAAACAACACCTGGCCCGGTCGATTGTCCAGAAGGTTGTACTGGTAGTATCTTCGTTGGCTTTCTGCTTCTTTCTTTTTGAGTTCCTCTTTGCGTATTTGATTGTTCCATCCGATGGTTTCGGGCAGTCACTTTCTTCACGCTTGTGGTTCAGGCGGTATTGGCATCCCGTCAATACCCAGGGCTATCGCGATTATCAGACAAAACATTTCGACGGGCGCTCTGTTCTTTTTGTCGTTGGAGACTCTTTGGTCGCGGGGCATGGCATCAAGTGCATCGGTGACAGATTCCCCAACAGATTAGCAGAAATGCTGGGAGACAGTTGGGAACATGTTGTCATTGCGCAGAATGGCTGGCAGACAGCGCAGGAGCTTGCCGCCATCCGGAAACAGAAGATACAGCCTGATGCCATCGTATGGAGCTACTACATTAATGATATCCAGCACGCGGCGCAAGAGAGAGGGGTGCGACCGGACCGGAACTTCACAGCACCTGGCCCGTTCGCCGGGAAAATCATCAACAAATCGTTTTTGGTGAACTGGCTCTATTGGCGGGTTGTCCTGAACACCCTTCGACATGATTACTGGAGTTACTTGCGTCGATGTTACTCGTGGCCGGAGGTGTGGAATCTGCACTGCAAAGAGCTCCGGTCTGTTATTGACTATGCCCGGGACGTGCATGCCGGGCTTTACGTTGTGGTATGGCCCAATCTCAGGAATATCAGAGAATCCCAAGCGTTTACCGATCGTGTCAAGGAGTTCTTTGAAAGTCACGAAGTCGGCGTTGTCGATCTTGGCGACCATTTTTCCGGGCGCCGGCCTGCACAACTCGTCGTTAATAGTCTGGATGGGCATCCCAACACAAAGACTCATCAGGAAGTAGCGAGGCTCTTGTACGCGCAACTGGCAGGAAATTTTGCAACCAACAGGGAAGAATCTGCTCCAAGCCATTGATCTGCGGTGAAGCGCATAGATGTTTCCGCAGGAGATGAGTATGGGTCATGCGAGAACTTCAAAAATTGTATAAAGGAAGATACCATGACAACCGAACTTGACCGGTACAGAACGTATGGTGCGCAAATAGAAGCACTGATCCGGCCGGCTACTTTTCCTTTGGCAGTAAAATTGATCCAATCGGAAACGGAAATTTCCTCCGATTATAAAAGACCGTTCCGGGATCTGTCATTACAGAATTTTGTCTGCCAGAATTTTACAATGGCCCGCACCTACGGCTGGACCATTGCCCTGACGGAGTCGGATATCAACTGCAAGCTCGCACGGGCGATTTACGGCTGGGATTTACCGACCCCGGAAAACAAAGAATGGGCGGAAGCATTCAGTGTGGGGTTATATGCAAAAGACGGTGTTACAGCGAACAAATTTGCGCCGCATTTGTATTATTTGAATAATGAATTTGCCGGGCTTATTATCTCCCCCTTGACCCGGACGAAAATTGTTCCGGACAGTGTCATGATTTACTGCCTGCCGGCTCAGGCAATGCGGTTTATCCAGGGGTATCTGTTTATGGAAGGCGGCGCATTGGCGTTCAGCGCGGCGGGCAGAGTGGGGTCCTGTCACGAGGGGGTGGTGAAAACAATCAAAACCCAAACCCCCCAGTATGTCACTTTGGGCAACGGAGATCGTATCTGGGGCGGGACGCAGGATCACGAAGTCATGTTTTCCTGTCCCCGGGAAAAACTTGATATGCTGCTGGAAGGACTTGAGAAGACCAATGCGGCGGGTTTGCGGTATCCGATACCCAAATATATGAATTATGAACCGGGTTTTCAGGCTTCATTTGAGAAAGCAGCCGTTGGTCGGGCCGGTGGGACGATTAAGAAAACATAACCTGAAATTGCGGGAATTCAATTTAATCCATGGCAGGCATATGATAATGGGAGGGTGCGTATGAAAAATCTGCGGGACAAGGTGGCGCTGGTGACGGGCGCGGCCATGGGTATGGGGAGAAGTCTTTCGGACCTGCTGCTGACGGAAGGGTGCCGGCTGGCGCTGGTGGACGTGAATCAGGCGGAACTGGGGAAAACCGGGGCCGCACTTTCGCAAAAAGGAGCCTGTCGCACCTATGTCTGCGACATTGCCGACCGGCAGGCGGTTTATGAACTGGTCACCCGGGTGAAAGCCGATCTGGGGCCGGTTTCTTTGCTGGTCAATAATGCCGGGATCATGAAGGCCGGGGAACTGCTGAATCTGGAAGACGGCCTTATTGAGAAGATGCTGCAGGTCAATCTGGCCTCCATGTTCTGGATGTGCAAGGCCTTTCTGCCCGATATGATCGCGCAGCAGGAGGGACATGTGGTCAATTTCGCTTCGGCCGGCGGGATTCTGGCCATTCCCAATCTCAGCGCTTACTGTGCCAGCAAGTTCGGGGTGGTAGGTTTTTCCGATGCGCTCCGGCAGGAGATGAAGAAGAACCAATGGAAGGTGGGGGTGAGCTGCGTCTGCCCCAATACCGTGGGTACCGGCATGTTTGAAGGCGCGCAGATGGTGGCCGGCACCCGGCTGCTGCAAACGGAGCAGGTGACCAAAAAGGTTCTGGCCGGAATCCGGAAGAACCGGGCCATGGTGTGTGTGCCCAATATTTCGGTAAACTTTGTCACCCCCCTGATGAAACTGCTGCTGCCGGTGACTGTCATGGACCGGCTGAATCAGCTTCTGGGCATGTGGCACGCCAATGATGCCACCCGGGGAAGAGAGTCGTCCGGTTCGGAATAACCGGAACCGGCCCGCTTCTTGATTTTTTCCCGGTTGCAAGGTTTTGAAACCGGCTTTTGTCCTGGCGGGGCCGGGCTGGCCACTCCGCCCGCAAGAAGGTCCTCGCAGCAGGGCGTTATGAATCCGGTTGCCCCACCCGGCCGGCCACCGCAAGCATGGTGTAATAGGGCAGATCCCCGATGAGGGTGAAACTGACGCCGCCGGCACTCCAGGAAAGGAGCACGGTCTCCCCGAAAAAGTTGAGGCGGGTTCCGGGAACCGGCGTGGACACCGGCACCCCCCGTTCGGTACCGGGGTGGACCTGATAGTCTTTCACCTGGGTCAGCAGCAGAAAATGCGTGCCGCTGTCATACAGCAGGGCGGCGGCGGGTACGATTCCCCGGGCGGCGATGGTTTTTTTCAACTGCCATTTCCCGTCACCGGTATCCAGATTCTCCAGGCCGTTGATGCGGCTGACAGGGAAGTTCATGCGTTCCAAAATCTGAGCCCAGGTCAGGGCGGGATCGTGAAAGTCCCAGACGGAGGTGCTGGTGCCGGGGGGAAATCCGGTGGGCAGACGGCTTTTGTCCAGCGGTTGATTCACCTGAAAAGATTCGTAAGCGTATCCATAGACCATTTTGTTTTTTGTGTTATAGAATTCGGCTTTCAGCGGCAGATAATGGTCCGTTTCACTCCATGTTTGATAAAAGACCGGATTGCTGTCCAAAATATCCGCCGCCTCTTTGGGTTCAAATTCGTAGCACACGCAGGTGGTTCCCGCGATTTTCTGATTTTTTTTCAAGGAGATATGAAATTTTTTCGTGGTCGCGATCATATTTTGGGACAGCCGCCTGGTCCGCCTTTCTCTGGTATCGCGAACCAGATCCTGCAGGCCGGAGAGACAGATGCCGTAATGGTAGCGCTGGTAATAGGCGTAAATATTCTGCCCGTCATACAGGAAAAAATCACCGGTTCGTTCTTCCGGGGCCAGGGTCCGGGAATAAAACAGATCCGGGCGTTCGATTATGATCTGCGTTTTTAACTCCTGCCCTTTCGGCAAAACCCCGGTCTCCACCAGAACCCCCTGAAAGGTCTGTACCTTTTCCCATTTGTCGATGGTGGCTGAAATAAAGAATTTTTGCAGGGCACTCATGGCAAAAAGGTTCTGTCCCCAGAGGACGGCGGTAATCAGGACCACCAGGGCCAGGCGTGCGGTTTTTTTCATCATCGTATCTCCTTGCGTATCACAGGTAAAACGGTTTTCCATCATGCCACAGTCTCTTGCGCGCGGAACCCCAATCAAATAAAAAGGCGTTCCAGAACAGCAAACAGAAACGGCGCTGTCAACAGCAGGAATCCCCAGGTCAGCAGGCGCTCCACCAGCGGCGGCGGCGCAAAACGGCGATACATGGCACGTTCCGCCGCCAGGCCCAATACCTGCAGCAGAAAAAAGAGCAGCAGGCAGATTATGGCCGGAAGACGGACATCGGATAGATAGGGCCGGCGGGCTTGGTATATGCCGGAAGCGGCCATGACGTAGGCCAGCAGAACGCCGGACAGCAGCAGGGGCAGCGTCCCTGCCGGCAAGATTTTTCGGGCACCCTTTTGGCCGGAAAAGGACAGAAATCGACGGGCCCAGGCCTGATAGGGCGGGTTGATCCATTTCCAGAAATCGCGCAAGCGCTTGGCGCGCAGGGGGAAGGCCGGGGTCGTCTCCGCGGTAATTCCCCAGGCCCGCCACCAGCCGCCCAGCCAGATGACCCCCCCGGAGACCAGGCAGACGGCAAACAGCCCCTTCAGCGCCGTCAAGGCAAAAAATCCCGCATGGGGCGGGGCGGGATTGCCGAACCAGTGGAAAAAGGCCAGCATTGCCGCCAGTAATCCCGCTCCTGCCCATAACAGCGCCCCCCCGACAAACAGTTCCAGCAGGGATCGTGGCAGGGTGGCGGTCTCATCCAGCACGTAGGATTTTTCAAACTCCAGCACCGGCGCCCAGAAAACAAAGACCAGGTAGCGATAGAGGCGATATTTTCGGCGCGCTCCGGAAACAAGAAAAGAGAGGTTCTTTAAGAAAAGGATCCCGTTGGCCAGGGCCAGCAGCGTCGCCAGGGAAAGCCCCCGGCCGGGCGCCAGCACCGGAATCAGGTAGGCCGGCAGCCAGAAGCATTGCCCCCAAAACACAGATGCCGGTCGTTTGGATAAATGTTTTCCGGCCGCCCAGCAGGCCGGGGCCGCGCCCCAGCAGGCCAGGCAGTAAAGCAGGAGAAGCATCCAGGGCCCGGGGGCGGGCAGGAAGCTTCCGGGCAGCAGGTACAAAATCGTCGGCAGGACCAGGGCCGCCCAGCAGACCAGTATGGCGGCGGTTGCCGGTTTTGATGGCGGCGGGGAAGGCCGCGCCCATTGCCTGAACCAGAACTCCCAGTAGCGCCAGCTCCAGTCGGCCAGCGCGTATGTCAACGGGATATTCCGGTACAGATGGGGCAGGCCGTTACGGGGCGCCGGCCGGTCCGGCCGGCGGATGCCCTGCTTCATTTTTTTCAGCCAGTGATGATAATAGGCTTTGTACAGGTAGTTGAAGGCAAAGTAGTCGATGAGAAACATGAGGTTTTTGTTGCCGGCCTGAAAGGCGCGGACCATCATGGAGGGAAAGGAGTAGAAGCGCTTGATGAAGTGGTGCAGGCCCTGGTAGATTTCCGCGGGCGTCATCTCCGGATGCCGCACGACCACGCGCGCCGAATCATAATCCTGAAAACAGCGGGCGACGATCCGGCCCTCGTCCGCCAGCTGCCGGTGCCATTGGGTTCCCGGATAGGGGGTTATCAGGTTGTTGCCCGCCAGGTAAATCCGGGTTTCCTCGCAGAAACGGAGGGTCTCTGCAAAGTCGCCGGGCCCCTGGCCGTCCGCGCCCCAGACAAAGCCCGCCTGGATATAGACCCCGTAGTCCTGGCACATGCGGATGATGCGCTTGTAATCCGAAACCGGATTGAAGCCCTTGTTCATGTGTTGCAGGGCTTCCGGGCTGATGGACTCCAGGCCCACAAACATCTGGCGGCAGCGGCTGGCCGCCAGGGCCGCCAGGAGCTTTTCATTGTCCAGGCTGCGGATGGTGGCCTCGCCATACCAGCCCGGCAGGTCGGCCGCCTCGATGCGCCGGCAGACGTCAATGGCAAATTCCGCGTCCCCGGCAAAATGAAGATCGACGATTTCCAGCAGGCCGTGATCATACAGGTCCAGGTCCCGCTCAATGTCCGCCAGGGAGCGTTTGCGAAAGCCCGGATACTGGTAGGAACTGAAGCAGAAAGAACAGTTGTGGGGGCAACCGCGGCTGGTTTCCAGGGGGAAATTGACGTGATAGTAGCGATTGTTTCTCATCAGGTCCCAGCGGGGCGCCCGGGTGCGGGCCAGGTCCGGCGGCCGGGGGTTTTGATAGACGGGTTGAAGGTTTCCGGAGGCAAGGTCGGCGACAATCTTTTCGCCCAGTCCCTCCACCTCCCCGATGACCACCGCATCCACATGCTCCAGCGCTGTTTGCGGCATAGCCGTGGCAAAAACCCCGCCCATGATGGTTGGGACGCCTTGCTCCCGGAAACGCTCGGCCAGATAAAACGCCCGGGGCGCATTGTAGGTCTGGCAGGTCAGGCCCACCAGGTCCACCCGGGAAAAATCCGGCGGTTCAATGTTTTCGTCGTTAATATGGACCTCGGCCCAGGGAGCAAATTCCGCGGCCACCACCGGCATCCGCAGCTGACGGTACCGGGGAACGGCCAGGGCGGGTTGTATTAAGCGGATGGTTGTCATCGTCTCGGGCACACCTTTTTATTATGATAACGGTTTAAGCGCGGAAATGCGATGTTGCCGTTGGGAAGCGTTGTGGTAAAAAATTATTATTATCTTTTCAATTGGTTAATAATTTTTGCACAATAACTTTTGATAAGTCAAGGTATAATTGGGCCGTTGGAAGAGCAATACTTTTAATGGGTGGCCCGTGGCACTTCAAGGAGATTTTTTCCATTTTCCGGAGATCGGATTGATCTAACCCGATTTTGTATGGGTTGTATTGAAAAAAATCTTGACATGGCCGTATCGGGGGAGTAAAGGTATAAAATTACAGTATGAAAGATGGCAGCAAGAAAGGCGTAAAATGAGAACCCATCAATCAATTATCGGCCTGCTGGTACGACTGATTATTCTTGTCGTCGGGGTACTGCTCGACGACAGGCCACGGGGCTGATAATGGATTGAATTTTTTAATAATTTTTTTAAACCGTTATCAGCCCGACTGATAACGGTTTTTTTTTGGGAGGAAGGCCATGCAAAGCGACAATTTTAAAAAGGGAGTTGCCAGGGCGCCGCACCGGGCGCTGTTCAAATCCATGGGCTATACCGACGAAGAAGTCAACCGCCCGATCATCGGGGTGGCCAACTCCGCCAACGAGATCGTTCCCGGACACGTGCACCTGGACCAGATCGGCCAGGCGGTCAAAGCGGGGATCTACATGGCCGGGGGAACGCCGGTGGAATTTTCCACCATCGGGGTTTGCGACGGCATTGCCATGAACCATACCGGCATGAAATATTCCCTGGGCAGCCGGGAGCTGATCGCCGATTCGGTGGAGATCATGGCCACGGCCCATGCCTTTGACGCCCTGGTCATGATTCCCAATTGCGACAAGATCGTGCCCGGGATGCTGATGGCCGCGGCGCGGCTCAATCTGCCGACCATCTTTGTCAGCGGCGGCCCCATGCTGGCGGGCAAGCACCCGGAAGACAAAGACCGGAAAGTGGACCTGATTTCCGTGTTCGAAGCCGTGGGCGCGGTGCGCTCCGGGAAAATGACGGAAGCGGAACTGGCGGCGGTGGAGAATGCCGCCTGCCCCACCTGCGGTTCCTGTTCCGGCATGTTTACCGCCAATTCCATGAACTGCCTGACCGAGGCCATCGGGCTGGGCCTGCCGGGAAACGGCACCACCCCGGCGGTCATGGCGGAACGCCTGCGCCTGGCCAAGCGGGCGGGGATGCAGGTGATGGCGCTGTACGAAAAAAATATCACCCCGGACAAAATTCTGACCCCGGCGGCCTTCCGCAACGCCCTGGCCGTGGATATGGCCCTGGGCTGCTCCACCAACACGGTGCTGCATCTGACGGCCCTGGCCCATGAAGCCGGGGTGCCGTTTGATCTGGATCTGATCAACGAGGTCAGCGCCATTACCCCGCATCTGTGCGCCCTCAGCCCTGCCGGGCCCAACCATATCGAGGACCTGCATCTGGCCGGGGGGATCAGCGCGGTGTTGACAGAGCTTTCCCGCAAAGGCGCCATCAACGGCGATTGCCTGACGGTAACCGGCCAAACCGTGGCGGAAAATATTGCCCCCGCCAAAGCGGTGGACAACCAGGTGATCCGTTCCGTGGACAACCCGCATCACGAACAGGGCGGGCTGGCGGTGTTGTTCGGCAACCTGGCCCCGGACGGCTGCGTGGTCAAACAGTCCGCCGTGGTGGACGCCATGATGCGGCATGAGGGCCCCGCCCGGGTTTTTGACTCCGAAGAAGAAGCCACGGAAGCCATTATGGACGGGGAAATCCAGGCCGGCGACGTTATCGTGATCCGCTATGAAGGGCCCCGCGGCGGGCCGGGCATGCGGGAGATGCTGACGCCGACTTCGGCCCTGGCGGGCATGGAACTGGATGAAAAGGTGGCCCTGATTACCGACGGCCGGTTTTCCGGGGGAACCCGGGGGGCCGCCATCGGACATGTTTCCCCCGAGGCCATGGAGAAGGGGATGATCGCCGTGGTGCAGGAAGGCGATACCATTGCCATCGATATTCCCGGGAAAACCATCACCCTCAAGGTTGCGGACGGTGAGCTGGAAAAGCGGCGGGGGCAATGGCGCGAACCCGCGCCCAAAATTACCCGCGGATATATGGCGCGATACGCCAATATGGTGTCGTCCGCCAATACGGGCGCGATTTTTAAATAGGCCCATCCCCGATTGCGGATTATGGATGGGAGCGGAACAGGAAAGGACGGATCATGAAGCTCAGCGGCGCACAGATTCTGATGAATGTGCTGAAAGAAGAAGGGGTGGAAACCATCTTCGGATATCCCGGCGGCGCGGTTCTGGATATCTATAACGAACTGTTGAACACGGATTTTTCCCATATTCTGGTTCGGCAGGAGCAGGGAGCGGTGCATGCGGCCGACGCCTATGCCCGGGCCTGCGGCAAAACCGGGGTCTGCCTGGTGACCTCCGGGCCGGGGGCAACCAACACCATTACGGGCATCGCCTCGGCCTACCTGGACTCTATTCCGGTGGTGATCTTGACGGGACAGGTGCCGACGCCGCTGATCGGCAATGACGCCTTTCAGGAAGTGGATATCGTGGGCATTTCCCGGCCCTGCACCAAGCACAATTACCTGGTCAAAAGCGTGCAGGATCTGGCCCGGATCGTCAAGGAGGCCTTTTATCTGGCCGCCTCCGGCCGGCCAGGCCCGGTGCTGGTGGACATCCCCAAAGATGTCATTAACGCCCAGGCCGCGTATAAATCATTGGGACCGGTGAAAATGAAGTCCTATAACCCGAATTATCAGCCCAATGCCAAGCAGTTGAACAAGGTTATGGAGCTGGTCCAAAAGGCCCGGCAGCCGATCATTTTTTCCGGGGGTGGGGCCATTCTGTCCGGAGCGTCCCAGGCCTTGACGGCGTTCGCCCGCACCACCCGGATTCCGGTTACCTCCACCCTGATGGGGCTGGGAGCCTTTCCGGGGACGGATCCGCTCTGGCTGGGCATGCCCGGCATGCACGGCACCTACCGGGCCAACATGTCCATTGCCGCGTGTGATCTGATGATTGCCGCCGGGGTGCGGTTTGACGACCGGGTTACCGGGAAAACCGACGAGTTCGCTTCCAACGCCACCATTGTGCACATTGACATCGACCCCACCTCGATTCACAAAAATGTCACCGTGGATATTCCGGTAGTGGGGGACTGCAAAGAAGCCCTGGTGTACCTGAACAAGATGTACAAGAAGGCCGCCAAAGAGAACAAGGGGGGCGGCGCCGATCGATTGGCCGCCTGGCATGAGCGCATTGAAGATTGGAAGCAGACCAAGCCCCTGGCCTATGAGCAGACAGAGACCATCAAGCCGCAGTACGTGGTGGAGAAACTGTACGAACTGACCCATGGCGAGGCCATTATCACTACCGAGGTGGGCCAGAACCAGATGTGGGCGGCCCAGTACTACCATTATTCCTGGCCGGGACAGTTCATCACCTCCGGCGGGCTGGGGGTAATGGGCTTCGGGCTGCCCGCGGCGGTGGGGGCCCAGGTGGCCTGCCCGGACCGGACCGTTATCGACATCGCCGGAGACGGCAGTATTCAGATGAACATTCAGGAGATGATGACGGCCGTCAGCCATAACCTGCCGGTGAAGGTGGCCATTCTCAACAACGGCTACCTGGGCATGGTACGTCAGTGGCAGGAGCTGTTCTATGACAAGCGCTACTCCAGTACCAACATGGAGGCGGCGCCCGATTTTGTCAAGCTGGCCGAGGCTTATGGCGCGGTGGGCCTGCGGGCCACCACCCCGGCGGAAGTGGAACCGGTCATCCGGGAGGCCTTGTCCGTGGACCGCCCGGTTATTATGGATTTCCGGGTGGAGCGGGAGGAGAACGTCTATCCCATGGTGCCGGCCGGGGCGCCCATTACCAACATGATACTGGTTTGAGGAGATAAGGGGGAAACCCATGAATGAAAAAAAATATGTTCTTTCCATTCTGGTGGACAACGAGCCCGGCGTTCTCTCCCGGATTGCAGGATTGTTCAGCGGCCGCGGGTACAACATTGAAAGCCTGTGCGTGGCGGCCACCACCGATCCGGGGGTGTCCCGCCTGACCATGGTGACCATCGGCGATGAAGTCATTGTGGAACAGATCAAGAAGCAGTTGAACAAGCTGATCAATGTCATCAAGGTGTACGATTTTACCGGCACCCCTCATATTCAGCGGGAGCTGATTCTGATCAAGGTGAAGGCCAAGCCGGAATACCGGGCGGAGGTTCTCCGGATTGCCGATATTTTTCGGGGAAAAGTGGTGGATGTGGGTCAGGAGCACTTTACCATCGAGGTGACCGGCAGCGAAGACAAACTGCAGGCCATCATTACCCTGCTGGCGCCCATCGGTATCCGCGAGATCGCCCGCACCGGTACTATTGCCCTGCAGCGGGAGAGCGGGTAAATGCTGTTTTTCCGAGATATTCCGGGGAGGTATGGGCAGAATTGTCGGGGATCGCTTCGCTCCCTGCCGGTCGCTCGCGATGACAGAGAGAGAAGCCGTCCGCGCGATGGCGGGTGGAGAGACAGCCCGCGCGATGAAAGGGGAAGCGGGTTTTGCGATGACGGGTGGAGAGGCTGCCGCGCTCCTTTTGCCTCATTGCGAGAAGCGAAGCGACGAAGCAATCCCGGACGCCGCAGCTGCGGTAAAATTTGAAACGTTCCGTTTGGGTAACTTTTAATCTGTTTTTAGAAGGAGGAAGCCAATGCCGAAAATTGATTTTGGCGGCGTGGAAGAACACGTCGTAACATCCGATGAATTTACCTTTGAAAAGGCCAAGGAGATTTTAAAAGATGAAACCATTGTGGTCCTGGGATACGGGGTTCAGGGCCCGGCCCAGGCGTTGAATATGAAAGACAATGGTTTCGATGTGATTATCGGCCAGATGGAAGGGGATGAATACTGGGACAAGGCCGTGGCCGACGGGTTTGTGCCCGGCCAGACCCTTTTCCCCCTTGAAGAGGCCGCGAAAAAGGGCACAATCATCCAGATGCTGCTGTCCGACGCCGGGCAGGTGGCGGTGTGGCCCAGGGTGAAAGAATGTCTGAACGAAGGAGACGCGCTCTACTTTTCTCACGGCTTTTCCATTGTCTACAAAGATCAGACGAAAGTCATTCCGCCGGACAACGTGGATGTCATCATGGTGGCGCCCAAAGGATCGGGAACCAACGTTCGCCGGAATTTTCTGGACGGCAGCGGCATTAACTCCAGCTACGCGGTGTTTCAGGATTATACCGGCCGGGCGGAGGAACGCACCCTGGCGATCGGCATTGCCATCGGCTCCGGCTATCTGTTCCCGACCACTTTTGAGCATGAAGTCTTCAGCGACCTGACCGGGGAGCGGGGAGTGCTGATGGGCTGCCTGGCCGGGACTATGGAGGCCCAGTATAATATCCTTCGTAAAAACGGGCATTCTCCCAGTGAAGCCTTTAACGAAACCGTCGAGGAATTGACCCAGAGTCTCATCCGGCTGGTGGCGGAAAACGGCATGGACTGGATGTTCGGAAATTGCAGCGCCACCGCCCAGCGCGGCGCGCTGGACTGGGCGCCCAAATTCCGGGATGCCGTGGCCCCGGTGTTTGATGATCTCTATGAGCGGGTCAGATCGGGCAAAGAGACGCAGCGGGTGCTGGAAGTCAACAGCGCGCCGGATTACAAGGTGAAGCTGACCGAAGAGCTCAATGCCATCAAAAATTCCGAAATGTGGAAAGCCGGCGCGGCAGTGCGTGCTTTGCGTCCGGAGAACCGGAAGAAATAAAGACATGTCCGGAAGTTTTATGAGTTCCGAGTTTAATGAGTTGATGGGTTTGATGCGTTTGAGGTGTTCATGGGGCAGATACTGATATACGACACCACCCTGCGGGACGGCATGCAGGGGGAGGATATCAATTTTACCGCCGAAGACAAGGTGCGCATCGCCCGTTGTCTGGATGATTTCGGGGTACACTATATTGAAGGCGGCTGGCCGGGCTCCAATCCCCGGGATATCCGGTTTTTTGAGCTGGCCCGGGAAATTGATTTTCACACCGCCCGCCTGACGGCCTTCGGGGCCACCCGCCGCAGCGGCATCCCGGTGGAGGAAGATGCCAATATCCGCCTGCTTCTGGAATCCGGGACGCCGGCCGTGGCGGTGGTGGGTAAGACCTGGGATCTGCATGTCACCGAAATCATGAGCAACACGCTGGCCGATAACCTGGCCATGATTGCCGATACTGTTGCCTATCTGAAGGCGCAGGGCCGGGAAGTGCTGTTTGACGCCGAGCATTTTTTCGACGGCATGGCCCGGAACAGCGATTATGCCCTGGAAGCGGTCCTGACCGCGGCCCGGTCCGGGGCGGACGCATTGGTGCTGTGTGACACCAACGGCGGCGCCCTGCCGCCGGACATCGAGGCCGCCACCGCCCGCCTGCGGTCGCTGCTGGAAGAGGAATTTCCCGGCCGCGCGATTCGACTCGGGATTCATACCCATAATGACAGCGGTCTGGCGGTGGCCAATACGCTGGCCGGGGTCCGGGGCGGGGCGGAGGTGGTGCAGGGGACCATCAACGGCTACGGCGAACGTTGCGGCAATGCCGACTTGACCTCGATTATTCCCATTCTGCAGTTAAAAATGGGGTATTCCTGTCTGTCACCGGAAAACCTGAAAAAGTTGAAAACGGTTTCCCGGTTTGTCAGCGAAACCGCCAATATCACGCCCCTGAAGAGCCGGCCGTTTGTGGGGCGCAGCGCTTTCTGTCACAAAGGCGGCATCCATGTCAGCGCGGTCATGAAGAACCCGGCCGCTTACGAACACATCGATCCGGAGCTGGTGGGCAGCAGCCGGCGAGTACTGGTTTCCGATCTGTCCGGCAAAAGCAATATTCTGTACAAGGCCCGGGAACTGGGCGTGGATACTGAAGCCGAGGCCTTTGATTCCGAACAGATTGTGGCCGAGATCAAGCGCTTGGAGCAGGAGGGGTTTCAGTTCGAGGCCGCGGACGGCTCCTTTGCCATTCTCATGGAAAAGCTGGCCGGCCAGTTTCAGCCCCTGTTTGCGCTGAAGTCCTTCCGGGTGATGATTGAAAAGAACGAGGACCGGCCCTGCGCGGCCCAGGCCATGATCAAGATCGGTGTGGGGGAAGAAGAGACCATTACCGCCGCGGAAGGCGACGGCCCGGTCAGCGCTCTGGACAACGCCATCCGCAAGGCCATTGCCGAGTTCTATCCCGATTCCCTGAGCCTGGATGCCATGCAGCTGGTGGACTTCAAAGTGCGGGTATTGCTATGCGAAGCAGCCTGTGTTTGGCGGGTGCTGTGCTTCTTGCTGGGGGGATGCTGTGGCTGAGAGTCGATGCCCAACCTCGGGTGCAAGCGCAGCGAGCGCGCGTTGAGGTCGATATGGC
>CAZWCS010000028.1:15675-38403 GCA_964632805.1 uncultured Desulfobacterales bacterium
TGGTGGACTTCAAAGTGCGGGTGCTGGACGGTCGCGAAGGCACCGGCGCCAAAGTGCGGGTGCTGATTGATTCCCGGGATGAGGAAGAAATCTGGGGGACCATCGGGGTCTCCCAGGACATTATCGAGGCCAGCTGGCAGGCTTTGGCGGACAGCTGCCAGTACAAGCTGGCCAAGGAGTCCGCGGCCAGGAAAAAGAAATTGTAACCGGAGACAGGAGTTGGGAATATGTCGGAGAAAGTGGTTATTTTTGACACCACCCTGCGGGACGGGGAGCAGTCGCCCGGCGCCAGCATGAATGTGGGTGAAAAACTGCGGATTGCCTCCAAGCTGGAAGAACTGGGGGTGGACGCTATTGAAGCCGGCTTTCCGGCCGCCTCCAAAGGCGATATGGAAGCGGTTTCCCATGTGGCCCAGAAAATGCGGCGAACGGAAGTGGCCGGACTGGCCCGGACCAATAGGGATGATATTGACAAGGCCTGGGCGGCGGTCTCCAGTGCCCGCCGTCCCCGGCTGCACGTTTTTATCGCCACCTCGGACATTCACATGGAGCACAAGCTGGGGATGTCCCGGGAGCAGGTGCTGGAAAGCGCCGTGGCCGGCGTGAAATATGCCAAGTCCTTTACGAAAAGCGTGGAGTTTTCCGCTGAAGATGCTTCCCGCAGCGACCGGGATTTTCTGTGCAAAATATTTGAGGCCGCCATTGCCGCCGGGGCCACCACCATTAATATCCCGGACACCGTGGGCTATGCCATTCCCGGGGAGTTCGCCGAGCTGGTCCGTTATGTGAAGGAGAACACGCCCAATATCGGTCAGGCGGTGATCAGTGTGCATTGTCACAATGACCTGGGCCTGGCCACGGCCAATACCCTGGCGGCCATCCAGGCCGGGGCCCGGCAGGCGGAGGTAACCATCAACGGCATCGGGGAGCGGGCCGGTAATACTTCCCTGGAGGAGGTGGTTATGGCCCTGCATACCCGGGCCAACCGGCTTCCGATGACCACCGGGGTCAATCCCGCCCTGATTTATCCCACCAGCCGGCTGGTCAGCATGTTGAGCGGTATGATCGTTCAGCCCAACAAGGCGGTTGTCGGGGCCAATGCTTTTGCCCATGAAGCCGGGATTCACCAGGCCGGGATGCTGAAAAACCCCATGACCTATGAGATTATGCGGCCGGAAACCGTGGGCGTTTCCAGCAGCACCCTGGTGCTGGGCAAGCATTCCGGCCGGAACGCCCTGCGGGACCGTTTGGAAGACCTGGGCTATAAGCTTTCCAAACCGGAAATCGATTTGATTTTTGAAAAGTTCAAGGAACTGTGTGACAAGAAGAAAAATGTCCTGGAAGAAGACCTGGAAATTCTGGTTTCGGAAAACCTGATGCAGATGGTGGAGGTGTTCAAGCTGGAGTACCTTCACGTCACCAGCGGCACCACGGTTTATCCCATGGCCAGCGTGCAACTGTCCATTAACGGGCGGTCCGTTAAAAATGCCAGGTACGGCAACGGTCCCATAGATGCGGCCTATATGGCCATTGCTGAATTGACCGAGACCGGCTCTGAACTGATGCGGTTTACCATTACCGCCATTTCCGGCGGTACGGACGCCCAGGGGGAAGTGACGGTGCGCCTGAAAGAAGCCGGGCTGGTGGCCCTGGGGCGCGGGGCTGATCCCGATATTATTACGGCCAGCGCCAAGGCCTATGTTAACGGCCTGAACCGCCTGGAATACATGAAGCGTCATCCGGTGGCCATGAATGAAATGGTATAGTAAGGAAAGGAGTTACCCATGCAGTCTTACACGGCAGCCATTGAAAAGTATAAGGAAAACGCTGATTCCGTTGCCGGCGTGGTGGAGAAGGCCGGAGCCTTTGCAAATCTGCCGGCCGGAGCGAAAGTGGTCATCAAGCCCAATATCGTCTTCTGGACCAAAGTTACGGATTTCCCCAAGTGGGGAGTGATTACCACTTCCCGGGTTATGGAGGCGGTGGTAAAGCTGCTCCGGGATCACGGCGCCGGGGAGATCACCATTGCCGAAGGGATCGTCACCAGCAAACCCAATGACCGCGAAACCCCGACCCATGCCTTTGAATCCCTGGGATACAACAAGCTGAAGGATCGGTACGGCGTCCAGGCGGTGAATGTTTTTGATCGGCCCTTTGAAACCGTGGAACTGGAAACGGGCCTTACGCTGAATGTCAACAGCGACCTGGTCAACGCCGATTTTGTGGTCAATGTCCCGGTCATGAAAACCCATGTCCAGACCGTGGTCAGTCTGGGCATGAAAAATCTCAAAGGCACCCTGGATATCAATTCCCGGAAAAAATGCCACAGTCCCGACCCCGATAAAAATCTGGACTATATGGTTTCACTGATCCCCAATATGCTTCCTCCCAGTGCCACCATCATTGACGGCATTTATACCCTGGAGCGGGGCCCGGCTTTTGACGGCAAACCCCGTAAAAGTGACCTGCTGGTGGCTTCGGCCGACGTGCTTTCCGCGGATATGGTGGGGGCCAGGCTGTTGGGCCAGGAGCCCGCGTCCGTGCCGTATCTGGCCCATGCCGCAGAGCGGGCCGTCCGTCCGACAGACCTGTCCGATATTACGGTCATCGGAGAAAAGGTGGATGATCTGGCCGCCTGTCATGAAACCACCTTTGTCTATAACGAAGCCAACTCCATGCCGGTGAAGCTGGAGAAAATGGGACTTCAGGGCATCTATTACCGCAAGTACGACGATACCATGTGTACCTATTGCTCCGGGTTGAACGGTCTCATGCTGACCGCTATTGCCATGGCCTGGAAAGGCGAGCCCTGGGATGAAGTGGAAATTCTGACCGGCAAGAAGATGCAGCCCACGCCGGGCATGAACAAGACCATTCTGGTGGGCAAGTGCATGTACCAGCTTCACAAGGACAACCCGGTTATTAAGGAAATGATCCCCATCAAGGGCTGCCCGCCCAACCCCCGGAAAGCCGTGGAAGCCCTGCACCAAGCCGGCATCATGGTGGAACCGGCCATTTTTGAAAACATGGAGATGGGACCCGCCTATTTCATGGCCCGCTACAAGGATCGTCCGGAATTTGATCCCTCGTTTTTTACCATTGACTGAGGAAGACCTTTTTTCCCATTTTTTTATTTTTTCCCATGCCGCCGGATGGCTCCGGTCTGGCCGTTAATGGTCAGTGTCTCACCGTTTTGAATCTGCTTGGTGGCCTCCTTGATGCCCATGACCGCCGGAATGCCGTATTCTCTGGCCAGCAGGGCGCCGTGGCTGAGCAGACCGCCGGTTTCGGTGACCAGGCCGCTGATCATGGGAAAAACATTGGTCCAGCCTGGATCGATATTGCCGGCTACCAGAATATCACCGGGTTCCACCGCTCCCAGTCCCCCGATGTCCGCAATAATTCGAGCCGGGCCCGTGGCTTCGCCCCGGGAAGCGCCCATACCGCCCGGAAAATCGGAAGAAACGGAGGCATCCCTTCCATTATCCCCGGCCTCGCCTTCGGTTTCAATCCCGTCATACAGATAAGTGGCCGGCAGACGCCGGTGCCATTTTTGAAAATGTGCCCGCCGCTCCTCGATTTTGCGAGTAAGAACCACGTCCGGACGGGGATCTTCAAACAGTTTCCAGAATTCGTCTTTTTCCAGAAAGAAAACATCCGAAGCAGCACTCAGAATGCCGGCTTCCGTGAATCGCCGGCCCTGTTCCAGAATCAGCGCGCGCATATGGGTCAGCAGGTAATCCAGGTGGTACCGCTGATTTTCCCGGTAGATGGTGTAGTTCTGGGTGGTCCGGATCAGCCAGGACAAGAACCGGCGGCGCAGCCAGCCGTCCCACCAGCGGGAAACCAGACGGAGGGCCTTTTCTTCTGCGGCGTGACGCCTTTTTTCCGAGGCGGCGGTGAGCTGGTCGGGGTTAGGGGGTGGTTCCGGGGCAAACAATTGGGCGCGGACAAACCCCAGAATAACATCCGGAGTTTCCCGCCAGCGGGGCTGGGATATCTCCCGGGTGGCGGCCCGGTGCCCGTGTTCAGCGAGAAACCGGTCAAAGGCCTGCCAGAACACGGAGTCCGGAATTTTTTTCCGCAGCTCGGCGTAATCGAGCTGCTTTTTCTGTAAAAGATCGGCCAGGGTTGCATCCTTTCGGGCGGTATTGCCCAGCTCCCAGACGGATTTGTTGATTTCGGCGGTACGGGTGCCGGGCAGGCCGCTGATGATCCGCTGGTAAAGGTCTCCCGTGGTGTCGTCCGTCCATCGGGTCAGAAGCTTGGCCAGAATACCGTGCAGGGCCGGATTGTGAAATCCTACGCCCCAGCGGATGACCCGGAAGTGCTCCTGACCGAAAGCATCCACTTCTTCCAGCTGACGCCGCCACTCTTCCGGGGTCAGACAACTGTAATCCTGGTTCAGCTTGGGCAGGATCTGTTCTTCAATGCGGTCGCAGTGTGCCTGCAGGGCGGCTTCATTTTTATGGATCGGCGCCCGGTTTTTGTCTCGAAGCACAGACAGAAAGAGGCCGGGGGCACGCCAGAATTCAAAGGGTTCTTTTAAGATTTTTTCATTCCAGCAGGGTGGAAACCAGGGCAAAGATTCCAGGGAGCGCAGGCTTCTGGGCGCAAAACGCAACATACGAGCGATGTAGCTGCCGTTAATGTAGGCATATCCCTGATAGTTGTAAATCGCCTCCATATCGAGCAGATCCCGGCGGCCTTGAAGCCGGGCCAGTTCGCGGAAATAATTTTCACTGATCCAGCGGACCAGCATGGTATTGCTCAGGGGCATGGCATAGTCGGCCAGGTATTCGTCACCGAAGCGCCGGGAGCAGACGTTTTGCGGATTTCGGGGCGGCAGGTTGGTTATGGGGCGTACCTGCAGAACATGGAGTCGCCCGTTGGACAGTGCCCATTCAATGTCCTGGCGGGGGCCGATGGTGTTTTCCACGGTTCGGGCCAATCGATGCAGCGCCGTCAGATCAGATTCCGTCAGGCAGGGCTGGATCGCCCGATCCGGATCAACCGGACATTTCACGGCTCCTCCGTCGTCCGTTACCCGGCAGATGACGGTTTTGTTCCCGAGGCGGTTGTCCAGACAGTTGCCGGTGGTAGCGCAGAGAACATGGTAATCCGGATCCACGTTGCCGGAAACCACGGTTTCGCCCAGGCCCCAGGCGGCGTTAATCACATACTGGTCCGCAAAGGGGTTCTGCGGATTGGCGGTCAGCAGAACCCCGGCGGTTTCGGCCGCCACCAGCACCTGCAGGATCAGGGCGATGGCCGGCGTTTCGTCAAGGTGTTTTTCACTGCGATAAGCCGCGGCCGATACCCGGTTGAGGGCATTCCAGCAGGTTTGAACGCTGTCCACCAGTTCTTCCGATCGCCGGATACCCAGGCGGGTTTCATAGATGCCGGCAAAGGATGCTTCCGCCAGATCCTCAGCGGTGGCGGAGCTTCGTACCGCCAGGGTCGCCTGCGGATGAGAAGCCCGAAAATTTTTCCAAAAGGTGGCCAACGTCTCCTGCAGAGCGGTGGAAACACTGCCGTTATGAAGCCGGTAGGCTTCCGCGGGCAGACACCAGGCCCGGGGTACCGGCAGGCCGGCGGATAACAGTCGAACCAGGCCGCAGCCCTTGCCGCCGATCTGTTGAATTTCGGCCGGAGTGTCCGGTTTCAGTTCAATAATCATGGCATTCCGGTCTCCTTATAATCATTCAGGCCCGCCCGCCCAAAGTCTGCGCCGCCACTTTGATCAGACCGGGAACACTGGCCGTCAGTTGCCGTCTGGAGACTCGCCAGGCATGTTCCACGACACCGATCCCCCGCCGCGTTTGACCATTCAGATTGGCTTCGACGGCGGTGTGGATTTCCTGAATCCAGAGGCCTTTCTTGATCAGGGGAAACCATCCCAGGGTGGTGGCGGTAACTTCCAACTGCGGCGTTCCGGCGTCGATGGCCAGGTGGACGGTTTCCGGAACGTGCAGTTTCCGGCTCCAGTGGTATTGAAGCTTCAGCCGGCGGACCGGGTGGTTGATCCCTTCCCGGAACACAAAACCGTTCTGATACTGCCGACCGCCGAACCAGCCTTCCCAGACGTTGAACGTCAGGTCTTCCCCGAACTGCACACTGATCCAGTCCCAGCCTTCCACGTTAGCCCAGTCCCGCACTCCCCAGGATTTATCCCGCTGGCCGACACCGTCTATGTCCAGGGTGCGGCCCTTAAAGCGGGTCTGACCGGTGATTTTACCGCTTTGCTCAAAGTGGTGTCCGGCTACATTGGGCGGCAGTTCTCGTTCGGAATCTTGGTAGTTGAAAGCGGGGGTAAAGGCTTCCCAGGTTAAATTCATGGTGTCCCGGCCGGACAGTTGCAGAGACCAGCGTTGCAGGGGCTTCTCCATGACGTAGGTCAGTTTTCGCGCCTGCAGACCACGGTACGGATCCTGACCGGCGGGCAGATTTTTGTCCCGGATGTTGACTGCGGGATAGATATACTCCGGCCGACCTTGGCGGATAGTCAGAATCAGGCCGTCGATTTGTTGCTGGCCGAAGCGGTACCCGATGCGCGTCAGACCGAAGGCATCATGCCGGGTGTCGGCCCAGTTGAAATAGTAGCTCTCCTGCCAGTGCTCCCCTTCGCCTACCGGGTGCAGGGCCTCATCTTCGGCGGTAATCGTTGTCGCGGTCATGGATGTCTCCATTATAGGATTTTGCCAGTCGTATGAAAAACGGAGTATGAACTGCTTATTGACCTGTTTTTGCTTTTTGGGATCCCTGTGTTGTTATGTTAACAATATTGTTTCGGTTGGCATAAGCGTTATAGCTTGATGCCGGAATGATTCTGCAGCGTATTTCCGGTTTTATTGGCACCCCTCTGCCATTTTGAACGACAGCTTACCCCCTTTTTTCCCAAAAAGCAACGAAGCAAAGGGAAATCATTTTATGAACGGAAATAAATATCGATTTTGTGCGATTTTTTGTTGACAAAAATCATTTGTTCCCAATATTTGATACGATCGTGAAAAGCGTTCGCTTTACGCCCGATGAAACGTATCTTTACCGTTTGATTGCCTCCGCTTTCAATCGGTATTGCCGGGCTTTATGCGGGTCTCCCCGTTTCTGGTAGATGCGGCTCAGATAGGTAAAAGCATCCGCGTTGTCCGTTTCCTGCTGGATCACCCGCAAGAACTGCTTGACGGCATCTTCGAGGCGTCCTTTTTCTGTCAGGGCGACTCCCAGGTTGAATAAGGCATCCGTATAATCAGGGTTCAGGCGCAGAGCGCTCTGGTAGGAAGCAATCGCTTCTTCGAGCTGGCCGGTTTGAAACAGACAAATGCCCAGGCCAAGGTGTGTTTCCGCATCAAGCGGGTACCTCTCCAAAGCCGCTTGAAAATGGCTGATTGCTCTGTGGTAGCGGTTTTTTGCAGCGAAAATAAGACCCAGGGCAGTATGCGGATCGGCATAGTTCGGATTCAATTGAATGGCGGCCCGGTAAGAACGGACAGCTGCTTCAAGGTCTCCGGTTTTCGTGAGAGCCAGTCCCAGGTTATAATGCAAATTTTCGTCATCGGGATTAATTTGCAAGGCTTTCTTGAAATGGTGGACAGCCTGGCGGGGATTTCCTTTTCTTGTCAGCACGATCCCCAGGTTATAGTGTGCGTCCGCCGTTTGTTGATTGGACTCCAAAAGGGGGTTATGGGGATCCGATGAATTTGGCTCCAACTGTAACGCGGACTGGAAACAGCAGGCAGCCTGATCGATTTGGTTTTTTTTCAGTAAAGCAAGGCCCAGATTAAAATAGATGGTCGGGCAAGATGGGTCCAGGTATCTGGCAATATTGTAGTGTTTAAGCGCCTCGTCCAGGCGTTCTTTTTTCAACAAAGCATTGCCCAGATTCAGATGCGGCCGGAAGTGATGGGGAGAGTGCTTGACGGTTGCAGCATAAAAAGAAATGGGGGTTCTCATGTCGAAGTTTCTTTTTATGGTTTGAACGGAAAAAAAGAAAAACAAACCCGCGAAAATCAATGCCGCCGTCAATTTTTCCGGAAAAAGCCCTTTTGCGACACCAAACCGGATTTTTCGGATGAACAGAGCAAGAAGCAGACATATCCCCAGGGAAGGGAAATAGAGACGTTGTTCCGCGACCGGCCGGGAAGATAAAAAAACAAGATTGGATACCGGCAGCAGCGAAAAGATTGTCCAACAAAGGGAGAAACAAAGGATTTTTAGGGATTTTCTGTAAAAAAGAATGAGTACGGCCGTCAGCGTAAGAAGTGCGACAGCGGGAAACGCTACGGTGGCATTCCAGAAGGAGTCGGGAATGGGAAAGGGATGTTCAGCATTCAGCCTTACGGGAAACAGCAGTAACCAGAAGTAGTAGCCCAGGGTCTGAAACATTGCGAAAAGGTTTTCGCTCAGGGATAGGGGCGTGACGATTTTGTTTCCGGTTAGCAGGGTGATTTGTCGGAACCAGAAATAGAAGAGGATCATCCCTCCCCAGGAAAATATTTTTACCAGCGCGCCTTTCTTGATTTCCGGATAAAAACAGGCAATATATGCCAGATAAATTATCGGCAGAATCAAGGCTGTTTCTTTGGCGAGAAGAGCCAGGCAGAACAGGAAAAGCGCCGCCAGGAAAAGAAGGCCGTTCTTTTCTTTTTTTTTTCGGTCCGCATAAATTGTGATAAAGAAGGAGAGCAAAAAGAACATGAAACAGAGAAGCTCAGCGCGATTTTTAATATACGTTACCGATTCAACGTGTACGGGATGGGCGGCAAAGAGAAGAGCGGTCAAAAAGGGCAGGCTGAAAAAAGAAAGCGGGCTTGATTCCATCATCCTGTTTTCCGAATCACGACAGAGAAGGCTGATAAGGAGATATACCAGGATAACATTGATTGCATGCAGGGCCAGGTTGGTCAGATGATAACCGGCGGGGTCTGTTTTCCAGAAAAGATAGTCGAGGGAGAAGGAAACGGTCCTTACCGGGCGGTAATCACCTCGATTTTCGAATGAATGTAGATTGTTCCAGTAGTGGGGGGTAAAAAACAGGGGGATATTTCTGTAGTTTTTGATATAGCTGTTATTGGTAATAAGTGCAGTGTCATCCCAGATAAATTCATTGGGTAAGGTATTGCTGAAAAGTATCAGGCAAACCACGATTAGAATCAGAATCTGAAAAAGATGTTTGGCGTCGGTATCCGTTTTCATGGATAGGCCTTTGGGAGCCGGTTCAACTCGGTTTTGTATTTTTCTCTGTTCGATATTTGGGGGATAGATTACAAGAGGTTCTTTCTTTTCAAAGTTGTATGTAATGGATGACAAGGGCTAAATTTATCAACCAGCGGTTGATGGCGTTATTATCTCATGGCAGCGCAGGTTTTGTCCATAGTAATACGCGTATAATACGCGAAATCGCGAAAGCCCGAATATGTCAATTCATTTGGAGGCCAGCGGAGCATTCTCCTGTAATTGGACAGTTCCCGCCGGATAATCCGCACCGGATAAGGGGTTCTTGCGATTGCTCCGCAGACGCCCGCAAAACGATTGACACTTTTTTCGGTATTATTTATACTTCTTGCTTTCGGGCGAATGACCCCGGCCGGGACCGGGATAAACAGATCAGACAGGGAACGGAGCAGAAAATGAGCATGGACGATCAGCGATTGCAGCGCCTGGACGCGTTATTCAACCCGGAAAGTATCGCCTTTATCGGCGCTTCGGAAGAGACCCAGAAATGGGGGTTTGTGATTTTTAACAGCATTCTCCGGGGCGGCTGGCCGGGCAAGCTGTACCCGGTGAATCCGGGGCGGGAGCAGGTGCTCAATCTTCCGGCCTATCCCACGGTAACCGATATCCCGGACCGGGTGGATCTGGCCATCATCACCGTTCCGGCCAGACATATTCCGGCGGTCATTGACAATTGCGTGCAAAAGCAGGTCAAAGCCGGTCTTATTATTACCGCCGGTTTTCGGGAGATGGGCGGAGAACAGGAACAGGTGGAGGCGGAAGTGGTGGCCCGGGCCCGGGAAGGCGGCATGGTCCTGGTCGGGCCCAACTGCCAGGGCATCTGCTGTCCCGCCAGCCGGCTTTATCCTCATATGCCCAGCCATTTTTACCCCCCGCCCGGACGGGTGGCGGTGGTCTCCCAGAGCGGGAACATTTTGAACATGATCATCGGCAACATCTACAGCGCCGGACAGGGCATCGCCATGGGGGTTTCTTCCGGAAACGAGGCCGACCTGCGGCTGGAGGACTACCTGGGATACATGGCCCGGCAGCCGGAGGTGGAATCCATTGTCGCCTATATCGAAAGCATTCCTGACGGTCGTCGTTTTTTTGAACAGGCGGCGCAGGTTACCCGGGAAAAACCGGTGGTGGTGTTGAAGGGCGGCCGTAGCGGCGCCGGGCAGCAGGCGGCCAGTTCCCATACCGGTGCTATGGCGGTCAGGGATGAACTGTTTTCCGATATCTGCCGGCAGGCCGGGATTGTGCAGGCGACTACCATTGAAGAAGCCGGCATTCTGGGGGCCTCCTTTGTGAATCGACCGCTGCCCCGCGGCAAGCGGGTGGCGGTATTGACCGGTGGCGGCGGACTGGGAGTGGTGGCCGCCGACACTTGCGCGGATGAAGGCTTCGAGATGGTGCAGTTGTCCGCCCAGACCATCGCCAAACTCCGGGAGCTGTTGCCGGACTGGTGGGTGCCGGGAAATCCTGTGGACCTGGTGGCCGGTAACCGTTTTGAGACGTTGCTGCCGATTATGGAAATTCTTTTAAAAAGCAATGAAATTGACAGTCTTATTTTTACCTTTGTCGGCCCGCCCCGTATCGACCGCAAAGATATTTCCGAGACCGAACGCGGCGGGGTGCCGCCGCCGGATATGATGAAAGTGGTCGGCGATTTTATCCCGATTTTCATCAGGCAGCTTCAGGCTATGAGCCGGGAGACCGGCGTTCCCGTTTATCCGGTGGTCAATCTGCCGGACCTGGAAAATCGGCCGTTTGCCGAGATGCTGGCCGAAAGTCCCGAGACCATTTATCGCAACGTGGAGCCGGCCTGCCGGGCGTTGACCGCCATGGCCGCGTATGGGCGGTATCGGTCCCGGCGGGGGAAACAGGCCCCGTCCCGGTTTTTGTCAGAATCCTGAAACCGCCCGGATTCCAGACGTCTCCCGTTTTTCCCCGGATGTTCCCGTTTCCTGCCAAAGCCGGGTATCATTGCCGGCGTAAGAACCATCTTGACCCGGGCGGCAGATTCTGCGATAACAATTATACAGACGGTTATATCGTCCAGGATCCGGAAACGATGTCCCATGCGCACAATCACAATACAACCACCCATAATGGTGCTTTTGCGCTGGGTGTTGTCCTGAACGTCCTGTTTGTGGCAGTGGAAGCCGGTTACGGTATCTGGGCCGATTCCCTGGCCCTGATCGCGGATGCCGGGCACAATCTCAGCGATGTGCTGGGATTGCTGCTGGCCTGGGGTGCGGCCCTGCTGGCCGCCAGAGCCGCAACCCAAAAACGGACTTACGGACTGCGCAAAGCTACTGTCATGGCATCTTTGATCAGTGCCATACTGCTGTTGGTTGCGCTGGGTGGAATCGCCTGGGAAGCGCTGGGCCGTTTTGCCGAACCGCAGCCCGTGGCCGGCGGGACGATTATGGTAGTGGCGGCCATCGGGGTGGTCATCAATACCCTGACCGCCCTGCTGTTTATCCGCGGGCAGAAACACGACCTCAACCTGCGGGGGGCCTTTCTGCATATGGCCGCGGATGCCGGGGTATCCCTGGGGGTGGTGGTGGCCGGGGTGGTCATCTGGGCCAAAGGCTGGGTCTGGGTCGATCCCGGAATCAGCCTGCTGATTGTTGTCATTGTTTTTGCCGGCACCTGGGGACTGCTGCGGGAATCGCTGAATTACGCCCTGGACGCGGTTCCCGCCGGTATCGACCTTTCCGGCATCAGCCGGTATTTGATGGACCGGGAACCGGTCTGCCGGTTGCACGATCTGCATGTCTGGCCGTTGAGCACCACGGAAGTCGCTCTGACGGTTCATCTGGTGGTGAACCGGGAAACGCTGGACAATCTGTTTTTACGGACCGTGCAACAGGATTTGCACGACCGGTTTGGTATCGCGCATGCTACCATTCAGGTGGAAAGCGCCGCCGGTGAAAACTGCTGTATGCTGGATGAAAATGCCTGCACCTGAACAGGCCGCCGCCGGTATCTCGGTATGCGCCTGAAAAAAAGGAGGAACGATGCGGAAACGGCCCATATCCGTGACCGTGGTCTGCTGGATTCTGATTGTCATGAGTACCATTTCTCTGCTGGCCAGCACCATGGCCCTGAACAATCCCGTGACCCGGGAGCTGATGGCCCAGAGCGCCCTGCCGGTCAACCTGCAATATGTGCTGATGTATGCCGGGCTGCTGGTGACCCTGATCAGCAGTGCGGCCATGTTGAAGGGGCACAACTGGGCCAGATGGCTTTATACGGGCTGGAGTACCCTCGGCTTTCTTGTCGGAATCGTCACCTCGCCCGCAAAAGCCGCCATGATTCCCGGTCTGGTCATTTTTTTGATTATTGTCTATTTCCTGTTCCGTCCGCCGGCCACAATGTTTTTCCAACCTGCGAAGGCCGCCGATGATACATAGAGGGCAAGCGGTCTCCTGTTTTATATTGCCGGCGGGGTTTTCCCCATCGGACATGATGTTGAAGGCAATGGCGGAAGGAGGGGAATGCCCGTTTCTCAGAAGCAGGATACGACCAGAGAGCTGACGGTTTTCACGGTTACCGGGGAATTGACCTTCGAGGCGCAGATGGAGGAAGCTCTCCGGTGGCTGGAAGCCGAGGCGCCGGCTGCGGAACCGCCCCGGCATGATTCGGAATAGACCGCAGCGGCCAGCCGTCGCCCGCTTTCATCGGGTGGATATTTACAAACAGGAGGTGCCATATGTTGATTTTGAAATGGTTTTTCTGGGGACTGCTGGTTCTTTTTTTTCTTCATCTGGTGGTACTGCGGGTTGTCCGGCATCTGTTTCCCTTTCCGGCCCCGGCCTTTGCCACCTGGCTGATTGACAATCCTTTTCGCCGACGTTTTATTCAGAATCCGGGTATCATCGCTGATCGCATGGGGCTTACGCCCGGAATGACGGTTCTGGATATCGGACCGGGGAAGGGCAGCTATACTTTGGCCACGGCCGAGCGGGTGCGACCCGGCGGAACGGTTTATGCCGTGGATATTCAGGAGGCCGTTATTCGGCGGCTGCAGCACCGGTTGGGCAAAGAACGGGTTATTAATATTATCCCGCAGCGGGAAGATGTTTATCATCTGTCTTTTACCGATGAAAGCTTCGACCGGGTGCTGATGGTGGCCTGTCTGCCGGAAATCCCGGAAAAGGACAAGGCGCTCCGGGAGATTCGGCGGGTGCTGAAACCGGAGGGGCTCCTTTGCCTGTGCGAACTGTTTCCGGATCCCGATTATCCCCTGCGGCGTACGGAAAAAAAGTGGGCCGGGGCGACCGGGCTGGAGCTAAAACAGGAATACGGGAACTGGTTTACTTATCAGTTGCATTTTGGAAAGTCGCCCGGTTCGGGTTTTGATGCTTGAAGACGGAAACCCGAAGACTGATTCCGGGATGAGATCAGGAGGATAGATGTGAAGCGGTTGACATCTTACCCCGCGGGTTTTATAATCCAGTTTGAAAGAACGCCCTGAATTCAAGGGGAATTATTTGGTGATTTTTTTTGGGGGAAGCTATGAATAATAGAAAGAAGATCGTTTTTCTGCTGGCTGTGGCTGGGTGGATCGTTTTCTCCGCGGGATGTGCAAAAAATATTGTACCGTCGCCGACCCCGTCGGAAATCAACCATTTTCCTGGAATTTATGAGGACGAGTTACTGCGGAACGCAGAAGGGATAAATTTGTTCGCACGCTATTGGGCTCCGGATCAGAATATACGGGCGATTGTTCTGGTTCTTCACGGCACCTCTTTTCACGGAGGGGTTTATGAAGAAATCGGTAAATATCTGGCGGCGCATGGATATATGGTCTATGCACCGGATCTGAGAGGCTGGGGGCAGACCGCGGGTAAAGGCGCGCGGGGCTATATTGACTCCTATGATGAATATGTCAGCGATTTGGCCCTGATAATGGAACGGCTGAAAAAAGAGTATCCGCAGAAAAATATTTATGCGCTGGGCGAAAGTTTGGGGGCAACCGTGGCCATGTATGGCTATCTTAAAGGCGATTTGCCCTTTGACGGAATGATTTTCAGCGGCCCGGGGTATAAACCCAATCCGAAAATTCTGGGAATTCGTCTGCCCCGGATGTTTTTTATTCCTTCGCAATATATGTTGCAGGGGTGGGGGGAGATTTTTCCACATTGGCCTTTAGGCTGGATTGATTTTGGAATTATGATGGCCGTCCGGAATGATGAAGCACAGGATCGGCTTCTCGATGACCCGTTCGTCGCGCATAACTGGCTGCCGGCTTCTTATGCAACGGGACTGTTCAAGGCCGACCGGTACAATATAAAACATATAGAATCTTTGGATATTCCGCTGTTCATCAGTCACGGCGAGGATGATATGCTGGTTCCCGTCTCTTCCAGCAAGGAAATTTATAAGCGGGTGGGTACTCAGGACAAAACGCTGCATGTCTATCCGGATACTCCCCATGCCACTTTGATAGAAGCCACTCGCTACGATGTGTTCCGGGATATTCTGCATTGGCTGAACGCGCATGAACAAGTGGCGAAAAAGAGTTGCCCGGAGGGAAAAAATACGGCGAAAGACAACGCTGAAAAAAAGCCGGATAAAACACCGGTAACCGTGGAGACGAAGGGAACAGCGGAAAAGGAGTGAAGAAGCGTCTTCCGGGAGAGGAGGAAAAGGTTTCCGATGCCTCTCCCGGTTTTTTGCATTTTTACGGTTGATATGGTTTTTAGGCGGCGGTTAATCGTTTGGACAGCCGCCGGGCCAGTGACAGAATGGTCAGGGTCGGCGGAAGACCCCAGGGCTCGGGGATAACGCTGGCATCCACCACATAAAGGTTTTTAAAAACGGTTTCCAGGTTTTTGTCCACGGTCTCACCGATGCGACAAGTCCCGCCGGGATGGGCCGCAGCGTCGCCGGAAAACCAGATATCCTTGGCGTTCATATTTTTCAGAACATCACGGGCAATTTTGCGTCCTTTGTTGAGCCGGTATTGATCGCCGGAAGTCAGCGGTTTGGATTTGATCTGCTCATCCATGGTAATCACACCTTCAATATCGTCCCGGATCTTAATCAGCAGCCCCACTTGATTGCTTTTCTTTTTCAGCAGCTTATGGGGTTTCAGCCCCATAAGGGCGTAATTCAAGTTAATGAAGTAAGGCAGGGGCATGTCTGTGACCATGATACCTTCCGGATCATGGACGCCGACTACCATGGGAAATTCTTTTGGGGGGGTGAATTTTTGGTCCGCATATCCGAAAGCGCAAATGAAAGGGTCGAAGAAAAAGGTCCGGCCGGCATCGGGAATTCCCGATTTCTGGAGAATGGCCGGCGAACCGATACCGCCGGCGGAAATCACCACGTTCTCAGCGCTGATTTCCAGTTCGCGTCCTTTTTTGTCTGTGGCCCGAACCCCGGTTGCCCGGCCGTTTTCAATGATGACTTCCTCGCAGGGGGTTTGTATCATCAGCCGGGCGGATTTTTCGGCTGCTTCCAGGGCCCAGTCCCGCGCCTGAAACTTGGCATTATGCGGACAGCCATAGAAACAGGAAAAACAGTTTTTCCGGCAATTTTCCCAGTTGACCAGCTTGGGAATTTTTTTCCAGTCATAGCCCAATTGCCGGGCGGACTCCGTCAGTGCCCGGGCCCGGGGGCCCAGCAACTCGTCAGGAATGGGAGAGACGTTGAGCTCTTCTTTAATTTCCTGGAGCTCACCGGCGAGATCTACTTCATATTTGGCAAACATATCCAGGGGCGGATCCCAGGCACAGCCAAGATACATCATGGACGTTCCACCAAGCGTCAAACAGCGGACCACCTGCAGAAAGTCTTTGGTGATTAACATACCGTTGCCTAAAGCGTTCAGCCCTCCCTGATATTTAGCGGCCCCGAAAACAGTACCGGTTGGCTTGTTGTTCGGGCCTTTTTCCAGGATGATGACATTTTTCCCTTTCAAGGTCAGATCTCTGGCTATACAGGCCCCTCCGGGACCGGTGCCGACCACCACCACGTCGGTTTGAAGCTGCTCTTTCATGATTCCCCCTTTTCAAAAATAGGGTCTGTGATTGATTTGTTTTGTGCAAAAATTCATATTTTGCGACAAAATCGTGCCCCCGTTATTGCAGAATTTTTTCCAAGTGTATCATAAATAAATCGATTATCAACTTTTAAAAACAGCCCGAGACAATTTGATCATGTCGAACCGGTTTTCCGGAATCATAAAATTCGTGAAAAAATTTCCAATTCCGCTGTGCGGGACTTTTGCAGAAAGGAACGGCCAGCTTTGGTCTTGTAGGTAAACACCGGTAATGGCTTCACTGTGGTACAGGCATGACCGGAAGTCCCCCCGGAAGAGAATCTGATTACCTGGAACGGCCGCCGTCGATTTATATTTCCAGCGGCAGGCCCACCTTCAGGTCATGATAGCTGTTCCCAAATGCGGTCTTAAATCGCTGAATGCTCCAGTCCGAGCTGTCGTGTGGAGAAAGCGATATGAATTGCGGGTTGACCTTTTTGATGGCAGCGATGGCCTTGTCAACGTCTTCTTCGTTGATGGCTTTCCAGGGTGGACGATCACAACCTACCAGACTTTGCAGGTTGATGGGGCCGAGCATGATCCGGCCCCCGTTAACGGGGAAATGCAGACCGCCGATGATACCGTAAATCGGTTCTTCAAAGATCATTTGTGTACGTTCAATGATGCGCTCAATGGTGGGATGGCCGCAGCCAATAATCAGGACGATACCTTTTCCTGCCAGCTTAACAGCCAGGCAATGCTCCCGGGTGTATCCCATCAGGAAGAGATTGCGGGGAATGACTCCGATGCTGGCGACCCCGTGTTTTAATATTATGGGATTATGGATAACTGTCGATATGGGGCCGGGATTATGAGCAGAAGGAGCGATTTTATCCGGGGCATAGACCGGTATATCTAAAAGCTGGACCGCTCCCTGGGAGAGACTGAAGAGACCTTTCTTTTGTTCATTCATGCCGCCCACATGATCCAGGTGAAGGTGGCTGATCACAATAGCATCCAGATCCCGCGGGGAAACATTTAAGATCTCCATATTATGCAGCAGAGGGGAAGGATGCTCTTTTTTTTTGTTGAAACCCACATCCATTAAAATGGTGTTTTCGTCCGTCCGGATCAGGTAGGCAACACCGGCCTCCGTTTTCAGGCCCGGGGAATGGGCATAAAAGTCCACCAGCGGAAGGATCGTCAGTTTTTTCACTGTTCCAATGTCCGGAAGCAGTTCAAACCGGGTGGCGGCCAGTTCCCGGGCTACCTGTTGATTTCCGATGCGGAGCTTGATCAACTGTTTCACAAACATCAACAGCAACAGGATAATCAGCAGTCCGAGAAAGACGGCGAGTACTTTGAGGATAATCATCAGACTTTGTCCTTTAGACGGTTATTCCCAGGTCTGGGGGGTATAGCCTTTGGGCAGGTGTGCACTGCCTTTCACGCAGGCCAGTCCCGTCTCCTGGTGGACCTGCGCAATAAGGGTATCGATATGGTCACAGAAGCCGCCGTTGGCCATTTCCCATCCGTCTTCTCCTTTTTTGGCAAAAGTGCAGGTACAGAAATGGATGGTCTCGGCACCTTTGGATTTTAATATTTTTGCCAGGTCCACAACGTTGTCTCCCGGACAGCGGCAGGTGAAAACCCCTGCCGGGCTGGCTTCCGGATATCTGGAAAAACCCTCTTTGGTCTGGGTCAGGCATTTGAAACAGTTGGTCAGCGGACAGCGGTTTTCATTTTTTTCACAGCGGATAATGGCGACTTGTGTCATGGAACCTCCTGATATTTTCCATTTGTTATGAGCATATACTCAAAATTTATCCGGATCACCGGGCAGTGTCAACAGTTTTCTGATTGATGGGACCGGAAGTTTTGATACGGAATGTCTTGCGGCCAATCCGGTAAGGAGAGGGATTGCGCAAGGTTCCGCGAGAAGTCAGACGTCGAGCTGATATTCTTTGATTTTGCGCAGCAGTGAAGGATGACTGATTTCCAGGAGTTTGGCGGCTTTTGTCCGATTTCCCCCGGTTTCCAGAAGCGCCCGGGTAATCAGTTTTTTTTCCCACTGCCGCTGAGCGGCTTTCAAAGAACAGGTTGGGGGGTCAACGAGTTCTTTTTTCCTGTCTGTATCAGCCGTTTCGCCGCTGCGAAGGGCACCGGGCGGCATATCATCAATGGTGATCTGTTTTCCTTCCGTCAGGATGACAGCCCTTTCGATCACATTTTCCAATTCCCGGATATTACCCGGCCAGTCATGCTGCATAAGCGCGTTCATCACGGCGGGAGAAAGGCCCTCAATGTTTTTGCCAAATTTTTGATTGAATTGATCCAGAAAGGTGCGGCAGAGAAAAGGGATATCTTCCGGCCGTTCCCGCAAGGCCGGGAGCCGAATGTGCATAACATTCAGCCGGTAAAAGAGGTCTTCCCGGAATCTGCCTTGTCCCACTTCTTCTGCCAGGTCTTTGGCGGTGGCGGCGATGATTCGAATGTCCACTTTTTTGGTGTCCGAAGCACCCACCGGTCGAATTTCATTATCCTGCAGCATTCGCAACAGTTTTACTTGTAACGAAAACGGCAGTTCTCCCACTTCATCCAGGAAAAGGGTGCCGGTGTGAGCGGTTTCGCAAAGGCCGATGTTCTTTTTGTCCGCCCCGGTAAAGGCCCCTTTGACGTGTCCGAAGAGCTCACTTTCCAGCAGGTTTTCGGGTATCCCCCCGCAATTAATGGGAACGAACGGACTTCGGGCGCGCTGACTGTTGAAGTGGATGCTCCGGGTGACCAATTCTTTACCCGTACCACTTTCGCCGGTAATCAAAACGGTCGTATCGTAAGCGGCGACTTTGGCAATGAGCTTGACGACGGCTTGCATGGCCTTGCTTCTGGCAATGATGTTGCCAAAGGTATAGGTTTCTTCGATATTGGCCAATTGTTGTCGCAAGCGGCGGTTTTCCGTTTTCAGCGTTGTTCGCTCGGCGGCTTTTTCCAGGACCAACAGAACTTCGTCCGCCTTGAAGGGTTTGGAGATGTAGTCGTAAGCCCCCCGTTTCATGGCTTCCACCGCCGTCTCAATGGTGCCGTAAGCCGACATCATGATGATCGTTGCCTCCGGAAAGACGCCGGCAGCGTATTGCAGAAATTCCAGACCGTCCATGCCGGGCATTTTTATATCACACAGAATAAAATCATAGTGGTTGTTATTCTGGCCCATATCCAGCGCCTGTTTACCGTCGGCGGCGGTCTTGACGGTATAGCCCGATTTACTCAGCAGGGTGGACAACATGTGGCGCATGTTTTCCTCGTCGTCGATTATCAGTATATGTCTTGGGGCCTTTACCGACGAAGTTGTCATGTTTTATGCCTCTGTTTCGTATTGGGAGCCTTCTGCCAGAGGAAGGGTGATCGTCATGGTGGTTCCCCGATCTCTGCGGGACTGGGCGTTTATGGTTCCCCCCAGTTTTTCGATGATCATAAAACAGACGGAAAGCCCCAGTCCGGTACCTTTACCCGGTTCTTTGGTAGTGTAGAATGGATCAAAGATATTATCCAGATTTTTATCCGAAATACCGGAACCGTTGTCGGTTATATCGATCTGGAGCAGAGGGGCCGCAGTATCTCCGGTAACATAGTCGGTCGTTGACGTAACCGTTATCCGGCCGCCCGTTTTTGGGGCCGCAGTCTGTTCTGCAGAAGCATTGTCGGCTGCGGCGATGGCATCGGCTGCATTGATGAGCAGATTGACAAAAATCTGCCGGATGCGGTCGGGATCAGCGGAAACCTTGTCTGCTGCGGCCTCAAGATGAAGGGTGACCTCAATATTTTTCATAACCGGCTGGATTGTCAGCATCTGGAAAGTTTCTCGAATAATATTATGGACGGAAACCAGGCGGGTTTCCGTTATGGTCGGCCGGGAAAAGTCGAGCAAGTCTCTGATAATTTCGTTGATGCGGCTTATCTCCGTTTCGCATCTTTGGAGATAATCTTTTTTTTCCTCTTCGGAAAGGTCCGGTTGAGACAGCATGTCCAGATAGCCCAGCACAATCCCGATGGGATTGCCGATTTCATGGGCAATCCCGGCGGCCAGTCTGCCCACCGAAGCCAGTTTCTCGGCCCGGATCAGTTCGTTTTGCTGGGCGGTGATTTCTGCATGGGCTTGCTGCAGATCGGTCAGCGAGTTTTGCAGACGCTGTTTGTCTTTGGAGATACGCTGCACCATCTGGTTCAGAGAGTTGGAAAGTTTCCGGAATTCATTTTTTTCCGTACCATAGAAAAAGGCAAAGTCACTGTTTTCCCGATATTCTTCCGCCCGTTTCACCAGCCGGTTGATGGGGCGCACGGTCAGGCGGTTGATGGCTGCGGTCCCGAGAAAAGTAAGCACCAGGATGTTGATACAGGCGTAGAGCAGGACAGCGTGTTGCGTCCGGCGCTGAGCGGCATAAAATGGTCCCAGATCAATAGCGCAAGCCAGGGCGACTGTTTCCAGCCCCTGGCGGGTTTGCAATGGCGCAGCGAGAATCAGGTAGCGGCTCCTTTTCCAGAAAACGCCCCAGGTTTCCCCTTGAAAACAATGGACCTTTTCCGTGTTCAGCAACGCCTGTCTCGCCAACCGCTTGAGGGCGCGATGCAGCGGTAGAGGAGCCGCTTCCGTTTGATAAATTGTTCGGCCGGCAGTGTCTGTAAGTAAAGCGGCAACCGTTCCAGCGGTTTGCAACAGTTTTTTCAGTTCGTTTCTGCTGGTTGCCGAAAGCGGCAGGGAAAGAGGCTGCTTCGTTGCCATTTTCTGGCTGACAGCGGCGGTAAGAATCTGGTGGTGTTTCATATGGGTCATTATTTCTTTTTTCTGGCTGGTGGCCACCAGCACCAAGTCAAGAAGGAGTACGGCGGTAAACAGAAGCACAGCGAGGTAGATCGCGATAATCGTACGCAAGCTTTGTTTATTCAAAGCAGATGACTCCGCTGGTTGGTTTCCGGTTTTCTTTTCGGAAAAAGCTTCAGATTCAGAAATTTTTTTATCATATTCGGCAGCAAAAGGCAATCGTTGGCAAAAGGAAGGCGGAAAGGCACAGAAATTGGGACCCGTTTGATACAGTGGTCCGGTCAGCCGGCCTGCTTTCCGAGGTGGGTTTCAATCAAACGGGCCGCCCCTTGAGCACCTTCGTAAGTCTGCAGTTTTTTTCTCAGTTGTCGGGCATTGTCGGTAAAGGCGGGCTCGGCAAGGATGGCCTTGGTTTTTTCTCGTACCACCTCCGGAGCCACATATTTCTTTCGTCCTTTCCGGTCTGTTTCCGGAACGATAAAATCTCCGGCACCTTGCTCGGCAATCCGGCGGGCATTGCTTTCCCGTTCGGAATAGGTGGGGATAATCAGGGCCGGGGTACCGGTATACAATCCGGTCTGGCAGGAGCCATAGCCACCGTGGTGGATGATCAAGTCGCTTTTTTCCGCCATGGCCAAACCGGGCAGAAAGGGCTCCAGATGAAAATTGGGAGGCAGAGAAAGAAATTTTCGGGGCAGCTTGTGATAACCGGTGGTTAAAACCACCTGCAGGGGCTGATGGCCCAGCGCTTTCCGGCAGGCTTGAAAAACCACGCGGGAATCAAAAGCGGTGGAGGCCCCTTTTAGATAACAGGGATTGCCGGTGTAAACCCAGACCAGGGGCCGGTCTGTATTTCGCGCGGTAATCCAGGAGGGGAGTTCGGCCGCTGGTTTTTCCCACAATAAGGGCCCTACGTAGTGGACATCCGCCTCGGGCGGAAGAGGATCGGTTTCCGGCATACCCACTACCAGGGTAAGTTCGCCGAGCAAAAGTTCGGCGACCGTGTCAATGGCCGGTTGGCCATATTTTTTTAAAACCGTGTTGACAACCGGTGCGGGATGCGGATATTTCGCTGCGGCGGGGGGCGACCACCAGATAAATCCTTTGCTTTGCGGATGCAGATCGGCTTGAATGACGGTGATTAACGGAATACCGCTGATTTTTGCCGCCAGACAGGCCAGGGGGTTCCAAAAGTCGATCACTGCTTCGGCCCGGGTGGCGGTGATAATTTCCAGCAGGATTTCGAGGTTGATGCGAATAAAATCGGCGTCCAGCATTCCCAGCAGGCTCATGAAGTGGTCGACATTTCGGATTTCCGTGGTGCTGTGGGTAAAGAGCGCCCTCACGGAAGCAGTCAGCCGTTTCAAATTGGCCAGCCGGTTTTTCCCGGCCAAAAAGCGCAGGATGTTTTGCGGGCTGACATCACCGGCGATCAGATAATAGAGAGGGGAGTCGGGAAGAAAATTTTCAAAGCCGGCGTCGGTGATTACTTTCTGAGGAGATTGTCCCGGATTACAGAAGGTAATCTGATGTCCCCGACTCCCCAATTCCCGTGCGATGGGCAGAGAGCGTGTCAACAGGCCAAGATCATTGGATGGCAGGGTGGTAAAAAGAAATTTTGTCATTCCGGGTTTATGTCATATACTCCTCGACGTATTGTTTCACATAATCCGGGAGCTCCCACCACTGGTTG
>CAZWCS010000029.1:0-37038 GCA_964632805.1 uncultured Desulfobacterales bacterium
TGCTGACCAGCCTGGACACCGAAGATCTGATCGCTGACGGCCTGGCCCTGGAAGCGGCGCAGGATCTTTCCCAGATCGTCAGTCGGCGGGCCGCTGCGGCCAAAAACTGCGGCTGCCGCGGGGTTATCTGCTCCGCCCGGGAAAGCCGGCTCCTTAAAAAACAACTGGGGCCGGACTTTTTGACCGTCACCCCCGGCATCCGGCCCGCAGGCAGCAACGAAGATGACCAACGCCGTCTTGTTACCCCCGTTCAAGCGATCCGGGAAGGCGCCGACTATCTGGTGATCGGCCGTCCCATCCGGGACGCAGCCGATCCGCCGGCCGTCATTGATGCTGTCTGCCGGGAAATTGCCGAAACCAGCAAACAGGAAAAATGAGGCAAGGGCGGTCCTTGTCAATCAAAATTTCCGGATACCGCGGCCATAGAAAGAATTCCGGCAGCCCGGTACCGGCGCTGCGCGATAACCACCGCAAAATCTGTGCGCCCCGGAATCTCCTTAAAACAGGGCCGCAAGCAGGCAGGCCAGGCCTGTTCCCATAACAGCCGACCCCAGCATCAAACGACAGGATTTGCTGATATGTTCCGGCCGGGCCGGACCGTATTGTTCCCCGATATACGGCTTGTCCACCCGGCGGCCGTAATAATGGTTGGGACCGCCCAGTTTCAAAAAAAGGGCACCGGCAAAAGCGGCTTCGGGATATCCCGCATTCGGACTGGTGTGGCGGCGTCCCTCGCGGATGGCGGTACCGAAAGTCCGTCCACCGGAACGAAACAACACGGCAGCCACCGGAGAAATAAGCAGAAGGGACAGCCGTGCGGGGATAAAATTGGCGGCGTCGTCGATTCTGGCCGCTGCCTTGCCGAACTGTTCATACCGTTCGTTTTTGTACCCCACCATGGAATCCAGCGTATTCACCATTTTATAGGCCAGAGCCAGGGGAGCGCCTCCCAGCAGGGCAAAAAACAACGGCGAAAGCACCCCGTCCACCAGGTTTTCCGCCACGGTCTCTACCGTGGCCCGGACAATCCCTTCCTCGTCCAATGCCGCCGTCTCCCGCCCCACGATCAGGGACAGATTCTGCCGGGCCGCGGTCATGTCCTTCCGAATCAGCAATTGATAAATGGCTCGGGCGCTTTTTTCCAGATCCCGGGCCGAAAGACAGAAATATAGCAGCACCACCTGGGCCAACCCGCCCAGAAAAGGTGCAATCCCCGTGAGCCCGGCCAAAACCAGGGCAGCCACCGCCCAGACACCGGCAATCAGGGAGACGGCAAACAGGAAACCGGTTGCCACCGTACCCAGCGGCAACGCCCGGAAAAAGGCTTCCAAGCGGTTCACGGCCAGTCCCATCAAACGCACCGGGTGAGCAGCAAAAACCGGGTCGCCCAGGCCAAAATCCAGAAAAAAGGCGGCCCCGATCATATACCAGGTCAACTCCGCCACCGCTAAAACCCCAGGTCCGCATTGATCAGTACCACCTGGATCCGCTCCGGGGGAAAAGACTTTTCCGTAATCACCCAGGTATTGCAGATCCGATCCGGGCTGTCGCAGTCATGACAACGAGAGGTCTTGGCACAGGGCGTCTGTTTATTCAGCCGGCGCGTATTGACCGGGGCGGCATAATTTTTGATACGGCTGACGGCGGCATCCATATCCGGTACGATTTTGTTCCGGCCTGCCAGAATCAGCACTCGTTGCGGGCCATACGCCAGGGCCGCCACCCGGTTGCCGATCATATCCAAATTCACCAGGTGACCGCTTTCGGTGAGCGCATTGGTCCCGGTAATAAACAAATCCGTCAAAAGGGCCTGCCGGCGACGTTCCAGGCTCTCTTCCCGGGATACACTTTTGTCAAACGTATCCAGTATGCGCATGTCGGGGCGGTTTTTTAACTGATCATAGAGACCGGTGGCGGTAAAAGTCAGGGAGCCACCCCAGGACATACTCCGGGGGGCAAGGGTCGGAATAATCGTTTCCAACACCAGTTTACCGGCAGCCGCAACGCTCTCCGCCAGAAATACTTTGAAATGATTTTTCTCCAGCGCCCGGCGCGTCTCTTCCAGCCGGGTAGCCCAGAAATCATGTATGGGATTATCCATGGTCTCCTCCTGATTTACACCGTCTTTCCGTTCATGAACCAGCGCCCTCCCGCAAATATCCTTGCAGGGCTTCCGCCAGCCGGCGATTTTCCGAACGGGTCTTCAGAGAAAAACGGATGTATCGGGGCGAAAGTCCGGCAAAATTTTCACAGTTTCGGATTAACAGCCCCTGCTCACCCAGATATCGACAAACCGCTTCCGCTGCAAAGGGTTCGGCCAGCACCGCCAGGATGAAAGAAGTGGTCGAGGGAAACAGCGTCAGCTTGGAGTTGGCGAAAAACTGCTCCTGTAAAAAGTTTTTTTCCGCTTCCAGAGTGGTCACGGTTTCGGCAATAAAATTTTTGACAACCGTTTCCTGACGCATCAGCCAGTCCACTGCAATCTGGGAGAGGCTGTTGATGCTCCAGGGGGGTATATACCGTTCCATCTTGTCGATGAGAGCGGGCGCAGACACGGCAAATCCAATCCGCAGTCCCGGCACGCGAAAAATTTTCGACATGGAGTGGAGCACAATAATATTTTCCGCCGCGGTCTGGTGCATCAGGCTCCGGGACTCCCCGGCGGGCGCAAAGGACAGATACGACTCGTCAATCACAAAATTCACCCGCGGAGCGGCGGCGCAAATATCGATTAAATCCGATGGGGGCAACAACACCCCGGTAGGATTGTTGGGATTGCAGATAAACACCACATCGGCCCCGGCCTCTTCAATCGCTTCAAGAATCCGGTGCCGGGAATAACAGAAGGCCTCCTCCGCAGCGGCAATGAGATACGAACAGGGAATGTCGTGCAGGGCACAGGCATCCGCGTAATCGGCGTAGGCCGGTACCAGTACCAGCGCCTTCCGACTTTCCAGCGCCTGCGGCAGGCTGTAAATCAACTGCGTGGTCCCGTTTCCGGCCAGTACCCGGTCCGGATCGACAGCGTAGCGGCGGGAAAAGGCCCGGCGGATACCAGCGGCGTCAACTTCCGGCAAAGCCGTAATGCCCGCCAGCCGCTCGGTCAAAAAAGCGTGCAGGCCCGGTGGCGGCCCCAGGGGGTTGACATTGCTGCTGAAATCGAGAATTTCCGACGGGGCACAGCCAATCTTCCGGGCCAGTTGATAGATATTACCGCCATGTCCCCGTTTCATCTTCCCGTCTCCACCATGGAATCCATACCGTCCGCTTCGATCACCTCATGCCGCGGCTGCCGCCAGCAACAAACCGGCTTCCGTTACTTCAACCATGGCGCCCAGCATATCCCCCGTTATACAGCCCAGCTTGCGTTGATAGAACCACAGAATAAAGGTGGTAATAACCGCAAAACAGAGATTGAGAAGCAACCAGCGCCCGCTGACCACGGAAAAGACCACCAGTATTCCCGGCCAGAAAAAATCCCGCACAGTCAACGGGGTTTCGAAAAACGCCAAAGCCGTTCCTTCCTTACGGCGACCATAGGAAAGAAAAGAAAAGCCGAACAAGGTTCCGGCCCGCGCATAGGCAGGAATCAGGACCAGCATCCAGAAGCGTTCACCCGTTAATTCCGCCACAGCGAAAATTTTGACCAGAAAGCAACAGATCAGCGCAACCACTCCCATGGCACCGATACGGCTGTCCTTCATGATCTCCAAAGATTTTTCCCGGGTCTGTCCGCCATAAAGACCGTCAGCAGTATCCGCCAGACCGTCCAGGTGAAGCGCACCGGTAATTATTGCCAGAAAGATCACATCCAGTGCCGCTACCACCCCCGGAGGCCACATCCCGCCGACGATGCGGTCGAACACAGCCAGCAGAACCCCGATCACCAAACCGGCTGCGGGAAGGGCAACAGCAATCCGCCGGGCCTGGAATTCACCCCGGCCACCGACCGGCAGAATAGTGGCAAAACGAAGAGCAGCCCCAATATCGCCAATCACAAGAGATCCCCCTTCACCCCCACCGGACATCCGGATACCATCCACACCACCCGGCTGGCAACTGCAGCCAGTCTTTGATTGACCAGGCCCACCCAATCCCGATACACCCGCGCCAATGGATTTTCCGGCACAATGCCGCCGCCCACCTCATTGGTAACCATCACGATATGAGCAGCCGCACCGGTAACAGCAGCCTGCAAGGAATCAATCTCCTTTTCTAAAGCGTTTCGCCGATCCGGATCCGCCAGCAGGTTGCTTACCCAGAGCGTCAGGCAATCGATCAAAATCACGCCGGCCTTTCCGTCCAGATCGTTGAGGGTGCCGCTGATGTCCACGGGACACTCTATCGTTTGCCAGCTGGCATCCCGCTCCCGCCGATGACGGGCTACCCGCCGGGACATTTCTTCATCCGCGGGTTGACAAGTAGCCAGAAAAAACCGCTGTGTATTACTCATCCCCCCGGCACAACGCAAGGCATAGCCGCTTTTGCCGCTTCGACAGCCGCCGGTAACCAGTACAACTTCTTTCATACCCTATTTTTCAATACCTTCCCGGGCGGCCACCCCGATTTCATAGTAATGTTTCACGGCCTTCATCTCGGTGACCAGATCCGCTCTCTGGACAACCGCTTCCGGGGCGTTCCGCCCGGTTATCACCAGTTCCACGGTTTCCGGTTTGCCGGCCATAAGAGACAAAAGCTGGTCTACCGGAAACAAACCGCAGCTGACGGCAACGTTGGCTTCTTCCGCGATAACCACGTCATACCGCCCCTGCCGGACCGCCCTTTCCAACGATTGGAGTCCCCGGCGACCGGCTTCGATCTCTTCGTCCGCCGGGCGGCCGTGCACAAAACGGCCGGTACCAAACTGCTCCACCGTAATATGGTCGGCCAGTCTCTTCAGCGCCTTTATCTCGCTGAACGCTCCAGACTTCATGAACTGACCAATATAGACCTGCAAACCGGCGCCCGCCGCCCGTAAAGCCAGTCCCAGCGCCGCCGTGGTTTTCCCCTTTCCATCTCCTGTATAAACCTGAACGTAACCCTTCATTGCAATCGTTCCCATCTATGGAAAAAACGGTGATCAGCGCCACCGGTTCCAGTATATGCTGGCCATCTCCCAACTCCGGGACAAGCCGGTCTTGGTTTTCTTTATCACATACACCGCGTTCGCTTCCGGCAGCACCCGCCGCACCAGTTCAAAACAAGGCGCCACCAGAATGACCGCCGGAACCAGGAGCAGCGCAAACCGCTGCAGCACCGTCAGACCGTAGGCGGTGCCCGTCAGCCAGGCGCCAATAGCAGCACAGCTTATCGGCCATAACAAATACCGGGCCAATATTCCCCGGCCCTCATAAAAAATCCGCAAAACAAAAAGCAAGCGGCTGATTGCAGCCACCAGCAGGCAGGCTTGGAGTGCCATCAAACAGAAATCCAGAGAAAGCTCCCAGGCATCTCTTGCCAGCAGGCCCGATATTAACCGGTATTTGTCCGGAAAATGCATCAGGAACGTTCTCCCCACCGCCGTTTCCAGATAGATGCGCCATGCCATTTTCGCCCCGTAAAGAAAAAGCAGCCCCAGCGCCCAAGCCGTCAGCAGATAAACGATCAAGGTCACCAGCCGGTCCAGTACATCCTGCAACCAGCTGGCGGTTTGTCGCTTGGCGGTGGAAAACAGGGCCAGAATATCAAATCCGACCTTTTCCTCGATAAAACCGTCTACCTGCCGAATTTTCCGCCGGAGATTATCCGACCAGAACAATAAACGCCGCAGATAAGAAACCGTAACGGACGCTGTGGCCGGCAACGGATTCTCAACGGATGCCCCGGACGAAGCGGTTTTCGCCCGGTCCTGGTACTTCTCCAGGATAATACCGCAATGGAGACATTCCCCGGACACCACCGTCTCCTTTTTACATTTTGGACAACGGTCCACCACAACCTCTTCGGATAAGCTATTTCCGATCGGCACCGACGACACCGCAGAGATCTTTCCCGACTGCCCGGACCGCCCGCTTGCCAGCAGACGGTGCTTTCTCCCGGTAGAAATTCATGTTACTGGTATACACATTTTTCACCGGTTTTGCAATAAGGGGAAAAGGTTTCTTCCGGCAAAAAAGGATACGACGTACCCAGATTCAGCCGGAATCCTTTTTGCCGGCCAAAGGCCGTTGACAACAGCACTGAAATCGAGTACCGTGAACAACGACGTGTTTCAGATGATGATAATTCTGTCTTTATCCCTATTGGCCAACGCCGCTGACATGATGAATGAAAAAATGACGGAAGAAACCTCTTTATACCAGCGTTTGAAAGAGAACGAGGAAATCGCCAGAAGATTTTACGAGGTCGAAAAAAAAATCCTCTCCATTCTGAAATTCAAAGACCTTTTTGAAGTGCTGCTGGCGGAAATCAAGGGGCAATTCAATATCCCCTACGTCTGGCTGACGCTGATTGAAAACAGCGACGCCCTGGCGCTTATCAAAGCCAGTGGCGATATGCAGGAAAACCTGCAAACCAGCATCAACGTGGTGGACAGAACCACTTTTGCCGCCCTGATCGGAAATCAAACCGAGCCGGTCCTGGCCAATGAAGGATTAAAACCGTATTTTCAGCTTGTTCCGCCCGAAAAAAATTTCCTGATCAAATCTCTGGCCATTGTGCCCATAACCATGGAAGGAAAAATTATTGGAAGTCTGAATCAGGGAGATGCCTCTCCCTACCGGTTTGAACCGGGCATGGACACCTCTCTGCTGGAACAACTGGCCACCAAAGTCTCTTTATGCCTGTCCAACGTAACCGCCCATGAACGACTGGAATTTCTGGCCTACCACGATCCCCTCACCGGCCTGCTCAACCGCCGGGTCATGGAGGCCGCTCTGCAGCGGGAAGTAAAACGCGCGCAGCGTTATCAACTGCCGCTTGCCGTGGTTTTTCTGGATCTGGATTACTTCAAAAATATCAATGACACCTACGGCCACGAAATCGGAGATCGGATATTGCAGCATCTGGCCCACCATATGACGCAAAAATGCCGGGATACCGATATCCTGGCCCGGTTTGCCGGTGACGAATTCGTTATCATCCTCCCGGAAACCGACAGAAAACAGGCGGAAACACTGCTCCAGCGCCTGAAAACGCATCTGGACAATACCCCCATGGAACTTGACGAAGGCGATCCCATTGCCGTATCGGCCAGCTATGGTATTGCCTCCACAGAAGATATTGCGGACGAAACATCCCCGGAACCGGCCGATCCGGCCGCGGCTCTTCTGAAAAAATCGGACGAGCGCCTGTATCAGAAAAAAGCCGCCAGAAAAAACACAAAAGCCGGGCATTAAAAGGCACCGGCTTTCCGCGTCTATGGAATAATTGCAAAACATGTCCGGTAAAAACCGGATTACTCCCCGCGCTCCTCTTCCCCGTCAACCGGAGATTCATCATCCTTCTGGTTCGGCATTTCTTCTGTCTCTTCTCCGGCGGGCGCAGAGGCATCACTTACCGTCGTCGGGACCGGGTCTGACGCTTCCGGTTCCTCCCCCGCCTCCGGCGCGGATGCAGAGGCGGCGGCATCCTTCGGCATCGTTTCCGGGGCTGTTGCCGCTGAAACCGCCGTTTCTTCCGACGCCGGAACTTCCGTCTCGGAGGAAGTCTCCGCTTTCGCATCTTCTTTGGGCAAGGCAGAAGAAGCGGTGGCGGTCATGGGCTTTTGAACCTTTTTGCCTTTTTTATCCTTCTTTTTCTGCTCGTCTTCCCCGGCGGTGATTAATTCCACCAGCGTCATCGGTGCACCATCCCCCCGCCTTATCCCCAATTTTGTAAGCCGCGTATAGCCGCCGACGCGATCACCAAATTGCCCCCGGGCTTCTTCAAAAAGTTTATGCACCACTGATTTTTCCCGCACCACGGCCAACGCCTGGCGCCGGGCATGCAAATCTCCCCGCTTGGCCAACGTCACCAAATGATCCGCCCAGCGACGCAGTTCCTTGGCTTTGGGATCGGTAGTCTTTATCTTCCCGTGCTTAAACAGAGAAGTCACCATGTTCCGAAACATAGCATTTCTGTGACTTCCCGTCCGGCCCAGTTTGATTCCCGCTTTACGATGTCTCATAAATCTCTTCTCTATTCTTCTTCCGGGTTCTCATCTTCTTCAGGCGGCACAAACCCTTCCAGGTCCATCCCCAGTGAAAGGCCCATATCCCCGAGAAGTTCTTTAATCTCATTTAACGATTTTCTGCCAAAATTTTTCGTTTTTAACATCTCGCCTTCCGTCTTTTGGACCAGCTGATAAATCTTATCAATTTTGGCATTTCGCAGGCAATTCGAACTGCGGACAGACAACTCCAGCTCGTTTACACTCCGGTAGAGATTTTCGTTGAACTCCTTTCCGTCCGCGTCTTTGTCTCGCTTTTTGTACTCGGGTTCAATCGATTCATCAAAATTGATAAAAACGTTCAACTGTTCCTTCAATATTTTCGAAGAAAAGGCAATGGCATCTTCCGGCAACACACTGCCGTCGGTATATACTTCAAAGGTCAGTTTATCATAGTCGGTTTTCTGCTTTACCCGGGCATTGCCCACTTCATAGGTAGCCCGCTTGATGGGAGAAAAAACCGCATCAATGGGAATGGTTCCTACTGGTGCCTCCGGATCCTTGTTGGATTCGGCCAGCGAATATCCTTTGCCCACTTTGACCGTCATCCGAATCTGCAAATCGGCATCTTCCCTCTCAAGGGTGGCAATATGGGCTTCCGGATTCAAAACTTCCACCCGTCCATCATCACTGACGATATCGGCCGCAGTCACCACTTTCTCTCCGGAAGCCGCAATGCGAATAATCTGAGGATCGACAGAGGCTGTTTTCAAACGCACCTCTTTTAAATTCAGTATAATCTCGGAGACATCTTCCAGTACACCATCAATGGTGGAATACGCATGCATAACACCATCAATCTTGACATCAGTTATGGCGGCCCCATGCAAGGAGGAAAGAATAACACGCCGAAGGGCATTCCCGATGGTAATGCCAAAGCCCCTTGCCAGTGGCTCGCAGACGAATTTCCCGTAATAAGGTGAACTTTCTTCCACCTGAATCTTGTCTGGCGTGATCATCTCCTGCCAGTTCATATACATCAGTTCGTTTTCCATATTATCTCCACTCTTTTTGTAAAGAGACCTTGTTCCCGGGACAAATTACCACGTATTGGTGACGATGCCGTCTTTTTCCACTGACAAGATTTATTTGGAGTAGAGCTCAACAATCAGCTGTTCCTGGATCGGCATGGTAATATCCTCGCGTTGCGGCATCCCCTGTACCGTACCTTTCAGGTTTTCTTTCTCCAGCGAAAGCCACTGGGGGATACCACGCCGCTCAATGGCGGAAATGGAATCGGCCATGAGTTGTATTTTCCGGCTTTTCTCTCTGGGTTCCACAACATCGCCCGGCTTTACCAAATAAGAAGGGATATTCACCCTCCCGCCATTAACCAAAAAATGATTATGGCGTATCAATTGTCGCGCCTGCGCACGAGAGGTTACAAATCCCAGCCGATAAAGAACATTATCAAATCTACGTTCCAAAAGAACGAGCAAATTGGTACCGGTTACCCCTTTTTGCCGGTCTGCATCCTTAAATACGCGGCGGAATTGCCCTTCGGGCAAACAGTACATCCGTCGGACCTTCTGTTTTTCCCGCAACTGAATCCCATACGAAGAAAATTTGGGGCGCCGCTGTCCATGTTCTCCCGGTGGATACCCGCGCCGGTCGAAAGCACACTTATCCGAGTAACACCGCTCTCCTTTTAAAAAAAGCTTCATGTTTTCCCGTCGACAAAACCGGCAAACAGACCCTCGATATCTTCCCAAACTGCTTCCTCCTTTTTAAAAAACTTGTACCAACCATTTACCTTTATTGCGGCGCAAATACCATCAGACACGCCGTCGCTTGGGCGGCCGACAGCCGTTATGAGGAATGGGCGTAACATCCTTAATCAGCGTCACTGTGAATCCTGCTGTCTGTAAAGCCCGCAGCGCCGACTCTCGGCCCGGTCCCGGCCCTTTGACATAAACCTCTACCGTCTTCATACCATGCGCCATGGCCTTTTTGGCCGCATCTTCCGAGGCGAGTTGCGCTGCAAAAGGAGTACTTTTCCTGGACCCTTTTACCCCTCGCCCGCCGGCGGACGACCAGGCGATTACATTGCCGGCGACATCTGTTATCGTCACAATGGTATTATTGAACGTTGATTGAATATGTACCACACCTGTGGAAATATTCTTTCTAACCTTTTTTTTCCCAGAAACCCGTTTAGCCATGTATTTTCCCTATCCAATCGTCGTTGCCGGCTACTTTTTCTTCGCACCGCCTTTTTTCTTCACCGCAGTCCGCTTGGGCCCCTTCCGGGTGCGAGCGTTGGTGCTCGTCCGCTGCCCGTGCACCGGCAGGGACCGCCGATGGCGAAGCCCTGTATAACATCCGAGATCCATGAGCCGTTTGATATTCATCGAGACTTCCGTGCGCAATTCTCCTTCCACCTTGCAGTCACTGGTAATAACATTTCTGATGTTATTAATTTCCATCTCGGTTAACTGATCAACCTTGGTATCGCAGTCAACTTCGGCCTTCTTCAGTATTTCCCGGGATAAAGAACGGCCGATGCCATATATGTAGGTCAGACCGATCTCAACCCTTTTACGTTTTGGTAAATCTACGCCAGCAATTCTTGCCAAAATCCAATCCTCCTGTTTCTCTCTATCCCTGCCGTTGATTATGTCTGCGATTCACGCAGATAACCCGGACCGTACCCCGCCTTCGAATAATTTTACAGTTACGGCATATTTTTTTTACTGATGCTCTGACTTTCATTGGTAACTCCCATCAAATTCAAAAACCGCTGATATCTCCGGAATTCGGCCCGGAATCATTCTACTTCTTGGTCCGGTAAGTAATCCGTCCTCGTGAAAGATCATACGGCGAAAGCTCCAGGGTTACGGTATCACCCGGTAAAATTTTAATAAAATGCATGCGCATTTTACCGGAAATATGAGCCAGCACCTGATGCTTGTTTTCCAACTCTACTTTAAACATTGCATTGGGCAATGTTTCCAGCACCGTGCCCTCAACCTCAATCGCCTCTTCTTTAGCCATTTACCACCAAACCTCCCGACAAGTGTTCAATAAATAACGCCGCTATCTTCCGGACCGAACCACCCCTTTTTTCAGAAATCCCTCATAACTCCTCTGGATCAGATGCGACTCCATCTGGGCCGTGGTATCCACCATCACCTGAACCATAATTAACAGCGCCGTACCACCGAAATAGAACGGCACATTAAATTTTGTCATCAATATCGAAGGAAGAACACAGACTGCCGAGACATAAGTCGCTCCGCCCAGGGTAATTCTTGTCAAAACTTTATCAATATACTCCGCCGTTCGTTTCCCCGGGCGGATACCGGGGATATATCCTCCCTGTTTTTTCATGTTTTCCGCCACATCATCCGGCTTAAAGGTCACCGCGGTATAAAAGTAACAGAAAAAGAAAATCATCCCCACAAAAGGAATGTCATAAATCAGATTCCCCGGCATTAAAGAAGAAGAAATATCCTTAAGAAAAGGGAAATCGACAAAACCGGCCACAGTGGCCGGAAACATCATCAATGAAGACGCAAAGATCGGCGGAATAACCCCGGAAGTGTTAATTTTCAATGGCAAATGGGTACTCTGGCCGCCGTACATCCGGCGTCCGACCACCCGCTTGGCATACTGCACCGGTATCCGCCGCTGGCCCTGCTCCATGAAAATAATAAAGGCGACCACGGCGACCATGAAAATCACCAGAATAATTACCCCGAAAATTCCCATATCACCCGAAAGAATAAGACGGAAGGTATTCGCCACCGCCGCCGGCATGCGCGCAATAATGCCGGCGCAGATTATCAGAGAAATGCCATTGCCGATGCCTCTTTCGGTAATCTGTTCCCCCAGCCACATGATAAAGGAGGTGCCGGCAGTCAAAGTAATAATGGTCATCAACCGGAACGACCAGCCCGGATTGATTACCCCCCCCATCTTTTCGATCCCGACGGCAATCAAAAATCCCTGAACAACACTCAAGAATACGGTCCCGTAGCGGGTATACTGGGTAATCTTTTTCCTGCCTTGCTCTCCCTCTTTTTTCAACTCTTCCAGATGCGGAATCACGACCGTCAGCAGTTCAATAATGATCGCCGCACTGATGTAAGGCATGATGCCCAGGGCAAAAACCGACATTCGCTCCAAAGCGCCGCCGGAAAACAAATTGAACATCCCCAGCATACCGCTTTTATGGGCTTCAAATATCTGTTCCAGGGCGGAACTATCAATCCCCGGCGTGGGTATATGCACACCAACCCGATAAACCGCCAACAGAGCCAGGGTAAACAGAATCCTGTTACGCAATTCGTTTATCTTGAATATATTCTGATAGCCGCCACCCAGCATAATTATCCGACCTCTAGACTTCCTCCGGCAGACTCAATTTTCTGGCGGGCCCCCTGACTCGCCGCGCCGACTTTAACCGTCAAAGGGCGATCAATTTCTCCCTGTCCGAGAAGTTTAATCCGGTCAATATGCTTTTTTACCAGGCCTTTGGATTGGAGAACCGTTTTATCGACCACACTACCGCTTTCAAACCCGGCCAGATCCCGGACATTAACAACAGCCACTTGTTTGGCAAAAATATTGGTAAACCCCCGTTTCGGCAATCGCCGGTGGAGCGGCATCTGTCCGCCCTCGAATCCGGGCCGGACACCACCGCCGGAACGGCTGTTATGCCCTTTGGTACCTCTTCCCGCCGTCGTTCCATGGCCGGAACCGTTACCGCGACCGAGCCGTTTCCGGCCTTTTTTTGCTCCGGCGGAAGGGGACAGTTCATTAAGCTTCATCAACATTCTCCTCGATCTGTACCAGATGCGAAATTTTTTTAATCATTCCGCGCATCATGGGATTATCTTTGACCAAAACCGTTTTATGCCGTTTCGTCAGCCCCATTGCCCGCAAAACCCGGCGATGCTTTTCCGGTCTACCGATCATGCTTTTGGTCAAAACCACTTTTATTGCACCAGCCATTTCCCGTTTGCTCCTTCGTTACAATTCTTCCACCGGGATACCGCGCCTTGCGGCCACCTGCTCCCGACCCTCAAGCTTCTGTAATCCCATAATGGTGGCTTTGACAACATTATGAGAATTATGCGTGCCCATACATTTGGTCAATATATCCCGAACGCCGGCGGCCTCCAGAACTGCGCGCACGGCCCCACCGGCAATAAGGCCGGTTCCTTTGGAAGCCGGCTTTAAAAAAACTTTTCCCGCCCCGAATTTGCCAATAGTGGCGTAAGGAATCGTACCATCCACCAACTTTACGGATACCATGGATTTCTTGGCCTTTTCCGCTCCTTTCCGGATGGCCTCCGGGACTTCAGCAGCCTTGCCCAAGCCAAAACCAACCGTTCCTTCTCCATCACCCACCACAACAATGGCACTGAATCTGAATTTGCGCCCGCCTTTGACAACTTTGGCGACCCGCTTGATATGAACCACATTATCAATGAGCTGGGCTTCATCCTTTTCCTGTCTTACCAAGAGCCTGCCTCCTCAATCGACACTGATTAATGAATTGCAACCCGTACCTTAATTAAGATCAAAATACACGATAAACCAAATTCATACCCGTACGAAATATTTCCCGTGTTAAAACTTCAATCCCGCTTTTCTGGCTCCCTCGGAAACGGCCTTAACCCGACCGTGGTACAAAAATCCGCCCCGGTCAAAAACGACCTGCCGGATTCCTTTTTCCTGAGCCCGCTGCCCCACCATTTGGCCGATAAAATCCGCCCGTTCCGTCTTGTTTTTGCCGGCCAAATCCGTTTTTTCCTTTATCGTTTTTTCAAGACTGGAGGCAGCCGCAATGGTGACCCCCCGGTCATCATCAATAACCTGGGCATAAATGTGTCTGGCACTCCGAAAAACATTCAAACGCGGACACTCCGCGGTTCCAGTCACTTTTTTGCGTATCCGCTTCTTTCTCTTTATCCGCATTTCGCGTTTCTTATTTACCGACCCCATAGCATCGTTCCTTAATCAGCTGATCAGCAGAATAAATCCTTGCTCGATTTTCTCGCTCAATAAACCGGTTACACCGCCTGACTGCCATCCTTATCCGGTTTTTCCAGCTTTGCGCTGGATATATTCCTCTGAATATTTAATTCCACGCCCTTTATACGGTTCCGGTGGCCGTAATTTTCTTATTGACGCCGCTACCTGCCCCACTTGTTCTTTATCAATGCCCGAAACGGTAATTACATTCTTTTCAATTCTGACGGATATCCCTTCCGGTAAGGGGAACTCAATGGGATGCGAATAGCCCAGGTGAAAAACCACGGCCTGCCCTTTCAGTTCCGCCCGGTATCCGATACCATTAATCTCGAGACTGCGCTCAAATCCTTTTTCCACCCCCACGACCATATTATTGACAAGAGAGCGGGTCAGCCCCTGAAGAGCCAAATGCTTCCGATCCATTTTCGCCACCACGACATTCACCGCACCATCTTGTATATCCAGATCGACTGCCGGATGAATGTTCCGTGTCAGGCTTCCGTTATCACCGGAAACCGTGACGCACTTATCCGCATAGGAAACCTTGATTTTATCAGACAATTGAATTGGTTTTCCGCCTACTCGCGCCATGTAGTGTACCTCTACTATTCCGTTTACCAGACATTGCAGAGAATCTCACCGCCTGCATTCTCTTTTATCGCCTGCTTATCCGTCATTACGCCTTTTGATGTGGAAAGTATTGCAATTCCCAGCCCATTAAAGACAGGTTGAATATCCTTGCTCTTTGCATAAACCCGCCGCCCGGTCTTGCTCACCCGTTCAATGCTGTAAATGACATGATTCTGATTTTTGTCATATTTCAAATAGATACGCAAAATCCCCTGTTTGTTGTCCGTAATCAACTTATAATTTTTAATGTACCCCTGCTCCTGCAAAATGCGGGCGATTTCCGTATGCAGGTTGGAGCCGGGAATATCCACAATTCTGTGTTTTGCCTTACCGGCATTACGAATTCGGGTAAGCATATCCGCAATGGGATCGGTCATTGCCATTTTTTTATCGTCCTTATCTTTTTCCTGTTTTTTTAAAATCTGCCCAAATGTATTTTACCGGCCAACCCGGCCGCTAAACGATCCGGAAAACCTACCAGCTCGATTTGGTTACGCCGGGCAACCTGCCAAAGGAGGCCATCTCCCGAAAACAAATCCGGCAGACGCCAAACTTCCGCATAAATGCCCTGGGACGGCCACAAATCGGACATCGGTTGTACTGTCTGACCCGAAATTTCGGTTCTTTCCGGGCCTTAATCATAAGTGCTTTTTTTGCCAAAGTTGCCTCCTTACAACGAATACTGTTCACTACTGCCGGATAAATATCATCCGGTCTCAGGTGCGAAACGGCATTCCCATGTACCGCAAAAGCTCTCTGCCTTCCTCGTCCGTTTTGGCAGTGGTCACAATTGTAATATTGATGCCTTTAATCTTATCAATCTGATCATAATCGATTTCAGGGAAGATGATCTGCTCTTTAATTCCCAGCGTATAATTTCCCTGACCGTCAAAAGCGTTGGGAGAAACCCCTCTGAAATCCCGGACGCGCGGCAGAGATATATTTACCAGCTTATTAAAAAAATCGTACATGCGGTTCCGGCGTAAAGTTACCATACAGCCCACCGGCATCCCTTTTCGGAGTTTAAAAGCGGCAATTGATTTTTTCGCCCGCCGCACCACCGGTTGCTGTCCGGAAATCACCTTCAACTCTTCCACTGCCGAATCGAGAAGTTTAATATTGTTGATCGCTTCTCCAACCCCCATATTCAGCACAATCTTATCGAGCTTGGGAACCTGCATGGGATTGGCATAAGCAAATCTTTCTCGCAGCTTTGGAACGACATCCTGGTTATAATACTCTTTGAAATGCGACATCATGTTTCCCCATCGTACAATACGCCTCAGGCATCAATCAGTTCATTGCATCTGGCACACAAACGCGCCTTACCCCCATCTTCCAACAGCTTCACCTTAATCCGCGTCGGACGTATGCATTTATTGCACATCAGCATCACATTGGAACGATCAATCCCCACCTCTTTTTCCACAATGCCGCCTTCCCGAAGCTGCGCATTCGGACGCTGATGATGTTTCATTACATTAATTTTTTCGACCAGTACCCGTTCCTTCTTCCGGTTCACGGATAGTACTTTACCGATCTTCCCTTTGTCTTTGCCGGCAATAACCTTGACTTTATCGCCTTTTTTAATATTAAACGTCTCTCGTTGCATACCTAAGTCTCCGCTACTATAAAACCTCAGGCGCCAGTGAAATGATTTTCATAAAATGCTTGGCACGCAATTCGCGCGCAACAGGCCCAAAAATCCGCGTGCCCAATGGATCATTATTGGCCGCCACCAGAACAGCCGAATTCTCTCCGAACCGGATGTAGGAACCGTCCGGCCTTTTAATCTCTTTTTTGGTACGAACAATAACTGCTTTCAGTACATCGCCTTTTTTCACCTTCGAATCCGGCAACGCCTCTTTAACGGAAACCGTAATGATATCTCCGATAGTAGCGTATCGTCTTCTCGATCCCCCCAGAACCTTAATGCAATAGACCTCTTTCGCCCCGGAGTTGTCGGCAACTTTCAATCGTGTCTCAGCCTGAATCATCGCTTCTATCCTCTACGTTTCTCAAACAGCTTTTTGAACGATGTTGGTGACGCGCCACCGTTTGGTACGGCTAAGAGGCCGTGATTCGATAATCTCTACCGTATCTCCCACACCGCAATGGTTATTTTCATCATGCGCGACAAACTTTTTCCGCCTTTTAATATATTTTTTATAAACCTTGTGTTTGATCAGACGTTCCACCATAACTACAACGGTCTTGTCCATCTTAGCGCTGAGGACCAGTCCTTCCAGCCGTCTTTTTGTTCCTCGTTCTTTCATTCCTGTTTATTCTCTTTCATAAGGGTTATTCTATGGCCGCCGGGAATTTAAGGCCGTCTTTACTCTGGCGATATCCCGCCGCGTCCGTTTCAAAGCACTGGTATTTTCCAGTTGGCCGGTACCATGCTGAAACCGCAACTTGAAATAGGACTCTTTTAATTCGGAAAGCTTCTGTTTCTGTTCCTCAGAGTTTAATTCTCTGATTTTTTTTGCCTTCATTAAAATTCTTCCCTTTTGACAAAACGCGTTTTTACCGAAAGCTTGTGCGCCGCCAGACGCAACGCCTCTTTGGCCATTTCATCTGAGACGCCCTCCATTTCATAAAGAATGCGGCCCGGGCGCACCACTGCCGCCCAACCCTCGGTCGGTCCTTTCCCTTTTCCCATTCTGACCTCAGCCGGTTTTTTGGTAAATGGTTTGTCCGGGAAAATCCGTATCCAGGTTTTACCGGACCGTTTTACATACCGGGTCATGGCAATACGGGCCGCCTCAATCTGCCTGGAAGTTATCATACCGCATTCTACCGCCTGCAAGCCAAACTCTCCGAAATTCAACTTGTTGCCGCAGGAACGGACTCCCTTCATTCTGCCGCGCTGCTGCTTTCTGAATTTTACCTTTTTGGGACTGAGCATAATGAATTTATTCTCCCGCTAACCGCATCTACCTGTTCATACCAATCTTCTGGCGTTCTTTTTTCAACAATTCTCCTTTAAAAATAAAAACCTTAACGCCGATATTCCCATAGGCGGTAGTGGCCTCCACGAAACCGTAATCCACATCCGCCCGCAACGTATGCAAAGGCACCCGGCCCTCCCGATACCATTCGGTTCTGGCCATTTCCGCCCCGCCCAGACGGCCGGAACAAATAATTTTGATCCCTTTCACGCCAAACTTCATGGAAGTCATTACGCCCCTTTTCATGGCGCGCCGGAAAGCAATACGCCGTTCCAGCTGGTTGGCAACGTTTTCCGCCACCAGCTGGGCCACGGTTTCCGGTTTCTTGACCTCTTGAATATCAATGGTAAGCTCCTTGTTCGGAACAATTTTGCGAATCATTTCGTTTTTCAACTGTTCGATTTCGTAGCCTTTCTTACCGATAACAATCCCGGGGCGGGCCGCAAATATCCGGAGTCGAATACGATTTAATGAGCGCTCAATCTCGACATTGGAAATACCGGCATGCTTAAGTTTTTTGGCCACAAATTCCCGTAACCGGAAATCCTCCAGAACAAAATCCGCATACTCCTTATCCGCATACCACTGTGAATCCCACGTCCGGATAATGCCCAACCTCAAACCTTGCGGGTTTACTTTCTGCCCCAAGATGTTCCTCCCTTTGTATTGTAAAAAAAATTAAACAGCTTCCTGCTCCAAAATAACCGTTATATGACTGGTTCGTTTCAGTATCCGCGTCGCTCTGCCCCGTGCTCTCGGCTTGAATCGCTTCATGGTGGGACCTTGATCGACCATAACATTTTTTATAACCAACAGATCCACATCCATATCCTTTTCCACGGCATTGGCCACCGCCGATTCCATTGTTTTTCGGATCAACCGGGCAGCCTTCTGAGGCATAAACCGCAACTGGTTCAGGCCGTCCTCCACGGTTTCGCCCTTAACACAGTCTATCAGCCGACGAACTTTCTGCGGAGAAACCCGCACATATCTGGCTACCGCTCGTATCTCTTCCATTTTCGCTATTCCTCTTCTGCCGGTGATATCGCCCGCGCCGTAATCTCCATTTTATTTCACTTTGGTCTTTTTCGATCCGGCGTGGCCGTAAAACGTCCGGGTCGGGGAAAACTCACCCAACTTATGTCCTACCATATTCTCGGTTATAAATACCGGGACGAACTTTCTGCCGTTATGAACAGCAAAGGTTAACCCGACCATTTCCGGTATAATCGTCGAACGCCGGGACCAGGTTTTAATCACCTGGGTGCCTTTCATGTTCCCGGCAACAGCAATTTTCTTTTCCAGTTTTTCGTCAACATACGGCCCTTTTTTTACCGAGCGTGGCATAACTGTCTCTCCATATAAAACATAACACCATGAACAATCATCTTTACTCTCTCCCGGCCATCAAGGTTTGCGACGTTTAACGATATAGGGATCGGTTTTTTTGTTTTTGCGGGTTCGAACGCCCTTAGTTGGTTTCCCCCAGGGGGAACAGGGATGCCGGCCCCCGGAGGAGCGGCCTTCCCCACCACCCATGGGATGATCAACCGGATTCATAACCACCCCTCGAACTTTGGAGCGTCTTCCCAGCCAGCGTTTCCGGCCGGCTTTTCCCAAAGAGAGGACTTCATGATCCACATTACCGACCCGCCCCACCGTAGCCCTGCATTTGGCCAGCACCTTGCGCATCTCGCCGGAAGGCAGTTTAATCAGAACATAACGGGTTTCTTTGGCCACCAGCTTGGCATAAGACCCCGCACTCCGCGCCATCTCCCCACCTTTTCCAAGCTTTAATTCAATATTGTGAATTTCCGTTCCCAACGGCATATCGGCCAGAGGCAACGCATTGCCCACTTTAATTTCCGCCTCCGGCCCGCTCATGACAAAATCGCCCACTTTTAAATGGACCGGCGCCAGAATATACCGCTTCTCTCCGTCCACATAAAAAAGCAGCGCGATACGTGCCGAGCGATTGGGATCATATTCGATTTCCGCAACTTTCGCCGGGATATTGTCTTTATTGCGCTTAAAATCAATCACGCGGTAGTGACGTTTATGTCCACCGCCACGATGGCGGGTGGTAATCCGGCCGTTGGCATTCCGCCCCCCGGACTTGTGCAGTGGTTCCACCAGCCGCTTTACAGATGGTTTGGAAACCGTCAACTCCTCAAAAGTCGCATATTCCTGCGCTCTCCGACCGGGAGAGGTCGGCTTTACTTTTCGAATCCCCATCGATGATCTCCCGTATCTCCAGTGCTAAACACCTTCAAAAAATTCAATCCGTTCTCCCGGCATCAGGGTCACGACCGCTTTTTTCCAGTCCCGCCTTTTGCCGATATTTCTGCCCAGCCGTTTGGTTTTCCCCTTTATGGAGATGGTACGCACCTTGGCCACTTTTGTATTAAAAGCCTTTTCCACCGCGCGTGCGATCTCAATCCGATTGGCCCGTCTGTCCACCTCAAAAGTAACCTGATTGTATAACTCATTCTGCAGACTGGTTTTTTCCGTAATCACCGGACATCTAATTAAATCATAGCCAAGCATGGGTTAATTCAGCCTCCCCTCTATCGATGCCAGCACAGTCTCAAGCAACACCAAATGCCGGTATTTCAAAACATCATAAACATTAAGCCCTTCCCACCGGAGAACTTTCACATCCGACACATTCCGTGCCGACAGCTCCAGTTCCCGGTTTTCATCACCGGTCACAATCAGAACATTCTGTAAACCCAGAGACTCAATGGCACGGATAAAATCTTTCGTCTTAATGCGCTCCAGCGAAAAGGCATCCACCACGGTTAAAGCATCTTCCTGCACCTTGCTGGACAAAGCCATTTTCAAAGCCAATTTCCGCACTTTTTTCGGCACCTTCTTCTCATAAGAACGGGGCGAGGGCCCGAAAGCAACACCGCCACCCTTTAACAGGGGGGATTTGATATCTCCCCGCCGGGCTCGTCCAGTCCCCTTTTGCCGAAAGAGTTTGGCCGTACTCCCTTTGACTTCCGCACGGGTTTTAACAGACGCGGTTCCACGTCTTCTGGCGGCCAGCTGCATCGTTACAACCTCGTTCAGAATACTTTTGTTAACAGCAACCCTATAAATATGATCCGGTAATTCCGCCTGGGAAACCGTCTCGCCTTTTATATTTTTAACCTCTGCTACAGCCATAATTATTCACTCCGTGGGCCAGGATGGATTCTATCATCGGCCGAAATACGCTAAGCCTCCAGCGCCTTCTTCAATTGCACCAGGCTGTTTTTGCTTCCCGGAACTGCTCCTTTGATTAAAATCAGGTTGTCCGTTTCCCGGATATCGTGAATGGTCAGGTTCTTAATCGTTTTGCGGCTGTTACCATATTGCCCCGGGAGCTTCTTCCCGCGCGTGACCTTTCCGGGCCAGGCGCTGTTACCGATTGCGCCCGGCTTCCGATAGTTTCGGTTGCCGTGGGACCGTCGTCCTACCTTAAAGCCGTGTCGTTTGACCACACCACTGAACCCGCGCCCCTTGGTTTTCCCGGTCACATGAATTTTTTCACCGATCGAAAAATCATCAAGGGTAATTACCTGCCCCAGGCTGTATTCCGAAGGATCATCCACCGGTATCTCTCTGACATAAACGAAGCCGGCGGTGCCGCTTTTCTTGAAGTGGCCGGCCAAAGGCATATTCACCTGTTTGGCCGATTTCTCACCGAAACCGACCTGCAAGGCATCATAACCGTCTTTGGCGACCGTTTTGATCTGCGTCACCACACAAGGCCCCGCCTCAATCACCGTAACCGGGACATAAAGGCCTTCTTCGGAAAAAACCCCTGTCATTCCAAGCTTTCGTCCCAATATTGCTTTGCCCATTCGTCTCAGCTCCTATACTGCAACCGCACCCCTTACAGTTTGATGGCCACGTCCACGCCCGGCGAAAGATCAAGCTTCATCAAGGCATCAACAGTCTGTTGCGTCGGTTCCATAATGTCCAGCAATCGTTTATGCGTCCGCATTTCAAACTGTTCCCGCGATTTTTTATTTACATGCGGTGAACGCAAAACACAAAATTTGTTAATCGTCGTCGGCAGCGGTATCGGTCCCAGCACTTTGGCCCCGGTCTTTCGGGCTGTATCTACAATGTCCAGTGCCGATTGATCCAGCAGTCGATGATCATACGCCTTCAGCTTAATCCTGATTTTAGTGCTCATAATCCGCCCGAAGCTCTTTCATCCAAACAATACAACATATTGATTATTCGATAATTTCACTGACGACACCGGCGCCGACGGTACGGCCGCCTTCCCGGATGGCAAACCGCAGCTCCTTCTCCATGGCGATCGGCGTTATCAACTCGCCGCTAATCGCCACGTTGTCTCCCGGCATGACCATCTCCACATCCTCCGGAAGGGTCACCACCCCCGTCACATCCGTGGTCCGAAAATAAAACTGCGGACGGTAACCGCTGAAAAACGGCGTATGCCGTCCCCCTTCTTCCTTGCTCAGAACATACACTTCCGCCTTGAACCTGGTATGCGGCGTTATCGTCTTCGGCCTCGCCACTACCTGCCCCCGTTCCACTTCATCCCGCTTCGTCCCACGCAACAGCAAACCCACATTGTCACCGGCCTGCCCCTCGTCCAGAAGCTTGCGGAACATCTCCACACCCGTGCACACCGTCTTCGCCGTCGGGCGGATCCCCACCAGCTCAATTTCCTCGTTTACCTTGATAACACCACGCTCAATCCGACCGGTCACCACCGTACCCCGACCCGATATGCTGAAAACATCCTCGATCGGCATTAAAAACGGCTTGTCAATATCACGCTTGGGCTCCTGTATATACGAATCCAAAGCTTCCAGTAATTCAAAAACACACTTGGCTTCCTCGCTGTCCGCGTCATCGCTCTCCAGCGCCTTCAACGCACTCCCCCGGATAATCGGCGTATCGTCTCCCGGAAACTCATACTTGTCCAAAAGTTCCCGAAGCTCCAGCTCCACCAGTTCAATCAGCTCTTCGTCATCCACCATGTCACACTTGTTCAAAAACACCACAATGCTCGGCACCCCTACCTGACGCGCCAGCAAAATATGCTCCCGCGTCTGCGGCATGGGCCCGTCATCCGCACCCACCACCAGTATCGCACCGTCCATCTGCGCCGCGCCGGTGATCATATTCTTGATATAATCCGCGTGGCCGGGGCAGTCCACATGAGCGTAATGACGCGCTTCCGTCTGATACTCCACATGGGCCGTCGCAATCGTAATCCCCCGCTCTTTTTCTTCCGGGGCCTTGTCGATTTTGTCAAAAGCCACGTATTCCGCCAACCCCTTCAAACCGCAATGCTTCGTCATGGCCGCCGTCAAGGTCGTCTTACCATGATCGATATGACCAATCGTTCCTACATTCACATGCGGCTTGGTTCGCTCAAATTTCTCTTTTGCCATCTTCGCCCCCTTTTCCTAAAAAAACGGATTCTTTTTCTATACGGTCAAACTTGTCATTTTGTTCCAAAATTCGCATATTATCCCCGCAGGTCAAAAACTTTTTCCCGGCCTCCTGCTTTACCAGCGGTAGTGGGCAAAAGCCTTATTGGCTTCCGCCATTTTATGGGTATCTTCTTTCTTCTTTACAGAAGAGCCTCTCTCACTGGCTGCGTCCATTAGCTCGGCCGAAAGCTTGGCGGCCATCCCTTTTTCCGGACGTCCGCCGGCGTATTGAATCAACCAGCGAATTGCCAATGCGATCCGTCGGGGCTCCCGTATTTCCGTCGGTACCTGATAGGTAGAACCGCCGACACGCCGGGATTTAACTTCCACCTTCGGTTTCACATTGGCAATGGCGTGTTCAAAAACCTCCAGGGGCGGCTTACCGGTTTTTTCTTCAATAACCGAAAAGGCCTGATACAATATTGATTCCGCCGTGCTTTTCTTTCCATCCCGCATAATTTTATGCACAAATTTGGCTACCAACTCACTTTTGTATTGCGGATCCGGCATAATCTTCCGCACCGGGACTTCTCTTTTTCTGGGCATCGTTACAGCCTCTTTATCATCTGTAATTCAGGTTCATTTGGTTACTGCGGCTCACGGGCAAGTCCGTTTATTTGGGACGCTTTGCCCCATATTTCGAACGCCCCTGCCGTCTGTCATCCACTCCCAGTGTGTCCAGAGTTCCACGGACAACATGATACCGGACACCCGGCAAATCCTTGACACGCCCACCCCGGACAAGGACCACCGAATGTTCCTGAAGGTTATGGCCAATGCCGGGAATATAAGCGGTAACTTCCCCGCCTGTTGTCAACCGGACCCTGGCGACTTTACGCAAAGCCGAATTCGGTTTTTTGGGGGTTGAAGTATACACCCTTACACAGACCCCCCTTTTCTGAGGCCCTCCCTTCAGGGCCGGCGTAGCCGCCTTTTTCTTGATCCGTTTTCTTCCTTTACGCACCAATTGATTAATCGTTGGCATTTTTCTTGTTTCAACTCCCTTGGTTACCCTAAAATAACGACCATTTGTTTTGGTAAAATGATAAAAATTACATCTTCCCCTTAAACCTGTCAAGCCTTTTATCAAAAAACCAAAAATTATTTTTAAATGCTGACCAGGGCCGGCGTCGTTTCCCCACCGGTATCCTTGTCTTTGCTGTATTCCACAAAACCGGTTCCCGCGGGAATGAGGCGGCCCATGATAACATTTTCCTTCAATCCCTTCAGATAATCCGTTTTTCCGGCAATACTGGCATCGGCCAGGACTTTGGTGGTTTCCTGAAAAGAAGCAGCCGAAATAAAACTATCCGTAGCCAGGGAAGCCTTCGTGATACCGAGAATTAAAGGTTCGCCCACAGCCGGTTGGCCGCCCTTCTGAATCAATTCCCGATTCACCTCTTCAAAGCGGAATTTATCCACCTGTTCGTCATCAATGAATTCCGTGTCGCCGACGTCTTTGATTTTTACCCGTCGCATCATCTGCCGGACGATGACTTCAATATGTTTGTCATTAATGGTAACACCCTGCAGACGATATACCTCCTGTACTTGATCTACCAGATACCGGGCCAGGGCCACGTCCCCTTTAATATTCATAATATCCTGCGGATTGGCGGAACCGGCGACGAGCTCCTCTCCGGCCTTGACATAATCCCCATCATAAACGTTAATGTGTTTTCCCCGCGGAATCAGATAATCCCGCGGCTCTCCCCCGTCTACAGGCGTTACGCGGACCTTTTGTTTGCCTTTTTTGGTGGCGGCTTTCTCAATGGTGGCATAGCCGTCGATTTCACTCAGCACGGCCACCTCTTTGGGTTTACGGACTTCAAACAACTCCGCCACCCGCGGCAGTCCCCCGGTAATATCCTTGGTTTTCGTGGTTGCCCGAGGCAGCTTGGCGATAACATCGCCCGCTCTGATTTCATCATTTTCTTCCACCAGAATAATCGCGTCCACCGGCAGGGGATAGCGGGCATTGCCGCGGTTTCCAGGCAATTTAATGGTTTTCCCGTCAGACCCTTTAATCGAGATCCGAGGCCGGACATCCTGGGCTTTGCTTTCAATAACTGTCTGACTGGATTTCCCGGTAACCGGGTCTACCCGGTCCTGCATGGTTTTTCCCTTGACGATATCCCCGAACTTTACTGTGCCCCCGACTTCCGCGACAATCGGCGTTGTAAAGGGGTCCCAGACGGCTAAGACATCGCCCGCCTTTACTTTCTGGCCATTTTGAACCACAATTGTGGCCCCATATATCACGGGGCACCTTTCCACTTCGCGACCGCCTTCACTCATAATGGAAAATTCTCCCCCCCGGCGATTCATCACCACCAGCTGTTTTTCGGCATTGGCCACCAAATTCAGGTCGCCCAGCTTGATGATACCGTCTACACGAGCCCGGATCTCCGTCTGCTCCACTTTCTGGCTGGCCGTACCGCCAATGTGGAAAGTCCGCATGGTCAGCTGTGTCCCGGGCTCACCAATAGATTGCGCGGCCAGTATTCCCACCGACTGCCCCAGCTCAACCAGCCTTCCATGGGCGAAATCGCGGCCGTAACATTTGGCACAAATGCCTTCCCGGCTGTCACAGGTCAACGGGGAACGGATTTTAATCTTTGTCAAGCCGGAATTTTCAATGGCGTCAACATGCCGCTCGGTGATTTCCTGTCCGGCTTTAACAATCAATTCATCCGTAAACACATCGTAAATATCTTCCACAGCAATACGGCCGATAACGCGATCCACCAGGCGCTCAATAATTTCACCGCCTTCAAGCAGGGATTCAACTTCCACCCCCCGGGTCGAACCGCAATTTTCTTCCGCAATCATGCAATCCTGGGCCACATCCGCCAGGCGCCGGGTGAGATATCCGGAATTGGCCGTCTTCAAAGCAGTATCCGCCAGTCCTTTTCTGGCGCCATGAGTGGAAATAAAATACTGCAAAACAGTCAATCCCTCCCGGAAATTGGCTGTAATCGGGGTCTCGATTATTTCCCCGGAGGGTTTGGCCATAAGTCCACGAATACCCGCCAGCTGCCGCATCTGATCGGCACTCCCCCTGGCACCGGAATCCGCCATCATAAACACCGGGTTAAACCGCTCCCGCGGAGTTTTCGCGGCAGTCTGGCTCTTTTCCTGATCCACCGCAACAGTATCTTTTTCGGCGATGGCAGCGGCTTTCATCGCCGCCATCATGGCGTTCGAAATTTCATCCGTGGCTTTGGACCAGATATCAATAACTTTGTTATATTTTTCCCCCTGGGTAATCAAACCCTCTTTATACTGATTGGCAATCTCCTCCACTTTCTCTTCGGCCGAACGAATAATCTCCCACTTTTCCTTCGGCACTACCATGGCGTCAATGGATATCGACAATCCTCCGAGTGTTGAATATTTGTACCCGATATTTTTCAACCTGTCCGCCAGAATAACCGTTTTCTTCGGCCCGATACGCCTGTAAGCCCGGCCTACAAGCTCCCGCACAGCCCTTTTGTCAAGGGGCCGGTTAATTAAGTCATAGGGGATTTCACTTTTATTCCCGGCCATCTCAAAAAGGCAATAGCCGTCGTTAGCAGCAATAATATCGCTGCATTCCCCCTTCTTGAGGGAACGCATATATTCGGCATCAGCAGTCTCGACACCAAAACGGGCGGTCACCTCTTCCTCTTTAAGCAGCCCCCATTCCCTGTCTTCGCCATAGGTTTTCGCAATTTCATCAAAAGCCACGCCTTTTTTAATTTCCGATAAAGCGGCATTGGCCTCCTTCTTGTTGGAAAACCAGATCGTCTTAAAAACCGACGGGAAATCCTGGGGAATAATCTCCCAGACGAGAATCCGACCCACCGAAGTCTCATAACGAATGCCGTCAATACGGACAGAAATGGCAGCATGAAGTTCCACGGCCCCCGCATCATATGCGGAAATCACTTCCCCCGGATTGGCAAAAACACTATTTTCGCCTTTGGAACCGGCAATAATCTTCGTCATATAATAAGTACCCAGCACAATATCCTGGGTAGGCACAATCACCGGGCTGCCGTTGGCCGGGGAAAGAATATTATTGGAAGAGAGCATAATGACCCGGGCCTCTATCTGTGCTTCCACGGAAAGCGGAATATGCACCGCCATCTGATCGCCGTCAAAATCCGCATTAAAGGCTGTACAGGCCAGAGGATGCAGTTGTATGGCCTTCCCCTCGATCAATACGGGTTCAAAGGCCTGCATCCCCAAACGATGAAGTGTGGGCGCCCGGTTCAACATTACCGGATACTCCTTGACGACCTCCTCCAGAGTATCCCATACTTCCGGCGTCTCCCGTTCCACCATCTTTTTGGCGCTTTTAACAGTGGAAACGTACCCTTTCTGTTCCAGGCGATAATAAATAAACGGCTTGAAGAGTTCCAGGGCCATCTGCTTGGGAATGCCGCACTGGTGCAACCGCAGATTGGGGCCGATGGTAATAACCGTTCGACCGGAATAATCAACCCGCTTGCCCAGCAGGTTCTGCCGGAATCGCCCCTGCTTGCCTTTTAAAGTATCCGTTAAGGATTTCAAGGGGCGCTTATTGCTTCCGGTCACAGCCCGGCCGTGCCGGCCGTTATCAAACAAAACATCCACCGCTTCCTGAAGCATCCGTTTCTCATTGCGTAAAATAATATCCGGCGCGTTTAAATCAATCAGCCGCTTCAGCCGATTATTTCTGTTAATCACCCGGCGGTACAGATCATTCAGATCGGAAGTCGCAAACCGTCCTCCCTCCAGCGGTACTAATGGACGCAAGTCCGGCGGGATAACCGGCACCACGTCAATCAACATCCAGGACGGCACCATACCGGATTTGCGAAAACTATCGACAATCCGCAATCGCTTGGAAAATTTCCGGCGTTTGGAGTCCACCTTGGTATCCTGCATCTCCTCCCGCAATTCCACACTCAAGGCGTCCAGATCGACCTTTTCCAGTAAAATTTTGATGGCTTCTGCCCCCATGCCGGCTTCAAAAGCCGTCCCGTACTTTTCCAGGGCCTGCTGGTAGTCTTCTTCGGAGAGCACTTGTCGTTCCGACAAATCGGTGTCTTTGGCGTCCGTAACGATATAGCTGTCAAAATAAAGTACCTTCTCCAGTTCCTTGAGTGTCAGATCCAGAAGATTACCAATTTTGCTGGGCAACGTTTTCAAAAACCAGATATGCGAAACCGGGGAGGCGAGTTTGATATGTCCCATGCGTTCCCGTCGCACCTTGGACTGAATCACCTCCACGCCACACTTTTCACAGGTAACGCCACGGTGTTTCATCCGTTTATATTTACCACAGTTGCATTCGTAATCCTTGGTGGGGCCAAAAATTTTGGCACAGAACAGGCCATCCCGCTCCGGCCGAAACGTCCGGTAATTAATGGTTTCAGGCTTGGTAATCTCGCCGAAGGACCAATGTAAAATCTGTTCCGGCGAGGCCAGCCCCAGTTTTACACCCGAAAACGACCGGGGATTAACCGGTTTTGCAAAAAAATCGTATACAGTTTCCAAGAGTTACTCCTTACTGGGTTTTTCTTCAATAAGGTTGACATCCAGCCCCAGCCCCTTCATCTCTTTGGTCAGTACTTTGAAAGACTCCGGAAGGCCGGGATCAAGAACATTCTGGCCCTTGACAATTTTTTCATACATACGGGTTCTGCCGGCAATATCATCCGACTTGACCGTCAAAAACTCTTGCAGGGCATAAGCCGCACCATAGGCCTCCATGGCCCAGACCTCCATCTCACCCAGACGCTGCCCACCGAACTGCGCCTTGCCTCCGAGAGGCTGCTGGGTTACCAGGGAATAGGGCCCTATCGAGCGGGCATGCAATTTATCATCCACCAGATGATGAAGTTTCAGCATATACATGGTCCCCACCGTCACCTTCTCATGAAACGGTTCGCCGGTTCGCCCGTCATACAAAACCGCCTGGCCGGTTTCCGAAACGCCTCCCTCTTTGAGAAGCGACTTGATTCCCTCTTCTTTGGCACCGTCAAATACCGGCGTTTCCATATGCACACCTTCCCGATAATTTTCCGCAAAGGCGTAAAGACCGTTTTCATCCATTTTATCGATAATTGTGGGCGAAATATCTTTACTATCAAAAACGGCCTTAATTTTTTTCCGCAGCTCCTGATGCTTTTTTTCTTCAATCATGTGGTCAATCTGCCGCCCCAGTTCTCTGGCCGCCCGGCCCAGATGAATCTCCAGAATCTGGCCGACATTCATTCGGGAAGGCACCCCCAGCGGATTCAATACCATATCCACCGTAGTGCCATCCTCAAAATAAGGAAGATCCTCGATAGGAAGGATCCGGGAGACGACCCCTTTGTTCCCGTGCCGTCCCGCCATTTTGTCTCCGGTGGACAGTACCCGTTTCATGGCCACATACACCTTGACCATTTTGATCACCCCGGGGGGAAGTTCATCCCCCGCACCGTACCGGCCGGCTCTGTCTTCAAATTCCTGCCGACAGTTTTCTTTCTGTTCGCGGCACCACTCCCATATCTCATGGGCCTTTGCCGCGACCGTGGCCGATTCGAAAGCAATCTTTTCCAGCTGGGCCAGGGACAGTTCCTGCAGGGCCTCCCGGGTGGCGGCAGCGCCTTTGACAATCAGGATTTTCTTGCCCTTTTTAACCGCAGCCGCGCATTTTTTCCCCTCTGCCAGTTGTGCAAATTCATCACGGGCCACTTCTTCGATCACGGCGATTTTGTCGTCCCGATTGTTTTTTAAAACGGCGACTTCCTCGTCTTCAATGGCCTGGGTCCGTTCATCCTTTTCCACGCCGCGACGCGTAAAGACCTTGGCGTCAATAACGGTTCCGCTGACCCCGGGGGGCACCCGGAGAGAGGTATCCTTGACATTTCCTCCTTTTTCGCCGAAAATTGCCCGTAACAGCTTTTCCTCCGGGGAAAGCTGTGTTTCTCCTTTCGGTGTGAGTTTGCCTACCAGAATATCTCCCGGCTGCACCTCGGCTCCGGCAATAATAATACCGCTTTCGTCCAGATCTTTTAAGCTTTCCTCACCGACATTGGGAATGTCCGCAGTAATTTCTTCCTTGCCCAATTTCGTGTCCCGGGCAACCACCTCAAATTCTTCGATATGCACGGAAGTAAAAACCCCGTCCCGCACCAGGGTCTCCCCCACCAGAATGGAATCCTCAAAATTGTATCCGCCCCAAGGCATAAAGGCGACGGTCACGTTTTTCCCCAGCGCCAGTTCCCCGTGATCCGTAGCGGGCCCGTCCGCCAGAATGTCCCCCTTCTTCACCTTTTGCCCTTTTCTGACAATCGGACGATGGTTAAAACAGGTATTCTGGTTGGACCGGATAAACTTGGACAAATTATATACCGTCACCGGACTCTCATTATCTTTCTGTCCGTTTATTTCATGCTTCACCACAATACGGGAGGAATCCACCTTGGTTACTACCCCCGGTTTATCGGCCACGACAGCGACGCCCGAGTCCCGGGCGACCACTCGCTCCACACCAGTGCCCACCAGGGGAGCGCTGGTGCTGGCCAATGGGACCGCCTGGCGCTGCATATTCGATCCCATAAGCGCCCGGTTGGCATCATCGTTTTCCAAAAACGGGATCAAAGAAGCGGAGACACTTACCAGCTGATTGGGGGATACATCCATCAGCTCAATCTCCTGAGCATTCACCAGACTGAATTCACCGGCAACCCGCGAAATAACCACCGGCCGGACATATCGATTGTCCTTGTCAAGTGGTGCATTGGCCTGCGCAATCGGATGTTCCCCTTCTTCAAAAGCCGGGAGCATACGGATCTCCTTGGTCACCGTAGCATCCCTGACAACCCGATAGGGCGTCTCCACAAATCCGAAATCGTTCACTCTGGCATAGGTGCTCAGAGAAACAATCAAGCCGATATTCGGCCCCTCCGGTGTTTCAATCGGACAAATCCGGCCATAATGAGAAGGATGGACGTCTCTTACCTCAAATCCGGCGCGCTCCCGTGTTAATCCCCCCGGTCCCAGAGCACTTAAACGCCGCTTGTGAGTCGTTTCAGAAAGGGGGTTGGTTTGATCCATGAATTGCGACAACTGGCTGGTACCAAAAAATTCGCGAACCACGGCGGAAACCGGTTTGGGATTCACCAGATCATGCGGCATAAGTGCGTCCACTTCCTGAAGGCTCATACGTTCCTTGATGGCCCGCTCCATACGAACCAGACCAATGCGATACTGATTTTCCAGCAATTCCCCCACCGCTCGCACGCGACGATTGCCCAGATGATCAATATCATCAACCGCCCCCTGCTGATTTTTCAGGTCTACCAACGTCTTTACCGCCAGCAGAAGATCCTCTTTCCGGAGGGTACGCAAATTTATGGCCTCATCGATATTTAAGCGGTAATTTAACTTCAGGCGCCCCACCGAAGACAAATCATAATAATCCGGCTTAAAGAACAATCGATCCAGAAAATCCTGGGCCACCTCAGCCGTAGCTGGATTACCCGGGCGAAGACGGCGATAAATGTCGATTAAGGCCTCTTCCTTGGTTTCCATTTTGTCCAGCAAAAGTGTCTTGGCAATGGAATCGGTACTGACATTGCCGTCGACAAAAACCACCTCAAAATCTTGGATACCAACATTCCGGATGGTCTCGAACATTTCCTCTGTTACAAAGTCGCCCGCATCAGCGATCAACTCCCCGCTTTCCGGATTTGCGACCGGCGCCCCCAAAACCCTGTCCACAACGTCCTCCGGTTTGACAGGGATCATCGACAGCCCCACCGATTTTATCTCTCGAATAACCCGCTTGGTAAAAATCCGATCTTTATCAACAATAATCTCTCCGGTCTCCGGGTGCTTCACCCGTGTCGTCGCCCGTTGCCCCCGGAGGGATTCTTCTGTAAAAGACTTGAACACCTTGCGTTTTTGAAGATAAATGGTTTCTTTGAGATAAAAATAATCCAAAATGTCTTTTTTATTATATCCCAGGGCTTTAAAAAGCAGCGTAGCGGGAAATTTCCGGCGGCGATCAATTCTTACATAAACAATGTCTTTGGGGTCGATCTCCATATCAATCCAGGAACCGCGTACCGGAATAATTCGCGCACTGTAAATGACCTTCCCGCTGGAATGACTTTTGCCCTGGTCATGGTCAAAAAATATTCCCGAAGACCGGTGCAGCTGACTGACGACAACCCGTTCAGTGCCGTTAATGATAAAAGTGCCTTTATCGGTCATCAGCGGAATGGCGCCGAAATATATCTCCTGTTCCTTGATATCGCGGATACTGGAGGAACCGGTCTCGGTGTCAATGTCATAAACCACCAGCCGGACGCGAATCCGGACGGGGATTTCATAGGTCATGCCCCGTTGGATACATTCCGGTACCGAGTGTTTGACACTTCCGAAAGAATAAGAAATAAATTCCAGAGAAGCACTTTCGGTAAAATCCTTGATGGGAAAAACCGACTGAAAAATCGCCTGCAAGCCGATTTCCTGCCGATCTTCGGGAAGCACGTCGAGTTGCAGAAAACGGCCATAGGATTCTTTCTGCATCCCGATCAGATCCGGAATTTCGACAATTTTTTCCAGTTCACCAAAATTTTTCCGCACGCGCCTTCTTATTGTTGACTCGCCTGACATGGCATCTCCGAAAATATTAGGTTCAATAAACGGCTATAGCAGCTCCCCCCTTGTGTACCGCCGATAACCATCTTGCGTTGGCATCCAAAACCACTGATGGCCCAGCCCGTCTGCTGCAAATCCGCCTGCATCAGACCGGCTGAGGCCATCAATATCATCCAATTCATCCCAAAATTTTATTTTATTTCTACCTGCGCGCCGACGCCTTCCAGTTGCTCTTTTATTTTCTCCGCGTCTTCTTTGGGCATACCCTCTTTTACCGGCTTCGGCGCTTCCTCCACCAGGGCTTTGGCTTCTTTCAGACCCAACCCGGTAATCGCCCGCACCTCTTTGATCACCTTAATCTTCTGATCGCCGGCCACCGTCAGCACAACATCAAATTCGGTTTTTTCTTCCGCTTCCGCCTCACCCCCGCCTGCCGCCGGAGCGCCGGCGGCCACGGCCACCGGGGCAGCGGCAGAAACACCAAATTTTTCCTCCAGTTCGGACACCAGTTCCGAAAGCTCCATCACCGACATGTTTGCGATAAACTCAATAACATCATCTTTTTTTATATCAGACATTTATACTACCTCCAATACCTCCAGCTGTTTTTCCATTCGCCAACGTTCAGGCAGCCTCTTTCTGATCTTTGATGGCAGAAAGAACGTTCACCAGTTGCGTCGGCACACCATTGAGAACCCTTACGAAAGATGTGGGAACACCGTTCAGTACAGACAAAAACTGCGAAAGAAGAACTTCGCGGGACGGCAATTTGGCCAGGGCCGTAATCTGCTCGGAAGTCAGCAGGGAGCCGTTTAACACCCCCGCCTTGATTTCCAGCTTGTCATTGTCCTTAGCAAAATCGGACAAAACCTTGGCCGGCAGCACCGGGTCTTCATAACCCAGGGCGATGGAAGTCGGTCCCACAAAAAAATCCGAGACAACTTCTATATCCGTTCCCTCTGCGGCTCTTTTCAAAAGCGTATTTTTGATTACCCGATACTCTACCCCGACCTCTTTCAGTTTGCGGCGCAGGGAATTCACCTCTTCCACATTTAACCCTTTATAATCCGTAAGAACAACCACCGCCGCCTGCTGAAAATCTTTGTGCAGTGTTTCCACCAGGGCTTTTTTTTCGTCTAGAGTAAGCAAAGTTGGATTCCACCTCCTTTCCCTTTATGCAAAAACCGGAGGTACCTTATCTATAGTGTAATCTCAAACAGATTATCACTGTCTCGGCAGGCAAAGGCACCCGCGCCTCACGATTAAGCGGCTATACACTTCTACGCGCACCTGCGGTCTTTGACAGATTTTTTTACAATTTTATGACATGTGTTATTTTCTTCTGGCTCAGCGCAATCCGCGCTTAACCGTTCCAAGGCCTTCTTTTTCTATTTCCACAACGCAGAACAGCAACTACGGTTATTGAACCGGCAAAATCTCTGTTTATTTGACAAAATCTTTAATCAGGGAAGTATCCAGGTGAACCCCCGGCCCCATGGCGGTAGAAATCGCCAGTTTCTGCATATAGGTTCCTTTACTGGCGGCCGGCTTCATGGACTGAACCGTTTTTAAAAAGGCCGCCAGGTTTTCCTTCAACATTTCTATTCCAAAAGAAACTTTGCCGAAAGAGGCGTGTACGATGCCGGCTTTGTCTACCCGGAAATCAATTTTTCCCGCTTTCAGTTCCTCAACGGCTTTGGCCAGATCAAAAGTGACCGTTCCGGTTTTGGCATTGGGCATCAAGCCTCTCGGACCCAGCAACTTCCCGATTTTCCCCACGGACCCCATCATATCCGGAGTCGCCACGGCTTTATCAAATTCAAACCAGCCGCCCTTAATCTTTTCAATCAATTCATCATTGCCAACAAAATCCGCTCCGGCGTCCGCGGCCTCCTTCTCCTTTTCTCCTTTGGCAAAAACCAGAACCCGCACCGATTTACCGGTTCCATGCGGCAGAATGACCGATCCCCGGACCATCTGGTCGGCATGACGGGGATCAACGCCCAAATTCACGGCCACTTCAAGGCTCTCATCAAATCCGGCATAACTCGCTTCCAGTGCCAGGGCCAACCCTTCTTCAATCTCGTAATATCTTCCGGAGTCCACCTTTTTCCTGGCTTCTAAATATTTTTTCCCTCGCTTCGGCATTTTCTTACCCCACTTTCCCTAAACAATCTCTATTCCCATACTTCTGGCTGTCCCCGCGATAATCTGACAGGCTGCCCGCATATCAACAGCATTTAAATCCGGCATCTTTATTCTGGCGATCTCCTCTACATCCGCTTGAGAGACCTTTCCCACCTTCTCCCGGTTCGGCTCTCCCGAGCCCTTAGCGACTTTCGCCGCTTTTTTCAAAAGAACCGCTGCCGGCGGTGTTTTGGTAATAAAAGAAAAAGATTTATCAACATAAACAGTTATCACCACCGGGATTACCATTCCCTCCTGATCCGCCGTTCTGGCGTTAAAGGCTTTGCAAAAATCCATAATATTCACCCCATGCTGTCCCAAAGCCGGACCAATGGGTGGCGACGGGTTGGCTTTACCGGCCATAACCTGCAATTTAATCTGCCCCACAACTTTTTTTGCCATTGTTCTTACTCCAAACGATTATTTCTGTCTCGACACCTGTATGAAATCCAGCTCCACCGGCGTGGATCGTCCAAAGATACTTACCAATACCCGTAATTTTCCTTTTTCATGATTAACGGTTTCCACTACACCGTTAAAAGTGGCAAACGGCCCTTCGGTTACTCTTACCTCGTCCCCCACCTCAAAGGAATATTTCGGTTGCGGCTTTTCTTTCCCTGCCTCAATCCGGTCCAAAATGGTGGCTGCTTCCGCCTCGGAAATCGGCGTCGGTTTATCTTTCCCCCCCAGAAATCCGGTTACTTTGGCCGTATTGGTAACGATATGCCACGTCTCATTATCCAGCGTCATCTGCACCAGAATATAACCCGGATAAAATTTTCTGGAAGACTCCTTCTTCTTTCCTTTCACCAGTTCCACGACCTGTTCGGTGGGGACAACGATCTCCCCGAACTTGTCCGCACAACCGGAAGTAGCGATACGCTCTTCAAGAGCCTTTTGCACTTTCCCTTCAAAACCCGAATAGACATGCACCACATACCATTTATGTGACACGATAACTCCTTACCTGTACCTGTCTCGTCTTTAGCGTTCTCATCCCAGAACCACTTTTACCAAACTGGACAAGGCGAAATCCACAATACCCAAAAAAAAGGAGACAATAATAACCAGTACCAGCACCACCGCAGTGGATCCCGCCGTCTGCCTGCGGGAGGGCCATGTCACCTTTTTCAGTTCAATCCGCACTTCCCGCAAAAACTGCAGGCCCTCCTCGAAATATTTCTTACCCCCCGCAGCTGATGGCTTTTTGCCGGATTTGACAGGAGAGGCAGAATCCGCAGGCACTTTCTTTCCCCGGACGGCGGTCAATCCGCCTCCCCGGATCATTGAGCGAGTGCTTTTCTGGGCGGCGGAAGGAGTCGAAGATCCATTGTTCTGAGGGCTTTCAGCCAGCCTGCTCTTCTTCTTTCGCGGATCTTTCTTTTTCTGAAGTTTTCCCATGATTTTTTGGCCACCTTATTGCAAAAAACAACCGGATTCCTGCCAATTTTTGCCCGTAACAGGGAGATGGCAGGCCAGGAGGGATTTGAACCCCCAACCCCCGGATTTGGAGTCCGACGCTCTACCGTTAGAGCTACTGGCCTGTGTTACCTGTCCCTGTCGGATGCCGCCCACCTCACGTGATCAGTTACTTGGTTTCTTTATGCGGAGTATGCACCCGGCAAAACCGACAGTATTTTTTCAGTTCCAGTTTATCCGGGGTCGTCCGCTTGTTTTTGGTCGTGGAATAATTTTTGCGTTTGCACTGGGTGCAAGCCAACGATATGGTCACTCTCACTGGCTTTCTCCTCGTATATGGTATTATATGCTGCTGATATCAACATCTATTATTCAATAATTTCACTGACAACACCGGCGCCGACGGTGCGGCCGCCTTCCCGGATGGCAAACCGCAGTTCCTTCTCCATGGCGATCGGCGTTATCAACTCGCCGGAAATCGCCACGTTGTCTCCCGGCATGACCATCTCCACATCCTCCGGAAGGGTCACTACCCCCGTCACATCCGTGGTCCGAAAATAAAACTGCGGGCGGTAACCGCTGAAAAACGGCGTATGCCGTCCCCCTTCTTCCTTGCTCAGAACAT